>NZ_CP067100.1:1484225-1793450 GCF_016616235.1 Bradyrhizobium diazoefficiens
AGAAGACCAGGAACATCATCGACGCATCCGCGATCGCCAAGATGAAGAAGGGCGTGCGCCTGATCAACTGCGCCCGCGGCGGTCTCGTCGACGAGCAGGCGGTGGTCGATGCGCTCAATTCCAAGCACGTCGCCGGCGCCGCCTTCGACGTCTTCGTCGAGGAGCCCGCGACCAAGAACGTCCTGTTCGGCCATCCCAACGTGATCTGCACGCCGCATCTCGGCGCCTCCACAACGGAAGCGCAGGAGAACGTCGCGCTCCAGGTCGCCGAGCAGATGTCCGACTATCTCCTCACCGGCGCGATCTCCAACGCGGTCAACTTTCCGTCGATCACCGCCGAAGAAGCGCCGAAGCTGAAGCCCTTCATCGCGCTCGCCGAGAAGCTCGGCTCGTTCGCCGGCCAGCTCACCGAGAGCGGCATCCTCAAGGTCGAGATCACCTATGAGGGCCACGTCGCCGAGATGAAGATCAAGGCGATCACCTCGGCGGTGCTGTCGGGCCTGCTGCGGCCGATGCTGGGCGAGGTCAACGTGGTGTCCGCGCCCGTCGTCGCCAAGGAGCGCGGCATGGTGGTGGACGAGATCGTCCGCGCCGCGCAGAGCGATTATGAGAGCCTGATCACCGTCACCGTCGCAACTGAACGCCAGGAGCGCTCGGTCTCCGGCACCGTCTATCACGACGGCAAGCCGCGTCTCGTCGACATCAAGGGCATCCGGGTCGACGCCGAGTTCGGCAAGTCGATGATCTACGTCACCAATGAGGACAAGCCGGGCTTCATCGGCCATTTCGCCGGCCTTTTGGGCGACGCCAAGATCAACATCGCCACCTTCCATCTCGGCCGCGTCGAGCAGGGCGGCGACGCCATCGCGCTTGTCGAGGTCGATGGCGCGGTGCCGGCGGACGTGCTCGCCAAGATCCAGGCCCTGCCGCAGGTCAAGCAGGTCAAGGCGCTGACGTTCTGATCCGCCGACATATTCCGACCCGCGGAACAACGCCGCCTTCTCGCGAGGGCGGCGTTTTTATTTTCCCCGCACCCGCCACTTTGTGTACCAATGGCGGCGAGAACGCCTCGCACCAGCGCTCCGTTCAAAATCGTTCGACAAGGGAGAAAACAATGCGTGAAGCCGTCATCGTTTCCTATGCACGCACGGGCCTCGCCAAATCCGGCCGCGGCGGGTTCAACATCACGCCGCCGATGTCGCTCGCGGCGCACGCCATCCAGCACGCGGTGAGCCGCGCCGGCGTCGAGAAGGACTATGTCGAGGATTGCTATCTCGGCAATTGCGCCCATGGCGCGCCGAACATCGGGCGCCAGGCCGCGCTGCTCGCCGGCCTGCCGAAGACCACCGCCGGCGTTTCGGTGAACCGCTTCTGCTCCTCGGGCCTGCAAACCATCGCGATGGCCGCCAACTCGATCCGCTCCGACGGCGCCGACTGCATCGTCGCCGGCGGCGTCGAGAGCATCTCGATCCCCGGCGGCGGCACGCCGAAGGAATCGGTCGATCCTGAGCTGCTCAAGGTCGCCCCCGACATCTTCATGGCGATGATCGACACCGCCGACATCGTCGCCGAGCGCTACAAGCTCAGTCGCGTATATCAGGACGAGTTCTCGCTGGAATCGCAGCGCCGCATGGCCTCGGCGCAGCAGGCGGGCAAGTTCAAGGACGAGATCGTCCCGATGAAGACCAAGATGAAGCTGGTCGACAAGCAGACCAAGGCCGAGAGCATCGTCGACTACGTCGTCGACCGCGACGAATGCAATCGCCCCGACACCACGATGGAAGGTCTTGCAAAGCTCGAGCCGGTGAAGGGCCCCGGCAAGTACGTCACCGCCGGCAATGCCAGCCAGCTCTCCGACGGCGCCGCCGCCGTGGTGCTGATGGAAGCCAAGGACGCCGAGAAGCGCGGCCTCAAGCCGATGGGGCGCTTCGTCGCCTGGGCCACCGCCGGCTGCGAGCCCGACGAGATGGGCATCGGTCCGGTGTTCGCGATCCCGAAGCTCTTGAAGCGCACCGGCCTCAAGATCGACGACATCGATCTGTGGGAACTCAACGAGGCCTTCGCCAGCCAATGCCTGTATTGCCGCGACAAGCTCGAGATCGATCCCGCCAAGTACAACGTCAACGGCGGCTCGATCGCCATCGGCCATCCCTTCGGCATGACCGGCGCCCGCCTCACCGGCCATCTGCTCCAGGAAGGCGCGCGCCGCAAGGCGAAATGGGGCGTCGTGACCATGTGCATCGGCGGCGGCCAGGGCGGCGCGGGGCTGTTCGAGATCTACAGCTGAGATCAAGCGACCGGAATGCGAAGGGCACGGCGCAAGCCGTGCCCTTTTGTTTGAGCTTTGACGGCAACACCGTAAGGGACGCGCCGCTGTGTAGCTCCCTCGCCCCGTTCTTACGGGGAGAGGGTGGGGTGAGGGGCTGTCTCCGCGGGCGAGGTTTGAATGGGAGTAGAGTGTCCGAGGAGTCGGATGGACTTCATCTGGGCGAATACAGTGCCCAGCCCCTCACCCGGATCGCGCCGGACGATGCTGCGCATCGCCGGGGGCGATCCGACCTCTCCCCGCAGAAGAGCGGGGAGAGGTTAAAAGAAACTCTTACGCCCGCGCCACCACCGGCGCGAACACCACTTCGATCAGCGTGCCGGAGCTGCCGGCGCTCTTGATGTTGAAGCGGGCGCGGTTGGCTTCGACCAGCGCTTTGGTCAATGACAGGCTCAGCGCCGCATTGTCTGCGGCATCCCCGGGCGGCGGGGTGCGGAACGGCTCCATCGCGGCGGCGAGCTCGCGCTCGCTGAGGCCATGGCCAGTGTCGCGGATGCGCAGCGCGATCTCGCCGCCATCGGTCATCGCGGTGGAGACGATCACCTGCCCGCCGGCGCTCGCCAGCCGGATCGAGTTCGAGATCAGGTTCATGGTGATCTGCCGCATCGCGCGCGCGTCGGCCGTGACCTGCGGCAGCGCATGGCCCAGCGAGGTGCGGATGATGATGCGCTCGCGATTGGCTTGCGGCTGCATCACCGTGACGCAGGCCTCGACCAGCTCGTTGAGGTTGAGATCGGCGAAATTGAGATCGAGCTTGCCGGTCTCGATCCGCGACAGCTCCAGGAGATCGTCGATGATGGCGATGACGCGCTCGCCGGAGGCGCGGATGTCCTTCATGTACTCGCCGTAGCGCTCGTTGCCGAGCGTGCCGAAGCGCTCCGAGATCATCACCTCGGCAAAGCCGATGATGGCGTTGAGCGGCGTGCGGATCTCGTGGCTGATCCGCGCCAGCATGTCGGCCTTGGCATTGGCCGCGCCGTCGACGAGGCGGCGCGCCTGGGTCAGCTCGCTCTCGTCCTTCTTGGCGTGCGAGAGGTCGCGGAACACGGCGAAGAAGTTCGGCCCGTCGGGCCGCGTGCGGCCCATGATCATGGCGAGCGGAATCACGCCGCCCTTCCTCTCGCGGCCCAGCACCTCGCGGCCGTGGTCGAGCAGGCTGGCAATGTCCTGGCTCTTGAGGCTTTCGAGATAGTCGACGACGATCTGCCGGCTCTCGGGCGCGAACAGCGTCAGCAGAGTCTGCTCGAGCAGCGCCTGACCGTCATAGCCGAACAGCGCCTCGGCGCTGCGGTTGCAGGCGTGGATGTTGCCTTCGGCATCGAACATGACGATGCCCTCGGCCGTGGTGTCGAGGATCGCGGCGAGATCTTCGGCATCGGCATCGCCCGCCTCGAGCTCCGGCTCGATCGGGACCATTGCGATCGGCTCGGCGATAACGGGCGGCGCGACGGCCGCCTGCGGCAGCGCGCAGATCAGCGCATGCGCGCTGTCGCCGTCCCAGTCGATGGTGTGCAGATGCGCTTCGGTGGTCGCAAGCGGCGCTTCGCCGTTGGGAAGCGTGGCGCTGATCGTCACCGGCGTGCCTCCTTGCGAGGTGCTGCTGGCCGACGATACGCCCGGCTCGACATAGAGCGCATCGAGCCCGCCGGCATCCTCCAGCGCGTTGATGCTGGAATAGCCCATGCGCGCGAGGAAGGCGGGATTGGCGTAGAGCAGGCGGTCGAGGCGGTAGATCAGAATGCCTGTCGGCACGAGGTCGAGCAGCGCCCGGTCGCGCATGCTGCGGCCTTGCGCGGGCGGCGCCGGCGCGGTCAGCCATTGCGCCGGCGCGTGCGGCGCCTCGGGCTCGGCCGTCGGCGCTGTGATCTCTCCAGGCATCGGCTCGGCGACGGCCGCGATGCTCTCGCGCTCCCGTTCGAGCCGCTCGGACAATTGCCGGGCGAGCTCGTTGAATGCGCTGTTCTCGACCGGCGTCAGCGTCGGCGATCTCGAATCGCCGTGCGGGCGGAACGGCACGACGTTGGGAGGGGTTTCCGAGGGCGTTTCCACTGACGTTTCCGGATCGGTTGGGTGTGAATTCGCGTCGTTGGTGGAGTCGGGCAGTTCGGCGACAGGCTCGGGTGTGGGTTCAGGCTCGGGTGCCGGCGGCTCGATCGGTGAAGGCGGCGCCTCGGCCTCGGGTTCTGGCTCCGCAGTTTCGGGCTCATGCCGCGCCGGCGGACCGACCAGCAGCTCATAGCGGCGCAGCGCCTCGAGTCGGTTGAGACCGTCGAGATCGCGGCAGACGCCAAAGCCCCGGAAGCCCGCAAACTTGCGCTCGCAATCGTAGACCGGCAGGCCGGCGAGCTCGACCGGAATGTGCTCGCCATCGGCCGGCCAGTTCACGGTGATGCCGGCCCAGGTGTCCTGGCTCGCCAGCGCCGCTGCGACGCGCCCCTCCGGATCGAGCGCAAATTCCTCGGCGATCTCGCGCCAGGGCCGGCCGAAGCCGGCGGCGGTGCGCGCGCCGATCAGGCGGATGAACTCGTCCGAGCCGAGCACAAAGCGGCCGTCCGCATCCATCTGCCACAGGAAGCGCAGCGGATGCTGGCGCGGTGGCGCTGCTGACGGCGGCTCGTCCATGCCTGGATTGATCGGCCCGGCTTGGGGCGGCACAATGGCTGCGGGGATGTTTTCAACCGGAGTTTTGGCCGCAGCGTCGATCGGCTCGACGGCCGTTTCCTGGGTGGGCGCCTCAGCCGCCGCCTTGACGGCGTCCTGGATCGATAGGATCTCGGCTGCGCTCGCGGGCGGCTCGGGCGTGCTCTCGATCGTCTCGTCCGGCTCAAGCGGTTCGACCGGCGCGGCAAAGGCATCGAACAGGTCGATGCCGGCCGGCGCATCCTGCGACGGCGGGGCGCTGGGCGTCGCGGCAGCGTGCTGCGCAGCTTCAACCGGCGCTTCCCGTGCGGCGTCCGCGGATGCCGCGGGCGCGGCCTGCTGCGCGGCCGGTTCGATCAACGCGATCAGGGCGACATCGGCGCCCGTGCCGACCCGTTGCAGCACCATCCGGCCGTCAGCGGTCGGCGCCTCGGCGCGCCCGTATTTCAACGCATCGCTGCGCGCCTGGTCGAGGCCCCGATCAGTCAGATCGTGGCAGCCGAGCAGGGGACGGGCAGCTTCGCTGGCGCCGGCGAATAGGCCGTCAGGCGCGAACGCCGCCATCGGCACCTTCGCGCCCGCGACGAGCCGGTGCAGCCGTTCGACCAGCGGCATGCTGCGCGCTGCGGCGTCCATCGCGGTGACCAGCACGCCAGAACTCCCATCGGCAAAATCGAGCCGCGCGCAGGCGCAGGTCATCAGCGTGCCGAGCCGGGCGCCAAAACCTTGCAGCCGTTCGAGCCTGACCGCGCCGGTCGCCGGCAGCCGCCGCGCCAGCCGCGCGACCTGGCGGCGATGGCTGTCGGCCGGGCCAAAGGTCTTGCCCGCCAGCGCGGCGGCATGGGGCGCGCCGAAGAATTTTGCGCCGACCGGATTGGCCCACAGCACGCGGGCACCGTCGGTCGACCAGAGCCAGCTCGGCAGTGGCGAGGTCGCGTGCACGGCGAGCCGGGGATCGCCGACGCCTCGCAACTGGAAATCCGAACTCGTCATCCGACCGGCTTTACGTCCCGCGTATCCGCAACCAAGGCCAGGCTGCCGGGAATGGCAGCCTTAAGAAAGGGTTAGTATCGCCCGCGGGCGCGGGCAGGTCCACGGCCCCGCTTCCCGAAGGGCGGCCCAAGCCGCGATAACCTTAATGTGGCTGAACCCGCAAGCCGCAAGCGCGGTTGCATCCGCAGGAATCCGGGGGGGGCCGGGCCGCTTCATACCGGCAATACCGGGCTGCATTGATCTCGCCCGCGGGCGCGCCGGGGACGGCCGATAAGGCCGGCAACATGAACATGGAAGGAGTGCCAGGGATGACCGACCAGGGACATGACCGTTTCGAGCTTCCGCCGGAGATGCGGTCGATGGCGGAGACGAGCTTCAAGCAGGCGCGGGAGGCGTTCGACAAGCTCCTCGCCAACGCCTAGGCTGCCGCGGGCTCGCTGGAGGAACATGGCGCGACCATACGCGCCGGCGCCAGGGACCTCAGCGCGAAAGTGCTCGCCTTTGCCGAAGCCAATGTGCAGGTTTCCCTCAACTACGCCCAGTCGCTGGTACACGCCAAGGACGTCTCCGAGGTGATGCGGCTGCACAGCGAATATGTGCAGGCCCAGATGAAGGCGCTGGCCGACCAGGCCAGCGAAATGGGCCAGATCGTCCACCGCGCCGCGATGGACGCGACCAAGCCAAAGCATTGAAGCCTGAGGAAACGAAACGCGCCTCGGCAAAGGTGCGTTCCCTCCCCCCTTGTGGGGGAGGGCTAGGGAAAGGGGCAGCCCAGCAAAAGCTGCTGACGTGGGGCATCGAGTGTGGGTGCACAACGGATGGAATCCCCGTGTGGCACCCCCCTCCCTGTCCCTCCCCCACAAGGGGGGAGGGAACGGAGAGAGCGCGCTACCAAGCGATCCGACTCCCTCAACCCAGAGTTCCTCAGCCTGGGAACCTCATCCTCCGAGATTAAATTATCGCAATGCACCCTAGTACCGCATTGCGCTGCACAATGTTGACATGATAGGCAGCAATAGTACTGGCGCTGGGCGAGCCATCTCGTTTGTATCGCGTTTCCAGTCTTCGTACCCGCTGAATGGCAGGCCTTCGGGGCCCGGCGGGCGCGCCAGAAGGCTCACTGCATTTTTTTCATTATCGTGAGGGACAACCATGACAGGTGCGACTGATCCGTTTTCTGCCTCGATCATTCCGTTCGAGGTCCCCGAGCAGATGCGTGCGTTCGCCGAAAAGGGCGTGTCGCAGGCCCGCGAGAACTACGCCAAGTTCAAGGACGCCGCCGAGACCCACAACGGCACCGTCGAGGCCGTGTTCACCACCGCCAGCAAGGGCGCGAGCGAATACACCGCCAAGCTGGTGGAGTTCATGAAGGCCAACAGCAGCGCCCAGCTGGACTTCGCCCAGCAGCTGCTCGGCGCCAAGTCGCCGTCGGATGCCTTCGCGCTGTGGACCGGCCACGCCCGCACCCAGCTCGAGACCTTCCAGGCCCAGGCCAAAGAGCTGGCCGAGCTCACCCAGCGCATCGCCAACGAGACCGCCGAGCCGATCAAGGCCAGCGCCTCGAAGCTCTACACCCCGCCCGCCGCCTGAGCGGTGAGGCCGGTTTGAACCTGAAAAACCCGGGTCGAAAGGCCCGGGTTTTTCTTCACCTCTCCCGGAGGGAGAGGTCGGATCGCATCGAAGATGCGATCCGGGTGAGGGGCCCAGGGCTCACTTCCGGCTGCGCCCCCTCACCCGGATCGCTCCGCCGCGCATGCGCGCGCCAGCGCAATCCGACCTCTCCCCGCCGGGGAGAGGTGGACAAGGCCCAGCCAATCGACCCTGTTTTCGCGCGCTGGAGCGGACAAATATCGGGTTTTGCGGCCTTGCCAAACCGGGCCGTTGCACCTAGTTTCCGCCCCGTTCAGCCCCCTTTGGAAACGGCCCGTTCAGGGCGCCCACAAGGCGCGGCTCGCAAGGATGCAGTTGTAGCTCAGTTGGTTAGAGCGCCTGTCTGTGGAACAGGAGGTCGGTGGTTCGAGCCCACCCAACTGTACCAGCGCCTCCCAAATCACCCAATAGCTGTTGAACTGATCCGAGATCACGCAGCGCTGTTGCAGCGAAGCTACTTTGATCAGAGATTGAACATGCAATGCGCCTCAACCGGCTTAGCCGAGATTGCGGTGACAGTGCACCAAACTCTCGACGCGAGGAGTGCCCTATCCGCAACGCCAGTCAATGCCGGTTTTGTGCGCCTCTTTAGGACGTCGTCTTCTTCGCGGCCTCCCGCATTTTCGCAAGCGCAACCAAGTCCGGACCCACAGCGTCCTTGCCAACTTCGCAGTCCCCGACCTTTCCAATCTCTAAGGCGTCGCGTCCGAGAAACGTCACATCTGCTTTGTCATCTCCAAGATCGAAGCGTGGCGATAACACGTGCGGCAGCTTAACGCCGCTCTTTGAGGCCATAGCTACTTGTATAAAGCCGCCAATGTCACTCCTGACGCCTTCTTTGATGATCGAGTTGAGCATGTTGAAGGGGTGAAAGTTGCGTGTCGCTGCCATGTCAGCTTTAAGCCTCTCTGTGTAGTACGGGCCGCAGCTACCAAATGCATGACACGTTCTTTCTTTCACTACCGGAAGTTCGTCGCAATGGGTCGTTATCGAATTGGCCACGACATTTGAACCCAGGTGAAAGCACTTCAATTCATTATCAGTGGGCAAGAACCCAAAGATTAGAAGGTCGCATCGAGCATCGTTGGCCCAAAGTTTACCGAACTCCCGGAAGTTCTTATCCAAGATGCGTTTAAACGTTCGTGCCTTACGCGCACGCTGTGGCTCAACTTGAGAAAAGAAGATTGCCGATCAGTGCGGTAGGACTCGATCAGTTCACTTAGTCTATTCATCATCCGGATGATCAAGTTCTAAAATAGACCGATATAACAACTGCGATGATAACGATCGTCCCAAGAATTCCAAGAACGCCTTCAGCGCGGACTTGAGTGCCAAGAAACCTTATGTCGAGTCGTTGTGGATGCCGCATGATGTTTCCTCAGTTGGGTGTGGGAGTCGAGCGATGGTCCAGATTGACCGCATTGTTCGGCTCACACGCAACGAAGATTTGCGACAAAAACGAATGATAGCAACTTCAATAGCTTATTGCGATTCGTTTGCTTGCACGATCTATGCAGAAGAGCGTTGAAGTACTTTTTGTTCGGTCGCTATACCGGCACCGTTTTGACAAGCCTGCGAAATCAGCGCGCAGATTCGTTCGTGAACCGATCTGGTAGCGAAAGTCAGCTACACGCGGCATTCGACCATGTGATAAGTCAAAGACTTAGGGTCATACGCGCTCTCCACCGTAGAGCGCGGATGACTGACTGAGCGATTACGGTGACATTGCACAAAACCTCCGATCCCGCAGAGCGCGTGCTATCACGCCGACAAACGGTAATCGTGCGCGGTCACCGTAACTTCATTAGCCGGGTCCGCGCGGACCGCGCGCCATCCTCGCTGCGATCCAGCTAGCACCTGCGGCCGCGCACCATCGTCACTGACCGCCAACAATCCGCACAAGCTCCACTTCGAGCTTCAGCCCGGGCGATTGTTTTGCGAAGCCCGTGCAGAACGTGGATGTGGCATCGACCGAGCGGCCTGACACGACGATGTCGATCTCATCCAGTCCAAAGACACCGGGCGGCCCCGGCTCGACGCGTCGGGCCGTAACAGTGGCTTTGAAGTGCTCGCCCTCCTGGGTCCAAACTCCGGTGTAGGCAAAGGTGGAATCGCCGCCGTCCAGTTTGCCGTCAGGCCCGAACTCGACCACGCCGGAGGCTTCGCGGACCGGTGTTTTGAACCAAACGGAGTATTTGCCCGGGGTGATCACTCAAGCCCACCGTATCGACGGGTTTCCAAGCCGATTTGAGCCAGATCAAAATGGCGATGGCGTGACGGGCACGTGTTCCGCGGCCGATGCAACCTCGAGGCAAACGGAGATCCGGTGTGCAATAGCCGCCAGCGAAGCGCCGGCGCCACGGCCCCGGATTGGCCGAGTTCGCCGCATCGCCGACAAACTATCTCACCCCGCCACCACCCATACCACCACCGGCAACGTCACCGCCGCCAGTAGCGTGCCCAGCGCCACCGCGCCCGACACCGGGTTCACCAGCCGCTGATACTGCGCGGCGAAGATGTAGGCGTTGGCGCCGGTCGGCATCGCCGCGACCAGCACGATCACGCCGGCGGCGATCGGCGGCAGGCCGAGCAGCTTTGCCAGCACGAACGCTGCCGCGGGCATCGCCAGCAGCTTGAGCGCGCACATCACCAAAATGCTCAGCTTCTCGCCCTTCACCTCGAAGCGGAACAGGTTGATGCCGAGCGCGATCAGCGCGGCCGGCGATCCCGCCTGCGCGCCCTGTAGCCAGAAGGTTCTGTCTGGCTCTTTAGACGTCGCGTTTGAAGCCGGAGACACTCCGAGCCCATTTTCGCCTGTCGGTCGTTAGCGGACGAGAGTTCGTTCCAGGTCTTGGGCGAGGTTGTGGGCGCGGCGCTCGAGGTCTTTGGCGGCGACCAGGAAACCTGTTCCGACGACATGCGTGGTCGCAATGCTACCTGTGGCCTCAACGTTGCGAACCGCCTTCGGGCGCCAGGGCTTCCTGACCGCGACCGCCGTGAGGCCTGCGACCACAAGCGCAAGCAGCGGAAAGAGCATTGAGATGATCTGGTTGGTCTGGCTCATTCCAGGCCTCCGAGCGTCCATTGACCAGCAAAATGTAGGCCCACGCCCGCCAGTATGCAAATCCCGCCAATGCCATAGACCAAGCCGACATCCGTATTCGCAGGCAGCACACCGAACAGAAATTGGGCGGCCGGGACGAACAGACCGGCGGTCAGAACGGCGGTGGCGAGAGTGTTGAACCAGTTGGCCGTGAGCTTCAGGCGCTCGTTCTGGATTTCTTCCGGTGTCACGTTTCAGCCCCAAGTTCCGTATCGCGCATCGCCCTTATAGGGCTGTTTGGCTTGCGCTGGCGAGTCGCCGAAGGCGTCTTCGACGGCATCATCAATCCGGGACACAAGGACGCCGGCGCGCATCCGCGTGTTCGCGCGCGATCGCCATGGGCACTATCTCACCCCCGCCACCACCATCACCGCCACCGGCAACGTCACCGCCGCCAGCAGCGTCCCCAGCGCCACCGCGCCCGACACCGGGTTCACTAGCCGCTGATACTGCGCCGCGAAGATGTAGGCGTTGGCGCCGGTCGGCATTGCCGCGAACAACACGATGACGCCGGCAGCTAACGGCGGCAGGCCGAGCAGCTTGGCCAGCACGAACGCTGCCGCGGGCATCGCCATCAGCTTGAGCGCGCACATCACCAAAATGCTCAGCTTTTCGCCCCTCACTTCGAAGCGGAACAGGTTGATGCCGAGCGCGATCAGCGCGGCCGGCGATCCCGCCTGCGCGAGCAGCTCGACGGTCCTGTCGACCACCGGATTGAGGCCGAGGCCGGTGAAGCGCCAGATCACGCCGAAGCCGATCGCCAGCATCAGGGGGTTGCGCGCGAGATCGGCGAGCACGGGGCGGATCACCGCCAGCGGCGAGCCGGTGCGCTTGCGGCTGACCAGCTCGATCTGCAGGATGCCGCAGAGCCAGAGCAGCGGCGTGTTCACCGACAGGATCAGCGCCATCGGGCGGGCGGCCTCGTTGCCGAGCGCTGCGAGCACAAGCGGAATGCCGAGCATCACGATGTTGCCGTAGACCGAGCCGATCGCGAACACGACGCCGTCCTCGCCGTCCTCGCGCCGCGCGCGCAGCAGAGCCGAGAGCACCAGCGCCGCGATCCAGGTGAGCGCGAGCGCGCCGTAATAGGCGGCCCACATCCTGTAAGGGCTGACATCGGGGAATTCCGACACGACGATGGTGCGGAACAGCAGCGCGGGGATCGCGATGCTGAAGGCGAATTCGGAGATGCCCTTGTGCGCGCTCTCGCTGACGAAGCGAAACAGCACCGACGCATAGCCGGCCGCGATCAGGGCGAACACCGGCGCGACGATCAATACGGTGGCCATGCGCCCCTCAACCTCTCGGGGGATATGGCCTCACCACCCCACGCGCCCTCGATGTTGCCATCATGCTCCTGTTTTGCCCGACGTGTCAAATTGATTTCGTAAAATCCGCAAGGCGCGAAAATTCGCGAAGGGGTGCAATGCCATGGCTACTGTGCATGGGGTTGTTTTCGCGGTTTTTCTCTTGGGGTATCGAAGCCGCAGCTCGGCCGTGATCTCACCGGTGCTCACAGCTGTCATCCCCGCGAAAGCGGGGATCCAGTACGCCGCGGCCCCTCGGGGAACGTCAGGCGCCTCTGGAATACTGGGTCGCCCGCTTTCGCGGGTGATGACAGCGGAGAGTGCCGCTGCTGCCGGGCTGACCGCCGGTTGCCCTCTGCCCTGTTGCCGAGACCGCACAACTCCCGGCTTTCGCATCCCCCCTCGGTTGCCAACGCACCGCCGTTCACCCACTATTCCCATCTGTTCGACATTTGGGGGATCGATGCCGGTGTTTCGCTTCAGACAATCCTTGGGCGCCGCAGGCCTCGCGCTTGCCTTGGCCGTTCTGGTCCAGCCCGGTAGCGGCTTTGCCTACACGCAGGAAGAGCAGCAGGCCTGCACGCCCGATGCGATGCGGCTGTGCGGCGAGTTCGTTCCGAACGTCGACGCCATCACCGCCTGCATGATCCAGAAGAAGGCGCAGCTTTCGCCGCAATGCGCGGCGTTCTTCCGCCGCGGGCCGGAGCCGGGCGAGGCAGCCGCCCCGCGCGCCGGCAGGCCCACCCACATCGCGCCCAGAAGCGCGTCCAAGAGCGTGTCGAAGACCGTGAAAAAGAAGCCGGCGAAGGCGAGCAGGAAGAAAACCGACGAGGGCTGAGCGCGGCACGCGTTCCGGGTTTGAAACTTGCGATGCCCGGACGCTCGCCCGGGCATTTGCGTTCCGTCCTCCGATTGCGGCCAATGTGACGCAGATTGCCGCGAGGGAAGCGACAGCGGTCCGGCATCAGCCTCGCGCCAGCCACCGGACTCGTTTTGTTCGCGCCGACTTGCGTCAATCGTGAAGGCGCGCGATGGAAAAGAGCCGTCGCAAGGTTTGCGCGGGCAGGTTGCAATTCCGCTTGGTCCCGCCGCGCTGCTCAAATAGCGCACAGACGCGCCCGCGACAGGCATTTCATTGCAGTTCGTTTCCGTCGTCGCGCGGAGCAGTGTGACTCAAAAGCCAACACGCCTTGTTATTTCGTGGCTTCGACACAACTCCCCATAAATTTTTCTTTCACGAATCAGCGCGGTGATTCATTTTCGCGGCCTGGGGTCAATCTGGAGGCCGAAGGAATGAACGTTATTGTTTTTGCATCGCGTAAGGGCGGCTCGGGCAAGAGTACCCTGGCTGCACATCTCGCCGCGCAGATCAAGGCGACCAAGCCCATTCTGCTTGTCGATGCGGATCCGCAAGGCTCGCTCACGCTGTGGCACAAACTGCGTGGCACCAACGAACCGCCGATCAAGTCGGCCGTGAACTCCGTCAGCGGCATCGTCTCCGCCGCCAAGCGCGACGGTTATGAATGGGTGTTGATCGACACGCCGCCGAACCTGTCGGCCGTCGTCGACGATGCGATCAAGAATGCCACCATGGTGGTCATTCCGGCCCGTCCCGGCGTGTTCGACGTCAACGCGGTGCAGGAAACCATCCAGATGTGCCGCGCGGCGCGCAAGCCCTACGCGGTCGTGCTCAACGGCGCTCCGGCCAAGCGTGACGAATCCGAAAGCCCGATCGTCACCATCGCCCGCGAGGCGCTGGCGAAATTCCGTGCTCCGGTGTGGGGCGGCCAGATCACCAACCGTTCGGATTTGCTGATGGCGCTGAGCCACGGCGAAGGCGCGCGCGAGTATCAGGCCGAGAGCCGCGCGGCCCAGGAAATTGCAAGGCTGTGGGCGGCGATCGAGCGTTCAGTCAAGGCTATTCGCGGCACGGCGTCGGCATCCGGCGCAATGCACAAGCAGGCGGCATAATTTTCATCAAATCATTCCCCGGACGACAAACGCGCGGAGCTCCGCGCGTTTTGCGTTTCTGGAGATGAAGATGAAGGTGCGGCTATGCCACCATCAGCATGTAGAACACGATGACCGGCGACAGCGTCAGGATCACCGACCAGATGCCGACGGCCCAGAGAATGTCCTCGGTGGTAAAGCTCTGCTGTCCGGCGTCGTAATGCGACGCCGCCTCGTTATGACTGTTCACAAAACGCCCCCGCGATTTCTTCGCTTATGGACGTCAACGATACGCAGGATGTTTTAAGATTCCGCCCCGCAGACGCTTGCGCATTTTGAGCGCATTTGCCACCACGGATTAACTATCCCGGCGCGTCGCGCCTCAGGCGAGCCAGATCCGAAACAGCAGCACCGGCATCAGGCCGAGCATCACTGCCCAGAACCCGAACGACGACACGACCAAAATTCCCTGCAAGAGATCGGCGGGCGCGAACTGGCTCGCGGCCGTAGGCCGGGTGCGATGCCGCATGGTCATTCCCCGTTTGAAAGACTTTGAATGAGAACGATAGCGTCGATCGAGTAAACGAGCCGTGGATGCGCCATGCCGCCGGCGCGACGGCTGTTCGCACCCGGTTAACCACGCAGTCACTCTGTCACTCCCTCTCCCCGTTCTTACGGGGAGAGGGCGGGGTGAGGGGCTGTCTCCGCAAATGCGTTGGCAGCTGGACTCGCGGAGACTCCCCTCTGAATTTGCGCACGCGCAAATTCAGCCCTCTCCGCGCAAGCGGGGAGAGGCGAAGAAAGACTACGCCGCGACCTTCAAAAGACTACGCCGCGACCTTCATCCGTCGCGCGATCTCGCGATCGATCGTGGCCGCGAGCTCGCTGCTCACTTCCACCATCGGCAGGCGCACTTCGGGGCTGTCGATCAGGCCGGATCGCCACAGCCAGTACTTCGCCGGCGCGGGGCTCGGCTCGGCGAACAACAGACGCGTCAGCTCCGCGACCTCATTCCAGCGCGCCTGTGCCGCATCGTCGTTGCCGCGCTTGTGCTCGGCATAGATGGCCGCGAATGTCGCCGTCTCGACGTGCGCCGACAGCACGATGCCACCATCGGCACCGTCCGTGAGCGCTTCAAAGTAGTTCGCGTCCTCCCCGGTCAGCACGCGAAATCCCTTCGGTCTGTCGCGCAGCAGCGCGATCGATTGCTCGCGGCTCGCGCCGCAATCCTTGAGGCCGACGATGTTGGGATGTTCGGTGAGCCGCAGCATGGTCTGGTTGGTGATGTTGACCGAGGTGCGATACGGGATGTTGTAGAGCGCGAGCGGCCAGGCAGCGTGGTCGGCGAGCGCCTCGAAATGCGCGAGCAGTCCGCGCTGCGAGGGCCGCACGTAGTAGGGGCTCGCGATCAGATAGCCCTCGATCGGCCAGTCGGCGGTCTCATCGAGCCGGTTCTTCAGCCGCGCCGTATCCGCGCCTGACAGGCCGAGGCAGATCGGGATATTGCGGCGGCCCGCCGCCATCTCATCGCGCACCACCGCGACGAGGCGCTCGAGCTCGGCCTCGCGCAAGGTCATGCCTTCACCCGAGGTCGCCCCGAGGATGAAGCCTTCGATGCTCTCGCCGCTATAGTGCCGCGTCAGCCGCCGCAGCGAGGTCTCGTCCAGCCTGCCGCCCTGAAACGGCGTCACCAGCGGCAGCCACAGCCCGTGCAAATGCTCTCTTAGTCCGGTCATGTTCCATCTCCTTCTCGTCGAGAACCTGAGACGGAGGGCACATGAAAAAACCCCGTCCAGGCGGCGGGGTTTTCAGGATCAGTTCGCGATGACGAAGTCAGCCTAGCGCGCGCACGATTCCGAGGTCCCCGGGCGGGGGCCTTTTCGAAACGAGGGCGCACGACTTCGTGATCATGGGGCAAATGATGCGAGGGATACGTGGAACTGTCAATACACGCGGAGGGCGAATGCCGGATTCGGTAGAAAAAAAGCCGGGCTCAAAGAGCCCGGCTTAGGTATTGGCCACGTGAGGCCGACACAATCACCTTCCAAGAGGGATTACTGAACTCCCGCGCCACTGGAGGAGGGGGACAAATGCGCAACGCGAAGGCTCAGCGTGCAAGCAGTATGGGCTTGGCCAGCGCCATGCAGCAACAGCCGGGGCCGCATGTCAGACATGCGGAAATCAGGACGGCCAGCGTTGCGCCTTGCTCACCACGAAGTCGCGGAACACCTGCACGCGCGCGACCGTCTTCAGCTCCTCGGGATAGACGAAATATGTGTCGAGCTGGATCGAATCCGATTCGCCGAACAGCTGCACGAGGCGGCTCTGGTCCTCGACGAGGTAGTCGGGCAGCGCGGCGATGCCGAGGCCCTGCTGGCAGGCGCGCACGAGGCCGAGGATGTTGTTGACCTTGAAGTACGCCTCGCGCGGACCCGAGCCGTTGCGCGCAGCTTCGACCAGCCAGTTGCGGTTCTGAAGATGCGGCGCGAAGTTGCCGTCGGACAGCGTGATGATGCGGTGGGAGTCGAGCTCCTCCAGCGTGCGCGGCGTGCCGAAGCGCTTGATGTACTCCGGCGAGCAATAGGCGTGGAAGCCCATCGCGAACAGCTTGCGCTGAATGAGATCGGGCTGGGTCGGCTTGCGGGTGCGGATCGCAACGTCCGCCTCGCGCATGGAGAGATCCAGCTCCTCGTCGGTGACGATCAGTGAGATCCGTATCTCCGGATAGAGCGCAGTGAACTCGCCGAGGCGCGGGATCAGCCAGTTGATGCCGACGCCGGGCGTGGTGGTGATCTTGAGATCGCCGCTCGGCCGCTCGCGGCTGTCGGTCAGCTTCGCGCGCGCCGCCTGCAACTGCATGAACACGTCATGCGCGGTGCGGAACAAGAGATCGCCCTGCTCGGTGAGGATCAGGCCGCGAGCGTGGCGATGGAACAGCGAGACCGAGAGCTCCTGCTCCAGCGCCGAGACCTGGCGCGACACCGCCGATTGCGACAGGCCGAGCTGCTCGCCCGCATGCGTGAAGCTGCCCGCTTCCGCCGCCGCGTGAAACACCTTCAGCTTGTCCCAGTCCATATCCGTAAATCCGTCGCGTGTTCGAGGCATGATCGTTATTCCGCTGCGGCGCGCTCGCTGGCGCGCAGGGCCAGGAAGCGTTCGGCCTCGAGCGCGGCCATGCAGCCGAGGCCGGCGGCCGTGACGGCCTGACGATAGGTCTCGTCGGCAACGTCGCCGGCGGCGAACAGGCCGGGCACCGAGGTCGCGGTCGAATTCGGAGCGACCTCGATATAGCCCGAGGGTTTGAGTTTGACCTGGTCTTTCACCAGCTCGGTCGCGGGCGCATGGCCGATGGCGATGAAGACGCCGTCGGTCTTCACGTCCGTGAGCGCACCGGTCTTGACGTTCTTCAGCCGCACATGGGTGACCTTGTTCGGGCTCTCGGTGCCGCAGATCTCGTCGACAGCGGAGTCCCAAACCACCTTGATCTTGGGGTGCCTGAACAGACGCTCCTGCAGGATGCGCTCGGCGCGGAAATGGTCGCGGCGATGCACGATGGTGACCTGCGAGGCGTGGTTGGTGAGGTACAGGGCTTCCTCGACGGCGGTATTGCCGCCGCCGACCACCACGACGTCCTTGTTGCGGTAGAAGAAGCCGTCGCAGGTGGCGCAGGCCGAGACGCCGCCGCCCTGGAACTTGGCCTCGGACGGCAGCCCGAGCCAGCGCGCCTGCGCGCCTGTGGCGAGGATCACGGTGTCGGCGAGATAGACGTCGCCGCTGTCGCAAGTGAGGCGGAACGGCCGGTGCGAGGTGTCGAGCTTGATGACCAGGTCGGAGACGATCCTGGTGCCGACATGGACCGCCTGCTTCTCCATCTGCTCCATCAGCCAGGGGCCCTGGATCACGTCGGCGAAGCCCGGATAGTTCTCGACGTCGGTGGTGATGGTGAGCTGGCCGCCCGGCTGGATGCCCTGGATCAGGATTGGCTCGAGCATCGCGCGCGCGGCGTAGATCGCGGCGGTGTAGCCGGCGGGGCCGGAGCCAATGATGACGACCTTTGCATGAACAGGAACGGACATTTCGATGGACGCCTTTCACGGGGGATTTGCAGCGCGGGCGCGGAACATGCCGGGAGGCGTCGCGGAGGCGCTGAAATGTCAGAGCTAATCTAAGCCTTCTGATGAGCTATGCAAGAATTGCATTCCCTGTCGGCGGATTTTTCCAACAAGGAACAAAAGTCGATTGCGATGCACGCGCAATAAAATTGCGCTAACGCCGCGGACTGCGCTATGAGGATTGCGAAAACCAGCGAATACCGCCGCAAAAGGGCAGGAGTTCCAATCACGTGTCGCGGAACCTAGACGAGATTGACCTGAAAATTCTCACTGAGATCCAGGCCGACGGTCGAATCACGAATGTTGAGCTGGCCAAGCGGGTCGGCATCTCGCCCCCGCCGTGTCTCCGCCGCGTCAGGACGCTGGAGGAGGAAGGCTATATCCACGGCTATCGCGGCCTGCTCGACGCCCGCAAGCTCGGCTTCGACGTCACCGTGTTCGCCGCCGTGCATCTCTCCAGCCAGGCCGAGGCCGACTTGCGCGCCTTCGAGGAGTTCGTCCGCGCCGAGCCCTTGGTGCGTGAATGCTGGATGCTATCGGGCGAGGTCGATTTCATCCTGAAATGCGTCGCGCCGGACATGGCGACGTTCCAGGATTTCGTCACGCATCTCACCGCCGCGCCGCACGTGCGCAACGTGCGGACGTCGCTGGTGCTGCATAACTCCAAATACGAGGCGGCCGTGCCGCTCGACGTGAAGGGGCGCAGGTAGCTTTGATCTCGTGCCCCGGACGCAGCGCAGCGCTTCTTCCGCGGTGCGCTGCAGAGCCGAGGCCCATCTCACGGCGCCTTCCCATGTTGCCTTCTGGGTCCCGGCTCAGCGCGGCAGCGTAAGAACGCTGCAGCGCGTCCGGGACACGAGAATGAGGGCGCGAGTCCATCACATTCCCAACAACACGCAAAAACAAAGGCCGCGCAGATCGCGCGGCCTTTTCAAACCTCACAGCGCGCAGCAGCAACTCCGTTACCGCCACTCCACCTTGGTGATCTCATAGGCCTTGGCGCCGCCGGGCGTGTTGACCTCGACGGAGGCGCCCTTCTTCTTGCCGATCAGCGCGCGCGCGAGCGGCGAGGTGATGGAGATGCGGCCCTTCTTGGCGTCGGCCTCGACCTCGCCGACGATCTGCCACACCGTCTTCTTCTCGGTGTCCTCGTCGACCAGCGTCACTGTGGCGCCGAACTTGATGGTGTCGCCGGAGAGCTTGGAAATGTCGATGATGTCGGCGCGCGCGAGCTTGTCCTCGAGCTCGGCGATGCGGCCCTCGTTGTGGGACTGCTCTTCTTTCGCGGCGTGATATTCCGCGTTTTCCGACAGGTCGCCGTGCGAACGCGCCTCCGCAATGTGCTCGATGATGCGCGGACGGTCTTCCGACTGGCGCTTCTTCAATTCTTCCCCGAGCGCGACAAAGCCGGCCTGGGTCATCGGAACCTTTTCCATCTCTTCTCTCGTCCTTCAGCCACGCGCCCGCAACGACAGGGGGCGCGACAGCCTTGATTCGTCGGTATGTCCGGGGCTGAACACACGGCCACCGGAGCGCTACGTGGGTTTGGCGCCGGAACAGAACAACCACATGGCCGGACAGTTCCTCCGGCCATTGTGGCTTCATTGCCAATCACTTAGCGGAAGGCTCAACCCGTCAAGGCCTGGCCTCCCGCGCGCGATCAGGTTTCCGAAAAGTAGCTCTGCAGGGTACGAACCTCAAGGTCCCCGCCCAGATAGGCGCGGATACCCTGCGCGGCCGCCACGGCCCCGGAAAGAGTGGTGTAATACGGCACTTTATGCAAGAGGGCCGCGCGACGCAGCGAACGGCTGTCGGCGAGCGCCTGGGGGCCTTCCGTGGTGTTGAAGACCAGCTGGACGTCGCCATTGGTAATGGCGTCAACGATGTGCGGCCGCCCCTCCAGCACCTTGTTCACCTTCTCGGCCGGGATGCCCTCATCGGTGAGGAAGCGCGCCGTGCCAGAGGTTGCCAGCACCTTGAAGCCGAGCGAATGCAATTCGCGCACGGCCTCCGTGATACGCGTCTTGTCACTCTCGCGCACCGAGACGAACACCGTGCCCTTACGCGGCACGCGCGTGCCGCCGCCGAGCTGGCTCTTGGCAAAGGCGACCTCGAAATTGCGGTCGATGCCCATGACCTCGCCGGTCGAACGCATCTCGGGACCGAGCACCGTGTCGACACCGGGGAAGCGAGCGAACGGAAACACCGATTCCTTGACGCCGACGTGCTTGAGATCGTGGTTCTTCAGCTTGAACTCGGCGAGCTTCTCGCCGGCCATGATGCGCGCGGCGATCTTCGCAACCGGGGTGCCGATCACCTTGGCGACGAACGGCACCGTGCGCGAGGCGCGCGGATTGACTTCGAGCACGTAGATCTCGCCGTCCTTGATGGCGTATTGCACGTTCATCAGGCCGACGACGTCAAGGCCGAGCGCGAGCTCACGGGTCTGCCGCTCCAGCTCGTCGATCATCTCAGGCTCGAGCGAGTGCGGCGGCAGCGAGCAGGCGCTGTCGCCGGAATGGATGCCGGCTTCCTCGATGTGCTCCATGATGCCGACGATGAAGACGTCCTTGCCGTCGCAGAGGCAGTCGACGTCGATCTCGGTCGCGTCCGACAAATAGCGGTCGAACAGCAGCGGGTTCTTGCCGAGCACGGTGTTGATTTGCCCGGTCTTGTCGTTCGGGTAGCGCGCCTTGACGTCGGCGGGCACCAGCTCGGGCAGCGTGCCGAGCAGATAGTCGTTGAGCTGGTTCTCCTCGCGGATGATCTGCATGGCGCGGCCGCCGAGCACGTAGGAGGGGCGTACCACCAGCGGCAGGCCGAGATCGGCGGCAACGAGCCTCGCCTGCTCGACCGAATAGGCGATGCCGTTCTTCGGCTGCTTCAGACGGAGCTTGTCGAGCACGCGCTTGAAGCGGTCGCGGTCTTCGGCGAGGTCGATGGCGTCGGGCGAGGTGCCGAGGATCGGCACTTCGGCGGCTTCAAGCGCGCGCGCCAGCTTCAGCGGGGTCTGGCCGCCGAACTGCACGATCACGCCGTGCAGGGTGCCGTTGCTGCGTTCCTTTGCGATGATCTCCAGCACGTCTTCGGCGGTGAGCGGCTCGAAATAGAGGCGGTCGGCGGTGTCGTAGTCGGTCGACACCGTCTCCGGGTTGCAGTTGACCATGATAGATTCGTAGCCGGCGTCATGCAGCGCAAAGCAGGCGTGACAGCAGCAATAATCGAACTCGATGCCCTGGCCGATCCGGTTCGGTCCGCCGCCGAGAATGATGACCTTCTTCTTGTCGGACGGCGTGCTCTCGTCGGCGAGTGTGCCCGCGAACGGCGCCTCGTAGGTCGAATACATGTAGGCTGTGGGTGAGGCGAATTCGGCCGCGCAGGTGTCGATGCGCTTGTAAACGGGACGAACGCCGAGCGCGTGGCGCTTCGCGGTCACCTCGGCCTCCGTCGCGTGGGCGAGCACCGCGAGCCTCGCATCGGAGAAGCCCATGGCCTTGAGCGTGCGCATGCCGAAGGCATTGCCCGGCAGGCCATTTTTGCGGACCTTCTCCTCCATGTCGACGATGCCGCGCATCTCGCCGAGGAACCACGGGTCGATTTTGCAGGAGTTAAAGATGTCCTCGTTGGTCCAGCCGAGCCGCATGGCCTGGGCGACCTGGAGCAGCCGGTTCGGGGTCGGCGTGCCGAGCGCGGCGCGGATCGCATTCTTGTCGTCGCCGTGCCCAAGGCCCTCTATCTCGATTTCGTCGAGGCCGGTGAGGCCGGTCTCGAGCCCGCGCAACGCCTTCTGAAGGCTCTCCTGGAAGGTGCGGCCGATCGCCATGACCTCGCCGACCGACTTCATCGACGTGGTCAGCGTGGTGGAGGCGCCGGGGAATTTCTCGAATGCGAAACGCGGAATCTTGGTCACCACGTAGTCGATCGTCGGCTCGAACGAAGCCGGCGTCGCGCCGCCGGTGATGTCGTTGGCGATCTCGTCGAGCGTGTAGCCGACGGCAAGCTTGGCCGCGACCTTGGCGATCGGAAAGCCCGTCGCCTTGGAGGCCAGCGCGGACGAACGCGACACGCGCGGATTCATCTCGATCACGACCATGCGGCCGTCCTCGGGATTGACGCCGAACTGCACGTTGGAGCCGCCGGTCTCCACCCCGATCTCGCGCAGCACCGCCAGCGAGGCGTCGCGCATGATCTGGTATTCCTTGTCGGTCAGCGTCAGCGCCGGCGCCACCGTGATGGAATCGCCCGTGTGCACGCCCATCGGATCGAAATTCTCGATCGAGCAGACGATGATGCAATTGTCCTTCTTGTCGCGCACCACCTCCATCTCGAACTCTTTCCAGCCGAGCACGGATTCTTCGATCAACACTTCGTTGGTCGGGGATGCGTCGAGGCCGCGCTCGATGATGTCGAGGAACTCTTCCTTGTTGTAGGCGATGCCGCCGCCGGTGCCGCCCATGGTGAAGGAGGGACGGATGATTGCGGGCAGGCCGATCTCGGACAGCGCCATCATCGCCTGTCCCAGCGCATATTCCTGATAGCGCTTGCGGCGGTCGCTCTCGCCGAGGGTCCATTGCCGATCGAGCTCTTCGAGCGCTGCGCCCGACAGCTTCTCGCGCTCGGCGTGGTATTTGTCGCGGAAGGACTTCTTCAGCTCGGAGGCGTTGGCGAGACGCGATTTCGGCGTCTCGAGCCCGATCTTGGTCATGGCCTCGCGAAACAGCTGGCGATCCTCGGCCTTGTCGATGGCATCGGCAGTGGCGCCGATCATCTCGACATCGAACTTTTCCAGCGTGCCTTGCCGGCGCAGCGACAGCGCGCAGTTCAGTGCGGTCTGGCCGCCCATGGTCGGCAGCAGCGCGAAGCCGCCGGGAATGACGTGACGTTCCTTCTCGATGATCTTGGCGACGATCTCGGGCGTGATCGGTTCGATATAGGTCGCATCAGCCAATTCCGGGTCGGTCATGATGGTGGCCGGGTTGGAATTGACGAGGACGATGCGATAGCCCTCTTCCTTCAGCGTCTTCACCGCTTGCGTGCCCGAATAGTCGAACTCGCAGGCCTGGCCGATCACGATGGGACCGGCGCCGATGATCAGGATCGTGGTGATGTCTGTACGTTTGGGCATCAACTCTCGCCGGGCTGGAATCTGGGCACAAAAAAAGGGCGCGCTCGCCGCGCGTCCCCTTCTGCGAGAGCGCGGGGTCTTCCCTCGCGCGCGGGTGGGTCATAGACCAGTTTTTGGGGCGGCGAAACCCCGAAAAATGCCCATCAACCGGCAATTTTGACGGGTTTTGGCCGTGCCTGCCAGCCGCGGGCGAGATGCACCAGAAGCGAGGCTGCAACGCTCGATCCGCCGATCCAGCCGAGATCGTTCGGCGACAGGGTGGCCAGCACCGCGCCGCCCAATGCGCCCCCGATGGCGAAGCCGAGATACATTGCGGAGGCATTGAGCGAGAGCGCGATCATCGAGGCCTGCGGCTCGATCCGGATGATGCTGGCGATCTGGGCCGGGTAGAACGCCCAGCCCGAGAGGCCCCAGAGGAAGATAGCGCCCAGCACGGCGTAATGCGCCTGCCCCGGCATCAGCTTCAGGACCAGCGAATACAGCATCAGCGCGCTCGCCATGCCGGCAAGGCCAAGGGCTGCGGTCGCCAGCGCGCCGAGCCGGTCGGCCAGGACGCCGCCGAGCATGTTGCCGATCGCGGCGGCACCGCCGAACACCAGCAACGCGAGGCTGATCTGCGAGGCATCGAAACCGAGGCCGCGCAGCGGGACGGCGAAGTAAGTGAAAAGGGTGAAGCCGCCGAGAGCCCAGAGAATGGTGATCAGGAGCGCGATCACGACATTGCTGTGACGCGCCACCGCCAGCCTTTCGCCGAACGAGGCCGTATTGCGCGGCAGACCGCGGGGCAGGCCGAGTAGAAGGCCTGCGAGCGCGACAGTCCCAATCAGGGCAACCATCGCAAAGGTCGCGCGCCAGCCGAGCAGGCTGCCGACCAGATTGCCGAGGGGAACGCCGATGACGGTCGCAACCGTAAGGCCGGAGGTGACAAGCGCGACGGCGCGGCCGCGCCGTTCAGGGGAGGCGACGGCCACCGACACGGCGAGCGCCGTCGGCATGCACAGCCCGGAGCCCAGCGCCATCAGCATCCGCGAGGCCAGCAGCAGGGCGTAGCTGGAGGCCACCATAGCCGCGAGGTTGCCGGCGATGAAGGTCGTCAGCGCCAGTGCCAGCACGGTACGGCGGTCGATATTGTTCAGCGCCACGGCCAGGATCGGCGAGCCCACGGCATAGGTGAGGGCATAGGCGGTGACCAATTGCCCGGCGGCCGGGACCGAAATCGTAAGATCATTGGCGATCGCCGGCAAAAGCCCTGCAATGACAAAGCCTTCCGTGCCGATTGCGAAGGCCCCGAGGGCCAGCCAGAATATGCTCATTTGAGGATGATCCCTATGTTCAATGTCTATTGAACTATCGAACGCGAAGATTTCCCTGTCAATTGGTTCAAGAACTATTGAACATAGAGGCCGCTTTGCTATGATTCCGGACCATGAGCCGCACACCCCTCCATCCCACCCGCGAGCAGATCGAGCTGCCGATGGTTCTGGATTGCTTGAGCGATCCAATCCGTCTTGCGATCGTCTACCAGCTCGCCCAGCAGGAACGTGTCAGCAGCGAACTCTGCTGTGGCGATTTCAACGGGCTCGCCGGCAAGTCGAACCTCGCCTATCACTTCGCAAAATTGCGCGAATGCGGCCTGATGCTGACGCGCGTCGCAGGGACCAACCGCTTCATGCGGCTGCGCCGCGAGGATCTCGACGCGCGGTTTCCGGGCCTGCTCGATGCCGTCCTCAAGTCAGCGGCGAAGGATGCGGATAGGCTTCAGCTGATTGCGGAGTGCGATGTGGTTGAGGCGGATTGACGATTTCGCGCTTCTTCGAGGTTTGCTTTGAGCGGCCTGTCGAAGCGTGCCCGTCTTCGCCCTTCGGGCTTCGCCGAGGCAGCCTTCGCTACGACAGGGCTTGCCTAGCCGAAGCGGCGTCAGCCGCGAAGGCTGGAGACCCGGCCTGGATTTGAACCAGGATAAAGAGCGATGCACCGCCCTCGCGTAGACGCTTCCGCCACCGGGCCGGGACAATCATGTCCGATCCGGCGGTGTCAGGCCACCTCAGCCGATGATTATGCTTAACGCACCAGGGGCGGTCGCGCGACGAAGGTCATGCGCCAGCGATTGTGGCCGATATTGGCGTGCGCACGCTGGGCCGCGAAGCCGGCCGCGGTGAGCTTGGCGGTGATCTCGTCCTCGCTGTAGCGCTGGAGCCCGATGCGCGAGCGCAGATGACGGTAATCTGACAGTGCGGTGCTGATGAGCCCGATCAGCGCGTCCTTCAGGAAGCCATGCCGGAGGCCAAAGCTCAGCAGCGCCATCACGTCGCGGCCCATGCCCACATTGGGCTGCAGGATATCGCCGAGCACAAGCTTGCCGGAGGGCTTCAGGATGCGGCGGATGGTGAGGAGCGCGGCATCGAGCTCCTCGGGCGCCATGTATTGCGCGACCGAGTTCATCACCACCAGGTCGATGGACTGATCCTGCATCTTGCGGACGTCGTCGAGCGAGCGGACGCGGATCTTTGTGTTCGGGGCAAAGCGCGCAATCAGCCGGCCGCGCACCCCGGGTGCCGGCTCGGCGAGGATCAGCTGGCCGCAGGCAGATGCGACCTGGCTCGCCGACAGCGCCTCGCCGCAGGCATAGTCCAGCACGGTCGCGTCGGGCGAGGAGATGTAGCCGATGATGTCCCGCGCGATGATCTGGAAGTGCAAATCGCGATGCAGCTTGCTGACATAGATCGTATGCGTGGAGTCGTAGTAATCGATCCAATCGTCCATGGTATCCCGACCCAACGGTTCCTGTTCAGGAACCGGCGCTGCCCCCTATGCGTTAGGGCGGCGGCAACGCGCCGTCAATGTCCGCGTCCTAACAGGAAGGTTTCCCGTGAGCAAAGCCCCCAGCAAGGTCTCGCCCGACCTCGACACTCCCACCGATCTGTCGCCCCAGGCGGTCAACAAGGTTTCCGAGGCGCTCAACGTGCTTCTGGCCGACGCATTCGCGCTGTACCTGAAGACCAAGAATTTCCACTGGCACATCAGCGGCCGGCATTTCCGCGACTATCACCTTCTGCTCGACGAGCAGTCCGACCAGATCTTCGCCACCACCGACCAGCTCGCCGAGCGCGTCCGCAAGATCGGCGGCACCACGCTGAAGTCGATCGGCCAGGTCGCCAAGCTCCAGACCATCAAGGACAACAACGAGGACTACGTTCCGCCGCGTGAGATGCTGCGTGAATTGATGCAGGACAACAAGCACGTCGCCGCTGCGATGCGCAAGGCGCACGAGGTCTGCGATGAGGCCGGCGACGTCGCCAGCGCGAGCATCCTCGAAGTCTTCATCGACGAGACCGAGCGCCGGACGTGGTTCCTGTTCGAAGCCACCCGCCAGGAAGGCGGCAACGAGGCGTAGGGGATTGCGTCGGGTGGGCAAAGCGAAGTGTGCCCACCAACCGTATCGTGCCGATAGATTTGGTGGGCACGGCGCGCAAGAGCGCGCCTTTGCCCTCCCTACGGCACACCGCGCTCTCGACTACTGCCACAACCGCATCAGCGCACCATTGCTCCCTGTCACGGGATCTGCCGGTGGCAGCGCCACTTGCGGAATCGTCTTCAGCGCCTTGGCATGGTTCTCTGGCGTCGCCCGTGTAACCTCCATCTTCGCGCCCGGCGGATAGGCGCCGATCACGCAGAAATCGTCGCTGGCCCTGATGCATTGATGGCCGGTGCCGGCGGGCAGGATCGCAATATCGCCCGCCTTGATTTCGAGCTCCTGGCCGTGATCGCCGCCGAAGCGGACCCGCGCGTGGCCGCGCGCGACGCCGAGCACCTCGTGAACGGTCGCATGATAGTGCAGATAATCGTAGACGCCGTTGCGCCAGCTGCCGCCCCAGCCGTTCGCGCCGAACAGGTTTTCGATCGTCTCCTCCGGCCGCTTCCGATCGAGCTTCACCGCGCCCTGATAGACCAGGAAGGGGAGGATGTTGTTCGGCACGAGCCCGTCGTCCTCGAACACGATGGCGAGCGGCTCGGCATGGTCGCGGACGGCGGACATGGCTGGGCCCCTGCGCGGACGTAGCAGGATTCAACGGGCATTGCCCGCAGTGCGTTCCTCTCGTGTCCCGGACGCGATGCAGCGCGCAACGCTGCGTCGCAGAGCCGGGACCCAGTGTGCCGCGGCCATGGGCCCCGGTTCAACAGCGCATCACGCCGCAAAGAGCGGCGTGCTGCACTGCGCCCGGGACACGAGAGCCGTAGCTCGCCTTACGCGCTCTTCTTCTGCCGCATCAGGTCGGCGAAGCGCTGGAATAGATAGTGCGAGTCGCGCGGACCCGGCGAGGCCTCGGGGTGATACTGCACCGAGAACACCGGCTTGCCGTCGAGCTGGATGCCGCAATTGGAGCCGTCGAACAGCGAGACGTGGGTCTGCCTCGCGCCCTTCGGCAGCGTCGTCTCGTCCACCGCAAAACCGTGGTTCATCGAGGTGATCTCGACCTTGCCGGTGGTCTCGTCCTTGACGGGATGATTGGCGCCGTGATGGCCTTGATGCATTTTCTTCGTCTTCGCGCCGACGGCAAGGCCGAGCATCTGGTGGCCGAGACAAATCCCGAAGGTCGGCGTGCCCGACTTGATGACGTCCTGGATCACGGGCACGGCGTATTTGCCGGTCGCGGCCGGATCGCCCGGACCGTTCGACAGGAACACGCCGTCCGGCTTCATCGCCAGGATGTCTTCGGACGAGGTCGTCGCCGGCACCACCGTCACCTTGCAGCCGACGCCGGCAAGCAGGCGCAAAATGTTGCGCTTGATGCCGTAGTCGATGGCGACGACGTTGAACTCGGGCTTGTCTTGCCGGCCAAAACCCTTATCCCACAACCAGGGCGTCTCGTCCCAGGTGAAGCGCTGGCCGCTGGTGACCATCGGCACGAGGTCCATGCCCTCGAGGCCAGGCCATTCCCGCGCTTCCTCCTTGAGGCCATGCAGGTCGAACTCGCCGGTCCTGGAATGCGCGATCACGGCATTGGGCATGCCCTTGCTGCGGATCAGCGCGGTCAGCGCACGGGTATCGATGCCGGACAGGCCGATGATGCCGCGCGCCCTGAGCCAGGCGTCGAGATGCTTGGTGGCCCGGTAGTTCGATGGATCGGTGATCGCGGTGCGCAGGATCACGCCGCGCGCGCCTGGCGTCGCGGCCATGTTCACCGTCTCGATGTCTTCCTCGTTGGTACCGACATTGCCGATATGCGGGAAGGTGAAGGTAATGAGCTGGCCGGCGTAGGAGGGATCGGTGAGGATCTCCTCATAGCCGGTCATCGCGGTGTTGAAGCAGACTTCACCGACGGCATGGCCTTCGGCACCGAGACCAAAGCCTTCGAGCACCGTGCCGTCGGCAAGCACGAGGAGCGCGGTCGGTTTATGGTCCGGCCAGGCGGTATCGTTGTCATGTTGTGTCATGAGCCCGCTTCATAAGCCTCCCTCGCGCGCGCGTCAAAGCGCGAGAGGGCAGATTCACATGCGTTTTTGCATATTTGAGGCCGGCTTCAGGTACATGCAGGCGTCGTGGCCGGGAATCGGCAACTTTGCGCCATTTCAGCCCCTGATGGGGAAACAATACATCGGTCCGGTATGGCCTCTTGCCCGCGAACGGCTTAGATCAGGCGGAACAGATTGAGAGGATCCCCCGGCCATGCTGCGCGACGACATCAACAATGCGGTCAAGGAGGCCATGAAGGCCAAGGACGAGCGCAAGCTATCCACGCTGCGCATGGTCAACTCGACCATCAAGAATGCCGACATCGACGCACGCGGGCAGGGCAAGCCGCCGCTGACCGACGCCGATCTGCTTGCTGTGCTGCAGAAGATGATCAAGCAGCGTCAGGAATCGGTCGAGCTCTATGAGAAGGGCGGCCGCGCCGAGCTCGCCGCGCAGGAGCGCGAGGAGATCGCGGTGATCTCGGCGTACTTGCCGAAGCAGATGTCGGACGATGAGGTGAAGAAGGCGATCGCGGACGCCATCACTGAAACCGGCGCCGCCGGCATGAAGGACATGGGCAAGGTGATCGCGGTGCTGCGCGCGAAATACGCGGGACAGATGGACTTCGGCAAGGCGTCCGGCCTCGTGAAGACCGCGCTATCCAGCTAGCACTTTCTTAGCCTCCCCTGGAGGGGAGGCTCGATCGCGCGCAGCGCGGGCGGGATGGGGTGATCTCTCCGCTCGGGCACTGCGTCCGTGGGGAGACTGTCACCCACCTCGGTTCGCATGCCGCTTCGCTCTATGCGAACCGAGCCTCCCCCTCCAGGGGAGGATGGACACCTTTGATGCGGTTAAGGTCAGTCTACTCTCCGGACAGAAACAATCGCGAGCCAACCGGCGACCGGCGCCATCAAACCGTTCGCATCGCCGTTGGCGCGGGGCTTGTCCCGGGCATCCACGCCTTTAAACTGGCCGCCAAGCAAGAAGAATGTGGATGGCCGGAGCAACTGCGGCCATGACGCCGAGAACACGGAAACGATCAACGGCCATGCTCACCGAAGCCGCGACCTACGAAGAGCTCACCCGCAGCTTCCGCTGGGACATCCCGGCGCCCTTCAACATCGCGGAGGCGTGCTGCGACCGGCATGCCGACGGCACCGGCCGCCTCGCGCTGATCTATGTTGACGAGAACGGCGCGACGACGCGCACCTCGTTCGACGAGGTCGCGGAGATGTCGCGCCGCTTCGCCAATGTGCTGAAGGCCGACGGCCTCGTCCGTGGCGACCGCGTCGCGGTGTTCCTGTCGCAGTCGCTGGAATTGCCGATCGCGCATATGGCGGCGTTCCGTTCGGCGATGATCTCGGTCCCGCTGTTTGCGCTGTTCGGCGAGGATGCGTTGGAATTCCGTCTGTCGAATTCGCAGGCCAAGGCCATCGTAACCGACGAGGGCGGCTGGGAGAAGCTGGCAAAAATCCGCGATCGCCTGCCGGACCTGAAGAACGTCTATGTCGTCGGCGAGCGCGCACCATCAGGCACGAAATCGTTCTGGGATGCGGTGAAGGGCGCATCGCCCGACTTCGCGCGGGTCGACACGTCGTGCGACGATCCCGCGCTGATCATCTACACCTCGGGCACGACAGGCAATCCCAAGGGCGCGCTGCATGCGCATCGCGTCGTGCTCGGACATTTGCCCAATGTCGAGATGTGCCACAACTTCTTGCCCAGGCCCGGCGATCTGATGTGGACGCCGGCGGACTGGGCCTGGATCGGCGGCCTCATCAACGGCCTGCTCGCGTTCTGGTATCACGGCATTCCGCTGGTCGGCCATCGCGCGCGAAAATTCGAGCCGCAGGCGGCGATGCAGATGATGGCCGACCTCGGCGTCCGCAACGTCTTCCTGCCGCCGACGGCGCTGAAGCTGATGCGGCAGGCCGGCGTGAAGCATCCCGGCGTGAAGCTACGCAGCATCTTCACCGGGGGTGAATCGCTCGGCGGCGAGCTGCTCGGCTGGGTGCGCGAGACCTTCGGCATCGACGCGCACGAAGTATTCGGCCAGACCGAGTGCAATCTCGTGATCGGCAGCAATTCGAACCTGTTCCCGATCCGCGCCGGTTCGATGGGCAAGGCGACGCCGGGCTTCGACGTCCGCATCGTCAACGACAAGGGCGAGGAGCTGCCCCGCGGCCAGCGCGGCATCATCGGCGTGCGTCAGCCGTGCCCGGTCACCATGCTCGAATATTGGCGCAATCCGGAGGCGACGGCGAAGAAATATGCCGGCGAGTTCCTGCTGACCGGCGATCTCGGCGTGCAGGATGAGGACGGCTATTTCTGGTATGTCAGCCGCGAGGACGACGTCATCACCACCGCCGGCTATCGCGTCGGCCCGTCCGAGATCGAGCACACCTTGATGAAGCATCCCTCCGTGGCGATGGCGGCGGTGGTCGGTATCCCCGACCCGATCCGCACCGAACAGATCAAGGCCTGGATCGTGCTGCGTCCGGGTTTTACCGGCAGCGATGCGCTGGCGCGCGAGATCCAGGACTTCGTCAAGGTGCAGCTCGCCGCCCACGAATATCCGCGCGTCGTCGCGTTCGCCGAGACCTTGCCGATGACCGCAACGGGCAAGGTGCTGCGGCGCGAGCTGCGGGCGAGGGGCTAGCTTCCGGCGATGGCAAAGACCGCTCAAGCCGCGGGGCTTCACCGCGCCTCACTCGACAAGCTGCACGATCTCGATGCGGCATTGGAGCTGATGTATTACGGCTGGCGTGGCATGACGCTGGAGGCCGACGCATATCTGGCGAAGCAGGGCCTGTCGCGTTCGCACCATCGCATCCTCTACGTGGTGGCGCGCCGGCCCGATATCGCGATCGGCGCACTGATCGAGATCCTCGGCATTTCCAAGCAGGCCCTGAACCGACCGCTCAATCTGCTGCTGGAGCGCAAGCTCCTGACGTCGAAACGGTCGCCCGAGCAGCACCGTTCCAAGCTGCTGCGCCTGACTGCCGCGGGGCAGCGCATCGAGCAGAAGGCATCGGACCACGAGCGCAAGGTCTTGCGCGAGGCGTTTGACCGCGCCGGAGCGCAGGGGGCGGCCGCGTGGATGGCCGTCATGGGATCGATCGCCGACAACAACTGACAAATTCTGAAGTCAATATAGTTGACATGAGGAGCGAGCTTCGCCACCTTCCGGCCAACGAACCGGGGAGGGGCCGCGTCATGGGCGCAAAGAAAATGGACCGCGCGGCCGCCGAACGCTTCGTCGCGACATGGCGCGCGAACTGGTGCAAGGTCGACATCGACGCGGTCGTCGCGCATTTCGCGGATGATGCGCAGATGCGCAGCCCTCTGGCGCTGTCGCTGACCGGTTCTGCCGTCGTCACGGGCGCCGGAAAGATCCGCGCCTATTGGCGCGAGGCCTATGGCCACATCGAAAGCGCCGACCTGAAGATCCTGAGTTGGAGCTGGGACGAGACAATCGCGCGCCTGACGGTGTGGTGGCAGCTCGGCGACACCCGCGCCAGCGAGTTCATGGATTTCGATGCTGCGGGCCGCGTGGTGCGCAGCGAAGCCTTTTACGGAAAATGATCATGCACCTTTCGGATTTCGTCCTGCTTCTCAACGCGCTCTGGTTCGGCGGCGCCTTTATCCAGTTCAGCATCGCGCAAGCCAACACGCTGAAGATCTTGCTGCCGCGGGAAGAGCGCAGCAATCCGATCGCGCCGACGCTTGCGGCCAGCGTGGCGTTCCTGGGCGGAATGAACCTGCCGATCGGGCTGTTGTCGCTCTATCTTCTGGCGGCGCGCCCGTCATTCTTCCAGCCGCTGGAGGCGCAGCTTGCGCTGTTCCTGTTCTTTGCCGCCTGCCATTTCAGCCAGTTCGCCTACAATCTTCCGGTCCTGATGCGCGGGGGGCGCGTCGGGGTGGCGTACTGGCCGGTGCTGAAAGGTCCGATGCTCCGGATCTTCGTCATCGACGCGGCGCTGTTCGCGGCCAATCTCGGCGTGGCGTTGCTGCTCGCGTCCCGCTGACCAGCGCGACGGCGCCGACAAAGCGGGACCTACGGCGTCTTGATCCCCATCGCCTTCAGGGCGTCCAGCATCCGTTGCGGCGGGCCCATTTTCACGACCAGCGGCTTGCCGGTCTCGAGCACGCTCTTCAGGCTGGAGAGGATCGCCGGCCAGCCCTGCCGTCCGCCGGCAAGGATGTCGTCGCTGAGCGGCCGGTCATGGCCTTCGCTCATGGTCAGCCGGACCGCATCGCCGACCTGTTCGATGTCGTAGGTCACGAGCGTCGGGCCGAGCTTTTCGATCAGTTCCGGCCAGTTGACGTTGAAGGTGACAGAGAGTTTTTTCGGCGGGTCGTAAGCGAGGACCTCGCCGCTGATGTGCAGCGCGCCGTCGGGCGTGCGCACGACGAACGCGCCGCCAAGACGGGGCTCGACCTCCACGGTATTGCCGAAGAAATACAGCTTGCTGAACTCGGCCGAGGTCAGGGCCTCCCACATCTTCTCCGGCGTGGAGGCGATGTAGATGGTGTAGACCGTCAGCGGCTTGAACTGGTCGAGGTTCATTTTGCATCAAATCCCTTGTTGAGGGCCGCGCGTGGAATGTTGAGCAGCTTGCCGGTCTCCAGCAGGCTCTTGAGCTGCGACAGAATCGCCGGCCAGCCGTTGGAGACGGCGCCGAGGTACTTGCCGCCCTCGATGAAGCCGTCATGCAGCACGGTCAAACGCACGACCGGACCGAACGGTTCGATGGTGAAGACGACGCGCGAGATCGGCTCATCGCGCAGCTCTTCGTATTTGTGGTGCTTGAAGCTGTACGACAGGCGCCGCGGCGGATCGGCTTCGAGGATTTCACCTGAATCGGTGACCTCGCCGTCCAGCGACAGCGCAAAGGGCGAGCCGACTTTCCAGTCTGACCGCACTTCGGCGCCGAACCAGTATTGCCGTGTGAATTCGCTCGACGTCAGCGCCTCCCACAGCTTTTCCGGTGTGGTCTCGATATAGCTCACATAGACGAATTGCGGCTTACTCATCGCGTTTCTCCAACTGGCGTTTCAACTCGCTGAGCGCGGCGAGCTTGCCGCGCTCGAACTTCCTGATCCAGCGTTCGCCGATCTGATGGATCGGCACCGGGTTGAGATAGTGCAGCTTCTCGCGGCCATGCCTGATGGTCGTGACCAAATTGGCCTCCTCGAGAATGACAAGGTGTTTCGTGACCGCCTGGCGCGTCATCGAAAGGCCCTCGCAAAGTTCGTTCAGCGTCTGGCCGTTCCTGGCGTGAAGCCTGTCCAGCAGCGAGCGTCGTGACGCATCGGCGAGCGCTTTGAAGACCTCATCCATGGCGGCGATAATATGCAACCAAATGGTTGCCTGTCAAGATGGTGTCTTGGGCGCGTGCATTTGGCCGTGCTAACCTTTGAAGCTCAGCCAACGCAGATTGGTTCCGGGGAGGACTTTGATGTTCCGTTGTGTCCTGACTGCTGCCTGCCTCGTTCTTTTCGCCGGCAGCGCCGCCGTTCACGCCCAGAAGCAGACCATCGGCGCGCCGCCGGAAGCGTCCAACATGAAGCTGGTCGGCACCAACGACCTCCAGGCGCGCAGCGCCTATCAGCCGACCATCCATTACCAGGGCGACCGCTGGATCGCCTATATCGGCCATCACGGCGGCACCGACGATGTGCCCGCGCCGGTCAACCCGATGACGGGACAGGCGGAGCCGAACGGAACCTCGATCGTCGACGTCACCGATCCCGCGCATCCAAAATATCTGCGGCATCTGCCGGGACAGGAAGGCAAGTACGAATCCGGCGGCGCGCAGATGGTGCGGGTGTGCGACGGCAAGTCGCTGCCGAAGGGCGATCCCGATGCGGTCTACATGCTGCGCACCTTCGGCAGCGAGGCGCATGAGATCTGGAACGTCGCTGACCCCGCCAATCCCGTGCTCGTCACGCGCATTGGCGGGCTGAAGGACACGCACAAGAGCTGGTGGGAATGCGACACCGGCATCGCTTTCCTTGTTTCCGGCGCGCCGGACTGGCGCACGCGGCGCATGACGCAGGTCTATGATCTCAGCGATCCCGCGCATCCGCAAAAGATCCGCGACTTCGGCCTGCCCGGGCAGGAGCCCGGATCGACCGGTCCAGTGCCGACCGAATTGCACGGGCCGATCTCGACCGGGCCGAACGGCAACCGCGTCTTTTTCGGCTACGGCACCAACAAGGGCGGCATCCTGCAGATCGTCGATCGCGACAAGCTGTTGAACGGGCCGAAGGAGCCGACGGCCGACAATCTGCGCTATCCCGAGATTGCGCGGCTGCCGATGTCCGCGTTCAACGGCGCGCACACCACGTTCCCGATGCTCGACATGCCGATCGCCGAATTTGCCGAGGACAAGGACGGCAAGACGCGCGACATCGTCATGATCGTTGACGAGGCGATCCTCAACGAATGCGGCGAGGCGCGGCAGATGGTGTGGTTCGCCGACGTCACCACCGAGACGCGACCGATGATGATCTCGAGCTACACCGTGCCGGAGGCCAGCGGGCAGTTCTGCCAGCGCGGCGGCCGCTTCGGCTCGCATTCGTCCAACGAGAGCATGGCGCCGGTCTATTACAAGAAGATGGCCTTTATCGCCTTCTTCAATGCCGGCGTGCGCGCGCTCGACATCCGCGATCCCTATCATCCAAAGGAGGTCGGCTATTTCATTCCGTCGATCACCAATGCGACCGACAAGCGCTGCATTCCGGTCGAGGGCGGCGAGCGCTGCAAGGTCGCGATCCAGACCAACAATGTCGAGACCGACGAGCGCGGCTACATCTACATCGTCGACCGTGCCAACACCGGCCTGCATATCCTCGAACTGACCGGACCCGCGCGCGCCGTCGCCGGCCTGCCGAAGAATTGACGATGCGGCGCGGGGCGATCGCGGCTCTGGTGATCGGCCTCGGCGCGTTTGGCGTTGGCGCCCATCAACTTGCGCCGCGATCCGCGGAAGAGACGGCACATTGGCGCGAAATCGCCTGGCCGTTCCCGCGCGATGGCTGGCCCGCCGGACGGGCGTTCCGTTGCGACGGTGTTTGTGCCGGCGCCGAGCTCTACATGCGCGCCAAGCGCGGCTTCTGCAATTGCGATCGCGGGGTTGCCGATGACGACGAGGTCGATCGTGTTGCCGACATCGATCTGATCAGTCCGCGCTTTGCGGCCGCCGCGCCGGGTGAGGAAGTGGGAATCGGCGAGATGCGCGGCCGCGCGAGGCGCTACGATCTCGAGATGCCCGGCGAGGCCCGTCACACCGCGATCGGCATTGCCCTCTCGCGCCGGTGCGATCTCTTCGTTGCGACGGCGCAGGGAGGTGGGGAGGCAAGCGCGGTGCAGCGCGCGGCGCTGGCGTTCCTCGAAACCCAGGAGATCAAGACATGGGTGACGGCGGCGCTGGACGGACAGTGAGTGTCATGCATTAATACCGCAAGACCGCCCCGAGCCGAGTCCTCCCCATGATGTCCACGCAAGCCTATCTCGCCTTTGTCGCCGCCTGCATCGCCCTGGCGCTGCTGCCTGGGCCGATCGTCACCCTCGTCATCGCCAACGGCCTGCGCCACGGCACGCGTGCGGCGCTGACCAATGTCGCGGGCGCGCAAGCCGGCCTTGCGATCGTCATCGGCGTCGTCGCGGTCGGCCTGACCTCGCTGATGGCGACGATGGGCTACTGGTTCGACTGGGTGCGCTTTGCCGGCGCCGCCTATCTGGTCTGGCTCGGCATCAAGCTGATCTGGGCGCCGGTCGAAGGCGTCAGTGTCGACGAGCCTCCGGCGCCGCCGCGGGGCGGTTTCTTCCTGCAAGGCTTTCTGGTGCTGCTGTCGAATCCGAAGGTGCTGGTGTTCTTCGGCGCCTTCATCCCGCAATTCATGGACATGAACCAGCCGCACTTTCCGCAAGTCGCGTTGCTCGGCGCCACCTTCATGGTGACCGCGGTGATGACCGACGCGCTCTATGCCATCGCGGCTGGGCGCGCGCGAAAATTCTTCTCGGCCCGGCGCACCCGGCTGATGTCGCGGATCTCCGGCGGCTTCATGATCGGCGGCGGCATCTGGCTGGCGCTGACCAGGGCGAAATAAACCTCTTCACCGATTTGGGTTGAACCCTTTGCGGCGGCGATGCGTCCAATCGGCATTGCCGCCGACGAGGGATTTTGCCGTGCCCGATCTGCCCTGGACCGTCTATGCGATGTTGCTCTCACCGCTTGGGCTCCTCCTCGTTGCCGCAATCATCAAGACCTGGCAGGCCCGCGAGGCGCGAGGCTGGTTGCAGGCACCCGGCAAGGTCGTCATCTCGGCGGCGGAGGTGCGTGAAATCCGGGTGTTCGACGACGATCGCGAAGAGCGCTTTCGGCTCGAGAGCCGCAATTTCGCGAACGTGACATACGAATATTCCGTCGGCGGCCGAAAGCTGCGCAATAACCGCATTCTGATCGGCGAGGATCGCGGTAACTTCGAGGTCGCCGAGCATCTCGAGAAATATCCCGCCGGCAGCACCGTCACCGTCTATTACAATCCGCGCCATCCCGATCAGGCGGTGCTGGAGCGCGATCCGCCGAAGGGCCTGTGGGGATGTCTCGGCATCGGTACGGCGATCGTGCTCGTCATCGTGTTCGGCTCGGCGTTCGGTCTCAAGCAAAGCTACGACGTCCTCGCACACCACATCGCCCGTCCTGACCTCGCAGGACTCGTCGTCGGCTTCGGCGCGTTCGGCGTCGCCATTGCGCTGATGGGACTTGCCGTGCGGCGGAAGGCCTCGCTGGCAACGCGCTGGCCGGTGGTGTCGGGCAGGATCAAAGTGTCGGCGATGGAGCAATTTCGCGAGGCGAGCGAACCCGGAGAAACTCTCGGTCGCGAGATGTCCGGCAAGCGGGTGACCTACAGCTACAGGTACCAGAACGTCAGCTACACCAACGAGTGCGCACGCGTTGCGACCGGATCGTCGTCGGATCCCGGCAAGATGCTCGACAAGCTGCTGTCGCGCTACCGTGACGGTGCCACCGTCCGGGTCAGCGTCAATCCCGACAACCCGGCCGAAGCAACGCTGGACCCGCGCGGCGACGGTCGCGTCGCCTTCGTACTGTGGGGCATCGCCGCGATCTTCGCCGCGCTCGCGCTGTTCGTTGCGACCCGCGGAAGCTAATCGACCAGCCTCTCCGCCCTTAACTCCGCCTCGATCTCCGCAAAAATCCGCGCCAGCCGCTCGGCCCATTGCCGCTGGCCGGACTGGTCGGCAATGAGATCCTGGCGGATCTCGATGCCGGTGTTGACGAGGCCGCGGGCTTCGCCGTGGACGGGAATGGTGTAGTCGCTGAGATCGCTGACCGCATAAGGCTCGTTGTCGCCGACGACGAGATCGCCCTCGGCGCGCAGATGTTTCAGCAAGAGCTGCGGCAGCACGGTGTCGCGGTTGTACAGCGCGCCGATATGCCAGGGCCGCGCGACGCCGGCATAGACGGGCGTGAAGCTGTGCAGCGACACCAGCACCGTCGGCCGCTTGTCATGCAGGCGGCGATCGATCGCGGCATCGATGCGGTGATGATAGGGATCGAAGATCTCGCGCCGCCGTGCCGCGCGCTCGCCCTCGGTGATGCCCGCGTTGCGCGGGATCGCCGTCGCCTCTGAGATCACGGAGATCGAGCTTGCAACACCGGGCGAGCGGTTGCAGTCGATCACGAGCCGCGAATAGCGCTGCGCGATCAGATGCGCATCCAGCATCCTGGCTAGCCGCTCGGCGACGCCGGCAATGCCGATGTCCCAGGCGATGTGCCTGACGAGCTCGCTTTCGGCAAGGCCGAGATTGCCGAGGGCCCGCGGCAGCGCCCGACCGTAGTGATCCGAGGTGAGCAGGAACGGCGATTTGCCGTCCGCGTTCACCTCATGCACCGGTAGAATGTCCCCCTCGCCGAGGAGTTGATCGGCCGTGTCGACTGCGTCCAACGTCATTCCTGATTGCCTAAGCAAGATGCCATTGCCCCCCGAAATCAGGCAGGAACCGCCTATCCGAAATTGATCCAGCTTGCCGGACGATGCCGCCGCTCGCGATTCATCTCAAGACCGAATATCGCGCGCTCCCGCCCTTTCCTTGGCCGAGATTTGCGGCGCCGCTGTCGCTTCGTTCGATTGGCGGTTATAGACACGTCATGACCTCCGATCGTCTCTTCGTCTACGGCACCCTGATGCGGGGCTTCGACCATCCGATGGCGCGGCTGCTCGCGGGCCACGCGGATTTCCTGGGCGAAGCGACCTGCCACGGCCGGCTCGTTCTTGTGAAGCATTATCCGGGCCTGCTGTTGTCGGATGCCGCCTCGGACATCGTTCACGGCGAGCTGTTTCACCTGCGCGTGCCCGAGGAGCTGCTGGCCGAGCTCGACATGTATGAGGCCTGCGGCGAAGGCTTTCCGGAGCCGACCGAATATCTGCGCCGGCTGATCGACGTGACATTGCTTGATGGCACCGCGGAGAAGGCCTGGACCTACGTCTACAACTGGCCTGTCACCGATCTGCCGCACATCGTCTCCGGTCGCTTTCTGGAGCATTGACGGCGGATGCTTGCTTCACCTTGCCCCGCTTGCGGGGAGAGATTTGCATCGAAGATGCAATCCGGGTGAGAGGGACAGGTTCTGTCGACGACCTCACGTGCGGAGAGAAAGCCCCTTACCCAACCCTCTCAGCGCGAGCGAAGCTCGTCGCGGGCCCCGTAAGAACGGGGCGAGGGGGCGCACCGCCATAGGGCAAGCAATTCGATCATTACGTCAACAGCATTTCCTTCACGACCCGCGCATCAACCTCGTGCTCGACGTAAGTCCATTCCTCAGTCCGCCGCAGCATCCCCACCAGCTTCTCGAACAGCGAGCATGTGCGGGGGCGTATTCGAACCAGGTCAGGAAATCGAACGGGCCGCCGAAGCGGGAACCGGCGGCGTTCAAGTGGCTCTGACGGGACGAGGGCCTGTGCATAGGTCGAATAACCCGGATAACCCGCCTAAACCTGACTTCTGGCGCCGCCGCACCTATATCCCTGATCCTTCGCCCGACTCACCCCGGTTTGCGCTACACCCACATCATGCGCTTCACGCCCCAATTCCTCGACGAGCTGCGTGCCCGGCTTTCGGTCTCCGAGGTCGTGGGCAAGCGCGTCAAGCTGAAGAAGGCGGGGCGGGAGTGGAAAGGGCTGTCGCCGTTCCAGCAGGAGAAGACGCCGTCGTTCTATGTCAACGACCAGAAGGGTTTTTACCACGACTTCTCCTCCGGCAAGCACGGCGACATCATCACCTTCGTGATGGAGACCGACGGCCTGCCGTTCGCCGAAGCCGTCGAGCGGCTCGCGGGCATGGCGGGCCTGCCGCTGCCGGCGGTGACGCCGGATGCGGCGCGGCAGGAGCAGCGGCGCAAGTCGCTGCATGAGGTCATGGACCTCGCCGCAAAATTTTTTGCGGAGACGCTGGCCTCGCGTGTCGGTGCCAAGGCGCGCGGCTATCTTGCCGACCGCGCGATCTCGCAGGCCGCGCAATTGCAGTTCCGGCTCGGCTATGCGCCGCCCGACCGCTTCGCGCTGAAGGAGCATCTCGGCGAGCTCGGAATCTCCGTCGAGGACATGGTCGAGACCGGCCTGCTGGTGGCCGGCGACGACATTCCCGTTCCTTACGACCGCTTCCGCGACCGCGTGATGTTTCCGATCACGGATTTGCGCGGCCGCGTCATCGCCTTTGGCGGACGCGCGCTGGAGAAGGACGTTCCGGCCAAATATTTGAACTCGCCGGAGACGCCGCTCTTCCACAAGGGCGACAACCTCTACAACCACCAGACCGCGCGCAAAGCCACCCATGATGGCGGCGCGCTGATCGTGGTCGAAGGCTATGTCGACGTCATCGCCATGGTGACGGCTGGTTTTGCAGGCGCCGTCGCGCCGCTCGGCACCGCGCTGACCGAAAGCCAGCTCGCGCTGCTCTGGAAGATGGCGGACGAGCCGATCCTCTGCTTCGACGGCGACCGCGCCGGGCAGAAGGCGGCCTATCGTGCTGCGGACCTTGCCCTGCCGTTCCTCGCGCCCGGCAAGAGCCTGCGCTTTGCGCTGCTGCCGGAGGGGCAGGACCCCGACGATCTCGTCCGCTCCGGCGGCCGTGGCGCAATCGAAGAGGTGATCGCAGCAGCGCGCCCGCTCGCCGACGTGATCTGGTCGCGCGAGCTCGAAGGCGGCAATTTTGCCACGCCTGAGCGCCGCGCCGCGCTGGAGGCGCGCATCAAGGAGCTCGCGAGCGGCATCCGCGACGAGGTGGTGCGTCGCTATTATCGCGACGATTTTGCCGACCGGCTTCAGCGCACTTTCGCCCCCGAGGGTGGGCGCGGCGGCTTTGGCGGCCGAGGCAATTTCCGCCCCGGCGGCGGCCGCCCGTTCCAGCCGAGGGGCGGGGGGGCTGCGAATCGATTCGGTGGCCAGGGGTTCGGAGGCCGCCGCGGCCCGCCCGGTCCGACCCTTTTGCCCTCCGGCCCCTACCAGGCGGCAAGCCCTCAGCTGGCGGCGAGCCCGATCATGCGCGGCCAGCGCAGCGCCATCTCCCGCCGGGAGGCCCTGATCCTGCAATGCCTGATCAATCATCCCTGGCTGCTGCACGAGCACCTCGAGGAGGTCGCCGCCCTGGAGCTGGCCCATCCCGAGGCCCACAAGCTCAGGGCCGGCATCATCGCCGCTTTCGCCAACGACCATCACCATTCGCCGGACCCCGAGGAGCAGGCCGAGAAGATGCGCGGCGATCTCCAAAAGGGCGGATTTTCGCAGGTCCTTCAAAGGGTTGAGAATTCCATCACCACCGCGGCGGTGTTTGGCGCCCGCGAGGGCGCGGCGCAGGACGACGTTCTCGCCACCTGGCACCAGCTCGTTGCCTTGCATCGGCAATACCATTCACTACTTAGAGAGCTGAAAGACGCCGAGCTGGCCTTGGGGGAGGATCCCAGCGAGGCCAGTTTGGCGTGGCTGCGTGACGTCAAGGCCCGGCTGGCCGAGGTCGACGGTACCGAGGCCCTGATCGAGGGTTTTGGCGAGCTGTCGGGCCGGTTCCAGAAGAGCGTGTGATGAAAGAATCATGCGGACGGCCGGGCTCGGCGCCGCTAAAAGACTCGCCAAATCCAAGGTTTGGCGGCAAAAACAGGGTTAATCGAGGCTTAACGGTCTTGTAGCACTTTGGCCCAGAGGCGGCCGCAGGCAGAACAGACGCGTCAGGAATGAATCCGCGCAATCGCTGTTGGCATTACACCTGCATCCGCTGCGACAAAGAGGCTCACGAAGCGTTAGGCAAATCCGGCGAGAGAGAGTTGGGGGTGGCGAGAGATGTGCGCGCCGCCCTTTCCGTGTCGAGAGCTGCCGAAGCGAGAGCATCGAGCAACAGGTTCAAGTGAATTCACGTGGGGCGCGGCGATCGTCTCGCATGAAGCGCGTTTAGGAGCAATGGATGGCCACCAAGGCAAAGACGCTGCAGGCGAAGGACAAGGAAAAAGACGACAAGGCAGCGGATGCTCCGGAGAAGGATTCCCAGGACGCGCCCTCGCCGTTGCTCGATCTGTCCGACGCGGCCGTGAAGAAGATGATCAAGCAGGCCAAGAAGCGCGGCTTCGTGACCTTCGATCAGCTCAACGAAGTCTTGCCGTCCGACCAGACCTCGCCCGAGCAGATCGAGGACATCATGTCGATGCTCTCGGACATGGGCATCAACGTCACCGAAGCCGACGATAGCGAAGGCGAGGAAGACAAGGACGAGGGTGAGGACGAGACCGATAACGAGCTCGTCGAAGTCACCCAGAAGGCCGTTACCGAAGTCAAGAAAAGCGAGCCGGGCGAGCGCACCGACGATCCGGTGCGCATGTATCTGCGCGAGATGGGCACGGTCGAGCTGCTCTCCCGCGAAGGCGAAATCGCCATCGCCAAGCGCATCGAGGCCGGCCGTGAGGCGATGATCGCGGGACTGTGCGAAAGCCCGCTGACCTTCCAGGCCATCATCATCTGGCGCGACGAACTCAACGAAGGCAAGATCTTCCTCCGCGACATCATCGATCTCGAAGCGACCTATGCCGGCCCCGACGCCAAGGCCGGCATGAACACCGCCATGATTGCCGGGCCGAACGGCGAAGCTGCGGCCGAGGGTGGCGAAGCCACCGCGTCCGCTGCGGCGCCCGCGCATGTCGCGCCGCCCGCGGCGCCCCCGTCGCCGACCCCGTTCCGCGCCGCGCCTGCCGCCGGTGACCAAGGCAGCGAGGAGAAGGATCCGGGCGAGGCTGCGGCCGAGTCCGACATGGACGACGACGAGTTCGAGAACCAGATGTCGCTTGCGGCGATCGAGGCCGAGCTCAAGCCGAAGGTGGTCGAGATCTTCGACAAGATCGCCGACAGCTACAAGAAGCTGCGCAAGCTTCAGGAGCAGGACATCCAGAACCAGCTCCAGAACGAGTCGCTCTCGCCGCACCAGGAGCGCAAGTACAAGAAGCTGAAGGACGAGATCATCGTCGAGGTGAAGTCGCTGCGCCTCAACCAGGCGCGCATCGATTCGCTGGTCGAGCAGCTCTACGACATCAACAAGCGCCTCGTCTCGCATGAGGGCCGCCTGATGCGCCTTGCCGACAGCCACGGCGTCGCGCGCGAGGACTTCTTGCGCAACTACACCGGCTCGGAGCTCGATCCGCGCTGGCTCAACCGTGTCTCGAAACTCTCGGCGAAGGGCTGGAAGAACTTCGTCCATCACGAGAAGGACCGCATCAAGGACCTCCGCCATGAGGTGCATCAGCTCGCGGCGCTGACCGGCCTCGAGATCGTCGAGTTCCGCAAGATCGTGCATTCCGTGCAAAAGGGCGAGCGCGAGGCACGCCAGGCCAAGAAGGAGATGGTGGAAGCGAACCTCCGTCTCGTGATCTCGATCGCCAAGAAGTACACCAACCGCGGCCTGCAGTTCCTCGACCTGATCCAGGAAGGCAATATCGGCCTGATGAAGGCCGTTGATAAGTTCGAGTACCGCCGCGGCTACAAGTTCTCGACCTACGCCACGTGGTGGATCCGGCAGGCGATCACCCGCTCGATCGCGGACCAGGCGCGCACCATCCGCATCCCCGTGCACATGATCGAGACGATCAACAAGATCGTGCGCACGAGCCGCCAGATGCTCAACGAGATCGGCCGCGAGCCGACCCCGGAAGAGCTCGCCGAGAAGCTCGGCATGCCCCTGGAGAAAGTGCGAAAAGTCCTCAAGATCGCCAAGGAGCCGCTGTCGCTCGAGACGCCGGTCGGTGACGAAGAGGATTCGCATCTCGGCGATTTCATCGAGGACAAGAACGCGATCCTGCCGATCGACGCCGCGATCCAGTCCAACCTGCGCGAGACCACGACGCGCGTGCTGGCCTCGCTCACCCCGCGCGAAGAGCGCGTCCTGCGCATGCGCTTCGGCATCGGCATGAACACCGACCACACGCTGGAAGAAGTGGGGCAGCAGTTCTCGGTGACGAGAGAGCGTATCCGCCAGATCGAAGCCAAGGCGCTGCGCAAGCTGAAGCATCCGTCGCGGTCGAGGAAGCTGCGGAGCTTCTTGGATAATTAATTCGGATTGTCGTGCCGGGGCCTGATCCCGGGCATCGATCCAACGAAAGCGGCGGGCCTAAAGCCCGCCGCTTCTGTAAGCGGATGCGCAAAGGGCCTTCGTCGCTGCGCTTCGCGCCGAACCTTGAGAAGCGACGCCTGAAAAGCTTGCTTGCGATTCGATTCCTTTCGGCAATCAGCTTGGTGACGCAAATGTCCGCCGCCCACCTCACCGTCTGGTACAATACCCGCTGCCCCGTCTGCGAGGCCGGCATCGACTGGCAGCGCAACAAGCTGCTGGCGCTGGTGCGCGCGGGCTCGGTCGAGTTCAGGGATATCAACGAGCAGCCCGACGCGCTGGCGCACTTTGGTGCGTCGCTCGACGACATCAGGCGCCGCCTGCATGCGACCGATCAGGCCGGCCGGCTCATCGTCGGTGCGGATGTCGCGATTGCGCTGTGGCGGATGACGCCCGGGGAGGGGTGGCTTGCGGCGCTGTTCGGCAATCGCGTGGCGCTGCCGTTCACGCGGTTCTTCTACGATCGGTTCGCCGATCTGCTGTTTGCCTGGAACAAGTGGAGCGGGCGCTGGTGAGCGCCGCGGACGTCGACTTATTTCTTCTTGGCTCCGACCCGGTCGAGGTTCTTGATCGCCAGCGGCGGACGGCCGGATTTTTCCGCGATCTCGCGGTCCTGCTCCATGATGAAGCCGCGGGCGGGCTCGTCGCCTTCCAGGCCGCCGAGCAATTCCGCGGGCACGCGCCGGTTCGATCGTTGGGAGCCGTCCTCATAGACGACGTTGAAAAAGGCGAATTCGCCTTTGGGATTGGTTCCGGGTTTCTTGGCCATGGCGGCTTGTCGTCGATCAGGGCGCCGCAGTCAAATGACTTCGACTGATATCGACATCCTTTGCGGCAGGAAGACCGGCGGAGCTGCCGGAGTTGTCTTCGGCCGGTCGCGTCCTGGCGCCTGCGCGCGGCTCTGCGCCTCGATAAACGGCGGGCCGATAGGCCCGCCGTTTATTTTGCTCTTCAGCGTTGCCCGGGGCTGGCGGGGCAACAACCTGAGATAGAAGGCTATCGCTTGCGCTCTGCCATGGCAAGGCAAATCGTCGGCGTGGCGATGTCGCAGCAAGCGCATCAGATATGCGGCTGATGTCGTCGCGGGTTCTCGCTGATATCGCGAAGCACATGCTTGGATCCTCGAAACAGTTTGTTCACCTTGCAGGTTCTTGCAACGCAGCGAGAACGCGCGCGGTGGCCCGCGACCACGCGTGCCGGGATCGTTGAACGCGATGGTGGATGGCGCAGCGCTCTCAGATACGGCATGAGCAGGCGCCGACGCCCCCGGAGTCTGAGATGCTGGCACAATACGCCTGTTTTGCCCGACGGGTCAACACGGATTCGGAAAAGTCGCATGAGGTCGGGACGCGGCTTCTACTGTGCATGGGGTTGTTTTGCGGTTTTTTGTTTCGGCGCAGTGATCGCGCCCACCGGCATGATCGGCGCTGCCGCTTTGACGCGAATCCAGTTCCCGGGCATGATCGCGCCGCTTCCACGCATCGTCCCGAAGGATTTTCCCGCATGCTGAGACCGCTTCTCGCCGCCGCCTCCATTCTCTTGCTGGCCGGCGGATCGGCGCAGGCTGCGCGCTGCGGCGGCGACTTCAACAGCTTTGTCGCCAGCATGGCCTCGGAGGCGCAAGCCGCCGGTGTCTCGGCAAGCGTGACCAGCGCGGCGTTCAGCGGCATCACCCAGGATGGCGCGGTGCTCGCCTTCGACCGGCGCCAGCGCTACACCTTCAACAAGAGTTTTGAGCAGTATGTCTCGACCCGCGTCGGCGCCGGCCGCATCAATGGCGGCCGCGCGCTGCTCCAGCGCCATGCCGCGTTGCTCTCGCGGATCGAGCAGCAGTTCGGCGTGCCCAGGCAGATCCTGGTCGCGATCTGGGGGCTGGAGAGCGATTTCGGCAAGGGCGACATGGGCAAGCTGCCGGTGATCCGCACGCTCGCAACACTCGCGCATGACTGCCGCCGCACCGATCTGTTCCAGGGCGAGCTGCTCGCCGCACTCAAGATCTTGCAGCGCGGCGACCTGCCGCTGCGCGACCTCATCGGTGCCTATGCCGGCGAGATCGGCCAGACCCAGTTCCTGCCGTCGTCCTACATCAAATACGGCGTCGATTTCGACGGCGACGGCCATGTCGACCTCCGCCACAGCGTCCCCGACGTGCTCGCCTCGACCGCGAACCTGCTCCACACCAGCGGCTTCAAGATGGGCCAGCCCTACGGCGAAGGCACCGCAAATTTCGAGGCGATGCGCGAGTGGAACAGGGCGGTGGTGTACCGCAAGACGATCGGCTATTTCGCGGACCGGCTGATGGGGCAGTAATCACATACTCAGCGTCATCACCCGCGAAAGCGGGTGATCCAGTATTCCAGAGGCAGCAGTAACTGAGCCGAGAAGCCCCGCCGTACTGGTCACCCGTCAAGCCGGGCATGACAGCGGAGAGCGTGGCGACGGCGGAGCGCGCATCGGCAATGCTGTCGCGCCACACGACTACGTTCCCTTTGCCATCTCCAGCCCACAGCAAATGGCGCGAGCGCGAGGCCGATGCCGCTGGCAGCTGCCGTAATGGCAGCAAGCGCCGCGAATCGCAGGCATGATGTGGTGTTCCCCGATCAAGGATGGAACCATGAATTACATTTTTTTGAAATGAAACCGAACCGTAGTGCGCCCGGGTCTTTAACATTCGTTATTGAGGCCAAGCATTGGAGCCGTCGATGGGACAAGCAAGACCATTTCGCGCGACAGCGCTGATCGTTGAAGACGACGCCATGCAGCGGGAAATGCTGTGCGTCCTGTTGGAAGAGAGCGGCTATCAGGTCATCCAATGCGAAAGCGCCGAGGCCGCCGAGCGCGTGCTTGACAAGAACGCCGGCGCGCTCTGTTTGATGATGACCGACGTCCAGCTTGCCGGCCGCATGAACGGGGTCGAGCTCGCGCACGTCGCCAAGGATCGCAATCCCCGGCTCGACGTCGTCGTCACCTCCGGTCGTCCCTTGAAACAAGCCTTGCCGGACGGCGCGAAATTCTGGGCCAAACCCTGGGCGCCGCTCGACGTGCTGCGCGAGGCCGAGATCGCGCAATTGTCCTGAAGGCCGAGGTCCGGCTTTCTTGCCGTGAGGCGGACTGATAAGGTCCGTCCATGACCTGGTCCTTCCTGCTCACCTCGCTGATCGTCGTCGCCTCGCCCGGCACCGGCGTGCTCTACACGCTGGCGGCGGCGCTGACGCGCGGCTCGCGCGCCAGCGTGGCAGCCGCCTTCGGCTGCACGCTCGGGATCGTGCCGCATATGATGGCGGCGATGCTCGGGCTCGCCGCTGTGCTGCACACCAGCGCGCTCGCTTTCGCGGCGTTGAAATGGTGCGGCGTGCTCTATCTGCTCTACATGTCCTGGCAGGCGCTGCGTGAGACCGGAGCGCTTTCGGTCGAGGGAAAGATCAAGGAGCGGTCGAGCGGCCGCGTCATCGTCACCGGCTTCCTGATCAATATCCTCAATCCGAAGCTGTCGATCTTCTTTCTCGCCTTCCTGCCGCAGTTCATCGCCGCGGACGAGACTCATGTCGCGGCGCGGATGCTGGAATTGAGCGGCGCCTTCATGGCGATGACCTTTGCGGTGTTCGTCCTCTACGGCCTCTGCGCGGCCTCGGTGCGCGAGCGCGTGATTTCCCGCCCCGCCGTGATGACCTGGCTGCGCCGGAGCTTTGCTGCGGGATTTGCGATGCTCGGCGCCAAGCTGGCGTTCGCGGAGCGGTAGCTTCTTCCTCACCTCTCCCCGCCTGCGGAGAGAGGGAGAAGCGGCAGCGGAGCGCAATCAACAAAAAAGCGGGCCTTGCGCCCGCCACCTTCGAACCAACCTTACCCGACGCCCGGGCGGAGCGAGGCTCCACCCGGGCAAAGAAAAAGAAGCCTCGTTACTTCTTCTTCGCCTTCTTGGCCTTTTTCGCCTTCTTCTTCGTCGCCTTCTTCGCTTTCTTAGCCATAGTATCCTCTCAAAGGGTTCATGGTTAAACGCGACACGAGGGATGCTCGGCAGAGGGCCAGCCTCGCAACATCCTCGATGACAAACTCAGCAGATTCGCGAGCGCCTGCCCCGCGCTGTCACATCCGTGTCATCGCGTTATCCACAGCTCAGATGCATTTTCGGGTGATTTTCGTCCGCGAATCCGCATCGGCGCCGGTGAGATCGCTAACGATCCGGCAATCGGCGTGCGCCGTTCATGAATCCAAAACCAAACCGCATCTTTGCACGATCGCAGTGAGATTCCATTAAGTGCAACCCGCGCATTCTCCCCGCAAGAAAACGGGGACGGGTCATGGACGAACGGTTGCCAGAGATGGGAGGCGGAACGCTGCGCGTGCTGCCATCGTCATGCTGAACGTGCCGACCCTCTGGACGGTGTTCGTCATCAACTTCCTGGCGCTGGGCCTGATCTGGGCCTATGTCGCGCATGCCTATCCCAAGCTCGAGGCGGCGCGGTTCTGGACGGCATCGGCCTTCGTCGGTGCAGCAGGCGCGATAACGGCGTTGGTCCGCCTGCTCGTCGATTCCATGCTCCCCCTGATCCTCGGCAGTGGCTGCGTGATTCTTGCGGCCTGCCTCGCCGCCATGGGGATCCGACGCTTCTACGACCGGCCGGTCTCCTGGCGGGCGAGCGCGCTGATCGTCGGGCTGACGATAGCGATCCTGCTTTTCTTCACCTTTGCCTATGACAGCATGATCTTGCGGATCGCGTCCCACGTGATCGGGCAGTCGCTACCGCTCGCATTGACGCTGACACTGCTGTGGTCGGAGCGCGACGGCCGCGCCGCACCGGGAGCGCGACTTGCCGGCCTTGTGATCGTCCTGATGATCGGGATTCAGTCTGCGCGGGCGATCGGCAACATGCTCGGGGGCGACTTCTCGGCATTGGCCGGCGGCCAGGCCTACGCCGTCATCGTGCTGACGATGCTGTTCCTGTCGATGACGCTCAATTTCGGCTTCCTGTTGATGGCGATGGATCGCCTGCGCGGCGAGGTCGCCGACCTGGCGCTGCTCGACGATCTCACCGGCGTCGCCAACCGGCGGCACCTGTTGCAGCGCCTGGCCGAGGAATGCGCGCGCTCGGAGCGCAGCGGCGAGCCGTTCTCGCTGCTGGTGATCGACCTCGACGGCTTCAAGACCATCAACGACACCCATGGCCATGCCGCTGGCGATGCGTGCCTGCGGCACTTCACCTTGATGGCGCAGACGCGGCTGCGGCCCGGCGACATGCTCGCCCGCACCGGCGGCGACGAGTTCTGCGTCGTGCTGCCGTCCTCCTCCTTGCAAGAGGGAGCGGCGATCGCCCGCCGCGTGCTCGAGGTCTGCCGGCAGGACGCCGCGGCCTGCACCGACGGCGACATCCCGATCGCGATCTCCATCGGCGTCGCCGAATGGGACCGCAGCATCGGCCAATTTCCGGACAGGCTGATCGCACATGCCGACCACGCGCTCTATGCCGCCAAGAAGAACGGCAAGAACGATTTTGCGGTCTACGATCCCGCGCCGCCGCTCGCGCCCGAGCCGACCGGCTTGGCCGAGACCGCGCGCAAATTCGCGTAAAGCCTGCTAGGTTCGGGTCAATTGCTGGACCCGGATGATGATATCTCGCCTCATCGCGGCCGCCTTCGCCGCACTCCTCTTGATTTCCCCCGCCACTGCTGAGGACGCCGAGTTCACAAGGCTCGCACGCGCCTCCGGCACACCGGACATTCCCGGTCTGAAGATCGTCTGGCTCGCCCCCTGGGGTGACGTGCGCAATGCCCATTCCTGGCGCAACATCATCGTGCACCAGACCGAGGGGCCATCAGGCTCGGCGCGCGGCGGCGCTTTGGAGCAGGCGAAGAATCCGACGCGCCGCGGCGTCACGGTGTGGGTGGAGACCGACGGCACGGTGTATTGGGCGGTCGCGGAAAACCTGGTGCCGACCCATGGCGACGGCGCCAATCGCAACGACAACAAGTACATCGACAACCGATCGACCTATCGCCAGGTGGTGCGCGACAACTCGATCGGCGTGGAATTCGCCGGCAACTATCCCGATGTCACCGCAGGCCCGACGGAGGCGCAGGTCGCGGCCTGGAAGATCCTCGTGAAGGTGCTGCGCGCCCGCTACGACATCCCGCTCGACCGCGTCTATGCGCACAACTGGATCGACTACAAGGACGCGCGCTATTGCGAGGGATGCTGGCTCGCGACGCTGGCGAGAACGTGGGGGGAATAGAAGATCCTCCGCCGTGCGGCTCAGGGCACCGGCGGCCGAAACCGCCGGTGCCGTTTTGGCCTTCGCCAAGCCGCCTGCCTTTCTCGGTTCAGGCAAATGCCGTGGGCAGGTCGGCCGACGGCTTCGTCACGATCTGGTGCGCGTCGCGCCAGATCACCTCGCGCTGGCGCGATGTTGTGATCTCGCGCACCGGCAGGCCGCCCTCCTCGAGCAGCCAGGCGCAGAGCGCGCGCGGCTGACGGCCTCGCGGGCCTGAGGATCGAACCAGCAGATGCCCCAGATTGAATCGCGCCGCTTGAAATGCCGCGCGATGCGCCCGGGAATCGGCAGATGTTGCCCAAACCAGGTGAACTGGTCCGAGAGCTCCTGCCGAATCCAATCCAGACAGTTGTTGCGCTGGATGTACCAGGACGCACGAAAGAAGCCGCTCTCCGTCCGGCTGCGCGGATGGATGAGCGGTGTAACGAACCGCAAATACATGACGATACGGCGCGACGCCGTGTTGCGTCACGCCCCTCGAAACCAGATTGGATGAATGGAAGAACAGCCGCGAAAGCGGCGTTCAGCTCATGACCGGTCGCCGGCGACCTGTGGGTGGCGGCGGTCGGAACGTGTCGATCTCAACTTCATGCCGCCTCCCTTGAGAGCGTGAGCAAAGCGGCGCGGTATTGCGCCGGGCGGCAGCACATACACCAGCCGACGTCCTGCGACAAGCGGGGAGTAGCCTGGTCATTCCGGGGCGCGACGAAAATCGCGAGCCCGCAATCCATTTCGCCGCGGAGTTTGGGGGTGGAGGATTCCGGGCTCGCGCTGCGCGCGCGGAATGACGAGAGAGGCTATACCGGCTGCGTCATCCAGCCGAACAAGCGCCGGATCAATCCGGGCCGCCGCGGCAGCTGCGGCGGTTCGTCGGCCGCCAGCACGCGTTTGAAGAAGTAATCCAGGAACACCATGTCGTTCGGCTCGGTGACGGTGAATGTCTCTTCGCCGAAGAACACGCTGTAACTATAGAAGAACGGTCCCATGAGCGGGATCGTCGCTGTGCCTGCATAATCCTTCGAGATCACGAACTCCGACGGCTCCAGCCCGTGCTCGCGCATCGCCTGCTCGACCAGCGGCAGCTTGCGCATGAACTGGGCCTCGAAGCCGCCGACGGTGGATTGCAGGATGATCGACACGGCGCGTGTCCGTTCGCTTGATGTTCGATGTTTTGTCGGTTGACCGGCAGCGACGGTTCAGTGAGCCACACCCCCGCTGTCATCGCCCGGTTTAACCGGGCGATCCAGTATCCCAGAGGCGCGCGTTGGAGAGCCCCGCTCCCGACTGGCGCCGCCGCGTACTGGATGCCCCGGTCGAGCCGGGGCATGCATCCAGCGTGGAGCTGCGCTTTCTTCCACCCCCCAACAAAACGAAAAAGCCGGCGTTGCCGCCGGCTTTCTCTCTTTCGATCCGCCAATCTCTCTACGCGGCGAAGCGCCGCTTTACAGCGCGGCTTCCAGCGCCGCCTGTTCCTGCCTTGCGATCGTGCCCTTGACCGCGGACTGCACCTTCTCGAAGGCGCGGACCTCGATCTGGCGGACGCGCTCGCGCGACACGCCGAACTCGGCGGCAAGGTCTTCCAGCGTCATCGGCTCATCGGCGAGGCGGCGGGCCTCGAAGATGCGGCGTTCGCGCGGGTTGAGCACGCCCATCGCGCCGTTGAGCGCGTCACGGCGGTGATCATACTCCTCGTGCTCCGCCATCATGGCTTCCTGGTTGGGCGTGTTGTCGACCAGCCAGTCCTGCCATTCGCCGGCTTCGCCGTCGTCGCGGATCGGAGCGTTCAGCGACGCATCACCGCCGAGGCGGCGGTTCATGTCGATGACGTCCTGATCGGTGACGCCGAGGCGCTTGGCGATGACCTTCACCTGGTCGGGGCGGAGATCGCCTTCGTCCAGCGCGTTGATCTTGCTCTTCGCCTTACGCAGGTTGAAGAACAGCTTCTTCTGGTTCGCGGTGGTGCCCATCTTCACGAGCGACCAGGAACGCAGGATGTACTCTTGAATCGACGCCTTGATCCACCACATGGCGTAGGTGGCGAGACGGAACCCCTTCTCGGGTTCGAAACGCTTCACCGCCTGCATCAGGCCGACATTGCCTTCCGAGACGACCTCGGAGATCGGCAAGCCGTAGCCGCGATAGCCCATGGCGATCTTGGCGACGAGCCGGAGATGGCTGGTGACGAGTTGGTGCGCCGCGTCGCGATCGTCATGCTCACGCCAACGCTTGGCGAGCATGTATTCCTGCTGGGGTTCCAGCATCGGGAATTTGCGGATCTCGGCGAGGTAGCGAGAAAGGCCGGATTCTCCATTGAGGACCGGCAAAGCAGCGGTACGGGCCATAGTGCGCCCTCCAAAGGTTCAGGCCCCCGATAGCGGCGGGCCAGGCAGACGACCGCTGTGTCAAAGCCGGTCGGGCTGCGATGTTCCGCGTTGGTCATTTCAACGCAGCCGCAATATATCCCATCGGGGGCCAAAAAGGGAAGGATTGCTGACGTCACGTCCCCGTGTGGCAGCTATAACTTTTTGTAAGGTAACGCTTTTCTCAATCGGCCTGCGTCATAGCGCCGCTTTCAATGCGCTTTCAAGGAGAAGCAAATCCTCCGGCAGAGGTGCCTCCCAGTGAAGTAATTCTCCAGTCCTCGGGTGTTCCAATACCAGCAAATAGGCATGCAGGGCCTGCCGGCCGAGCGCGGCCAAAGCGGCCTGCGACTCGGCTCCGAGCTGGTTCGCCTTGGTCTTGAAATGCGGTCCGTAAACCGCATCGCCCATCAGGGGATGGCCGATATGGGCGAGGTGGACGCGGATCTGGTGGGTGCGCCCGGTCTCGAGCTCGCAGGCGAGCAGGGCGGCGACGCCCTTGCCGTCGCGTCCGGAAAAACTCTCCAAAACCTCCCAATGCGTCACGGCTTCGCGGCCGCCCTGGCGCACCGCCATCTTCTCGCGTGCATGCGGATGGCGGTCGATCGGCGCGTCCACTGTGCCGCGATGCCGGTTCGGCACGCCCCAAGCAAAGGCCATGTAGCCGCGCCGCATCTCGCCGGTGCGGCCGTGATCGGCGAACTGCGCCGACAGAGAGGCATGCGCCATGTCGTTCTTGGCACCCACCATCAGCCCGGTGGTGTCCTTGTCCAGCCGATGCACGATGCCGGGCCGGCGGACCCCGCCGATGCCCGACAGCGAGGTGCCGCAATGGGCGATCAGCGCATTCACCAGCGTGCCGGTCTCGTGCCCCGCCGCGGGATGCACGACGAGTCCCTTCGGCTTGTTGATGACGATGATGTCGTCGTCCTCGAACACGATATCGAGGGCGATCTCCTCGCCCTTGGGCTCCGCCGGAGCCGCCTCCGGCACGTCGATTATGATCGTATCGCCGGATGCGACGTGATAAGCGGGGTCGCGGACCGGGGCGGCCTTGAGGCTCACCGCGCCCGCCAGAATCAGGGTTTTCAGCCTTGATCGCGACAGGTCGGTGAGGCGCGCCGCCAGCACGCGGTCGAGCCGGGCCGAGCCCTCGTCGCCCTCGACCACGACCTCCAACCTTTGCGCTGACCCAGAGCTTTCCATGACGACGTCTGATACCGCTGTTCCCGAACCGACCCCCGAGCAGGCCGCGCTGTTTGCGCGGGTGCGGCGGATGATGCTGATCGCGGGGTTGACGACGGCGCTGGCGATCTGCGCCGTCCTGATCGCGGTGGGCTACCGCCTTTTCAAGTCGGAGGGAAGGGCGGTGGAAGCGGCCGGCGATGTCACCGCCACCCTGCCCAGGGGCGCCAAAATCGTCTCCACCGGGGTTGCCGGGGACCGTCTCGTGGTCACGCTCGACCTCGGCGGGGCCACCGAGATACGCACCTTCGACGCCCATACGCTGAAGCCGGCCGGAAAGCTGAAATTTGCCAATGAGCCGTAAAACGGCTCCTTGGGTCCTTGCGGCGGACAAATTTCGAGGCTATTCGGTACCCCTCACGCTCCCTTCGTCTAGCGGTTAGGACGCGGCCCTCTCAAGGCTGAAACAGGGGTTCGATTCCCCTAGGGAGCGCCAATGTCACACATGCAGCTCTTGTAGATTGTGTTGAGGACCTCCTCGATATCGCCACGGGTTCATGTGAGGCCGCCGCTTCGCGGCGACCTAAGTGAATTCGTCGTGTTCGGTTCCGATCCGACCAGTGAGATTATCGCCGTCCTTCGCATCCGCCGCGGACAAGGTCGGTGGAATTGTCCGGCTCATGTCCACCATCGCCGTTGAGCGCCACGACCAAGGCTGCCAAGAGCCGATAAGACAGGGCGCGGCCTCTCGGCCGTGGCGTCTTAGGTAAGCGCGCCGCAAGCCTGACCGTCGGCATCTTCCTTCGATAGAACCTCGAAAATCGCTGCTGCGCTTTACAAAATCGCGCCAATCTTCGCGCTGGTCTGCCTCAAGAGTTGATTTCCGTGACACGGGTCAGATGATCTCCCTCGAGCAACGGCGGCACAAGGTCGTTGCTGATCTGCCAGGGGACATCAAAGGGGGATCTGTATCCAAGCGCGCAGTTGCAGCGGTTTTGTCGTTCGTATCGATGTGCCGCGTGCCGGCACGCTTCAGCCCTGCGCTCAGCATCAAGCCGACATCCGGAGCGGAATCTAGTCGTTTCGCTCTTCAACGAACGGGCTGCCCGCCAACGCATGTGCTGCGCGGGCGGTGGGCGCTCGACCACATTCTACCAATCACGAGAGGGAGGAAGGGACCATGCAAACACGAGCACTACTAGGCTTGGCCGTGGCCATCGGCGGGGCAATGATCATGCCGGCCGACGCGCATGTCGCGCCGCCGCCATTGCCGACGTGTCTTGGCAATCTCGGTACCAAAGTCGCGGGGATCGCGCCGAGCACACTTCCGGGCACAATCGTTCAGGGCGTCGTCACGCCCGGCACCAGTACAGTCACGGTTCCTTATGCCAGCATTGTGCCCGCGGCACCGGAGCAGCCGGCGGGCGGCTCCGGCTTCAACTTTCGGCCGACGCCGGTAGGACCGACGCCGGCCTTTTGTCAGATCGCGTTCGTCTATTATCCCGGCGGCGAGGGACCGAACAATCCTGGGCCCGGCCTGGACGCACCCGGCATCCCAAAGGGGCAGCCGGCATACGATGCCGGCCAGAAGCAGGCCATCGAGATCGTGATCTCGCTGCCACTCAATTCCGCCGACCAGGGCCCCACCAATGCGGGCGCAGTCAACGGCGCCTGGACGGGAGGCGTCATGACCATGGGTGCCCCGGGGCAGTCCGGAACGCTCAATCCCGCTGGTTTCGGTGAGGGGCTCGACGGCGCCAACGCCACCTACGCGATCCGCCAGGGTTTCGTCGCATCGATCACCGACGCGGGCGAGCAATACGCCGGCTACTTCACGCAAGGGACCGCCGGTCACGCCAACTTCGCGATCATCTCAACGTCTGGCAGTCCGCACCGGAACAAGATTGCCTACGGGGCGGTCGCCGACTGGATCTATCGCGGCACCTGGTACGGCCGGCAATGGGCCGACGCGATTGCGAAGGTCTATTACGGCAAGGAGCCGAAGCTGCACTACTATAACGGCGCCTCCGGTGGCGGCAACATGGGCATGGGTCAACTGCAGCACTACGGCGACGAATACGACGGCTTCCTGATCGGCGCGCCGGCCTATCGCTGGCAGCAGTTCCGGTTGGCGGACAGTTGGCCCGCCCTGGTCCTGCGCAAGCTGGTCCAGCTCGACGGGTCCGCGGCATTGCCGACAAATGATCAGCAGACCGCGCTGTACAATGCGATCGTCAAGGCCTGCGATGTCGACGGCACCGACACCGTCGCGGATGGCATCATTGCCGATCCGCGGGTCTGCACGATGCACTTCACTGCCGCAGCCAACGTCTGTGGCGTAGCGGGAGCGCCGGCTCGGCCAAATTGCCTGACAGCCAGGCAGGCCGCAGCCTTCGATCGGATTTTCGACGGACCGCGCAACGGTCACGGTGCGCGGATCTGGTATCCCTACGATATCAGTATCACCTTCCCGGCCAACGCGCTCGGTACGTTCCAGAGCACCTCGTACAATTCCGCAGCCTTGACGGCGAGCACAGTGGAGGTCGTGCAGTACGATCATGCCAATGCCGCATGGCCGGCGAACAACTGCCTGTTCGTCGATCAGGAGTCGCTGGAGTTGGGGACGACCAACGCCACCGGGTGGGCCGCCTGCACAGCTCCCGGCGTTCCCACCACCTATGAACGGGAAGCGGTGATCGGCTCGCGGACCGGATCCGACCTGGGTGGCCCGCCAATCGATCTCTATACGGACAACCAGGATCCGGACCTCAGGCCGGCGATGCAACACAAGACCAAGGTGATTCAGCTCCACGGCAGTGCTGATCCGGCGATCCGCTGGCGCCACGACGTGGACTACTACAACCGCGTGGCGACAAAATTGTACGGTGGCACCACAGGCAAGGATTACGAGAAGCTACAGTCCTGGTATCGTCTGTTTGTCGCTCCAATGAGCGGGCACGTCGGTGGCGGGCTCGGCCCGTACTGGTACGATCCGTTCGTTGCACTCAGGAACCGGGTCGAGCACGACGTCGTGCCGAAATCCATTCTCGGCATGTCTGATTCACACGGTCTCGTGCCGGGCCGTACCCGGCCGATGTGTCCGTTCCCACAGACCGCGATCTATAGCGGCTTCGGCAGCATCAACGACGCCAGCAGCTTCACATGCGACGGCAATCTCCAGGCCGGCGTGATCAGAAACACGTCGGGACAATCCATCCAGGGGCTTCCGGTTGCCTGCGATGATGTGAAAACGGTGTTCGGCCAGGAAGACAGCGACAACCTCGATTTCAAGAGCGTTGGCCTGACCGCCAGTGAATGCGCCGCGCATCGGCCGCCTCCACGTGCCGATGTGCTGACTAGACGCTAGAGCTCCGTCTGCAGTAGGCTGAGCCTGAAAAGGAGCGCGCGAACCAATATCGCGCGCTCCAACCTTTTGCGCGATGGTGGATCGTCGCGAGGCGGCTGCAGCGCAAACGAGGTGAGATCGTTCGAGCATCGTGGAGAACGAGCAGATGGGCGATCAAGGATCTGAATCGAAGTCGGCTTTCGACGCCTATCTCGGCAGCAACGCCGGTACGGGGCCGGACTATGCTGTTTCCGATGCGGACGGCCGCATGATCGCCGCCAAGTGGCGTCGGCCCGCCACCCGTACGGGACTGAGCAAGCTCAACCAGAACGTCCTCATGTATCACATCGGTGGCTCGACCTCGGTCTCGATGTTCGTCAAGGGGATATGCAAGGGGACCGGCTCGCAGCACGGCTCCGTCACGTTCCGTCCGCACGATTACGAAGTCGAGAGCGTGCGAAACGGCGTGTTCGAGATGCTTCACCTTTACCTGGATCAGGATCTGGTCAACCTCTATGCCCAACAGAACCTGGTCGGCAGGAGCAGCGTCGATATCGATCCCATGTTCGCTGCGCAGGACCCGTGGCTGCAGGGCTATTTTGCGATGCTCGTCGCCGAATTCGAGCTTTATGGCGGCATTGATCATCAATCGCACTCGCTGCTGCTGGCTCAATCGCAACAGCTGATCATTCGCCACCTCGTCCATTGGTATTCGAACGCGATGCTTCGCAGCCGCCAGGCAACGGAGAAGCGCGGGCCGCCGCATCCGCTCAGTCCGCGCCGGCTGCGCATCGTGCTCGACTATATCGAGGCAAATCTCACTTCGGAAATCAGTCTGGCCGAGCTTGCGGCATTGACGGGATTGTCGGCCAATCACTTCATTCGCGCCTTTCGGGCGGCGACGCAGCGGACGCCCTATGGCTATCTGGTCGAGCGCCGGCTGTCGCGGGCCACTGAGGCGTTGCGGCACGGTGATCTCTCGATTGCGGAAATCGCGCTCAGCACCGGCTTCCGCAATCTTTCGACTTTGACCAATACGTTCAAGCGCCATCACGGCGTGACGCCCAGCGCGTATCGCGCTCGGCTGCGAGAGCGATAGCTCTCGCTCGGATGGGCAAACCGGGAAGCCGCAATCTCGTGTCGTGGACATTGCGATTGTACGCCAGGTTCGGTTGGCGCCGCCGCGTCGCGCGCGAGATGATGGACCTTGGTTGGGTCGCGCTTGGTGAAAGCCGTCATGACATCGATGTCCGTCCAGTAGGAGATGGTCGTGAACCACGTCTCCTCGTCTCGGTCCTCGCGCAAGTGCTGCACGCCGCGAGCGGTCTTCAATAGGGGCGGAATGCCCTCGGCTTGCAGATAGGCCTGGTAGGCGTCAGCGACATCGCGGCGGGTACGGCCGCGCCAGATGCGGGCGATGGTCGGCTTGGTCGGCATGATGGACTCCCTTGCGGTCGAACGCCGTGCTTCGCAGTCCCGTTCCATGCGTCTACATGTCACGGCTGCCGGCCGCCGCGGGCGCTCTCTCACGCCGTGGTGCCGTCGATCGAGCGGCGGATCACCTGCTGCACTTCCGCATTCGACAGGAACAGATCGTGGTTGATGAGGCCCCAGCCTTCCTGCGAGGCATCGACCACGCGCACACCGAGCTGCGCGATGACGGCCTTCTCGGCGGCACCGACCCTGGTCATTCCACCTGCGATCTGTCCCGACAGCGCGAGGGCGCGATCGTTCGTCGCTGCGATCACGGTGATCTTGCCGGCAAGCGGACCGATGCGGTGGATCGCCGACGAGAACACGTCCATGTCGATATCGGGCGCGGCAAATACGACCGCCCCGATCTTGCCCGTCACGGTGTCGCCGTATCGCGCATAGAGCTGACGCAGGCTTTCGAGCGACAGCATGGTTCCCATACTGTGCGCAACAATGTGCACGCGGCCGGTGCCTGGAGCCGACACGAGCGCCGAGAGCACGCGCTCGAAATCGTCGCGGGACCACATCGCGCTGTCGCGGTCGTAGGCATAATCGAACAGCCCTGCCTTGGAGGGCCAGGAGAAGACCATGGTCCGTCCGCGGAACCTGATCCCGTCGGAGAGATGGGCGGCATCGAGCACCGCCGTCTCGAATGTCTGCTTGAAGCCGTGCACATAGATCAGCACGTCGCCTCCGCCGGCCTGCGCAACGAGATCTCCAACGTCGCCCGACATCGGTTCGATGCGGTCGAGGCGCCAATCGCCAATTCCAACCGAGGCGAGAGAAAGGCGGCTCTCGTCCGGCACCCCCAGCTTCGCCCGTGCGACCGTCATGGCGGTCGCGCGCTCCGGGCCGAACCAGCGTTTCGTGCGACCGCCGTTCACGGGCTTGCGCGTGGTGGCGACGAGCAAGGTGGGGTCAATGGAGAGCGACGATGCATCGAAGCGCGCGCCGGTCGCACCCAGGCCGGCGCATCCGCCGAGCGCGAGGGCGCTCCCGGCCGACACAAATCCGCCGAGCAGGGCGCGGCGCGAAACAGAATGACGGGAGTCGCGTGGCAGAAGAGGTCGGACGATCACACGGAACCTTTTGGGAACTTTGCCCACCGTAAGCCGCCCCGCCTGTCTCCGTGAATGACAATGCGGGCGAGAAGACGGCAGAGCCGCTTGGCGGGCGGTTGCGTGGACACGACGTCCGAACGAGCGTCAGATCAGTCGTTGATTTCAATCGATTGTAGAGCGCACCAATCGCGCAATGCCTTCGCAGCGGCTTTTCCGCGAAGGCAAGGCGGTTGCCTGGAGGCGAGTTCAGGCCTCGAGAAGATCGACATCGAGCGTTAGTACGCCGGTCAGCCCGACCGAAGCCATTCATCTGCCGTCAATAGTTCCAGCTGGGCGAAATAAGCCTCATTCAGGTCCTGGTTGGGTTTCGTATTGACGTTGTCATCGCCCGATTGGGTCTTGTGCATCAGCTCGTTCATGTGTCCGGCAAGCACCCAGCCGATCGCATGGATGGCTTCGTGACGATCGAGTCCTTCGGAAATCAGCCGCTGCGCCGTGCTTCGCACCGGCAGCTTGGGATCGGCAATTTGGCTCTCGACGATCGCATGAAAGGCAGCGTGCACTTTCTCGCGCGGAAGGTGGATTCCGGCGCGCCGATGGTACGTCATCACAAGATCGATCCGATCCTCCTCGTCCAGCGCAGCCCACAGATCCGGATCTGGCTCCATGAATGGATCATACGTCAGGGGAGCTTCTTCGTCCTGAAGCGCCGACCGGGCAACGTCCGGTGTCTGCAAAATTTGGGACGGCTCGTCCAGTCTTTGCGAGCCGAGGCAACACTTCTTGAACTTCTTGCCGCTGCCGCAGGGGCAGGGGTCGTTTCGTCCCACCTTGTGCGGATCTACCATTGCGAGCACCTTCGACAGAATCTGATTAGGGCACAATACACCAAAATTAGCCTGGTCTGACGATGCGATGCCGCAACGTTGGCGATTGACACGAAGAAAACAACGAGAGGTCATGCTCATTGAAGCAGGAGCACCCCCAACCTCCTGTCAACCCCTCTCCACAAAAATATTCCACTTTACCGAAATTCGGATTTGTCGTATGTGTCGCTCCATCCCAGCCCACCAAAGGGGCGGTCGTACGTCGTCACGAGCGCGGGCCGGGAGTTGCGGTGGACGCGGGCGGCGTTAAAGGCGGGCTTGCGCGTGCAGGGCGAGATGAACCTCGTGAGCACGGCGCGGACCGCGAAGACGGACGGGCGCTCAATGTCTTGCGAAGCTTCTTGGCATCGCAGGAAAGCCTGCGTACGGCGAAACCGTGTGGTCCTGGCCGTCGTTGCTACGGTCAAGTCCCGACGAAGACGTCATCGCGTCAACCGGCGCGAGAAGCGTGAATTTCGCGGGGGCGAGGGAGGCCAGAAGGAACTCGGCTCCCGGGAGAGCGCGGCATAGGCCGTCAAACCATCGCGCAGGGAAGGCCGGACGTTTGGCTGCCCTGTGTCTCCCCTGTGCATTGCGTGTGCATTCGTTCAGCATGGGGGTTTTGTGGGTGCCAGCCGGCGCCCGGTCTTCCCTGCGCCCTTTCCTTCGAGAGGGTGTGAAGACGCGCAGAACTCGGGCAAACCATGCCGCGAGACTGCAAGCGCGTGTCCGCCGCCTGTCTGCCCGATGACCTCTTATGCGAGCATGATGCGTCGGCATCGACGAGGGTGGTCGTTGCTGCCGGAATCTGCCTTGATGTGATTTCAGCGCGGAGGAGTTTCGATATGAGCGGCTTGGTGATCTCTGGCGGCCGGGTGGTGGATCCCGCGAGCGGGATGGATGCCATCGGCGATGTGGCTGTGGTGGACGGCAAGATCGCCGCGGTCGGCACGGGCCTCGGCGGCGCCGAGCGGGTGATCGACGCCACCGGACTCGTGGTCGCGCCCGGCTTCATCGACCTGCACGCCCATGGCCACTCGATCCCGGCGGACCGCATGCAGGCGTTCGACGGGGTGACGACGACGCTCGATCTCGAGGCCGGCGTGCTGCCGGTCGCCTCCTGGTACGAGCGCCAGGCGAGGCGGGGCCGCGTGCTGAACTACGGCGCCGCGACCAATTGGGCCTTTGCGCGCATCGGCGCCATGACAGGCTCCAATGCCGAGAGCTCGCTGGAGGCGTTCGGGAATGCCATGCGCGACCGCCGCTGGATGGACAACGTCGCGACCGACGCGGAGGTCGCCGGCATCCTCGAGCGTCTTTCGCGCGGGCTGAACGAGGGTGGCATCGGCATCGGCATTTTGAACGCCTATGCGCCGGGCGCTGGCGTGCAGGAGTTGACCGCGGTGTGTCAGCTTGCCGCCAGGCAGTACGTGCCGACCTTCACCCATGTCGCCTACATGTCGCGCGTCGATCCTGAAAGCGCGGCGGAGGCCTATATCCGCCTGATCGGCTATGCCGGCGCCACCGGCGCGCACATGCACATCTGCCATTTCAATTCGTCGAGCAAGACCGACATCGCGCGCTGCCGCGTGCTGGTCGAGAAGGCGCAAGGACAGGGCCTGCCGATCACGGTCGAGGCGTACCCCTACGGCACCGGCTCGACCGTGCTGGCCGCGGCGTTCTTCAGCGATCCGGAGTTCGTCGAGCGCAACGGCACCGGCTACGATTCGGTGCAGCGCGTGACCGACGGCCATCGCTTCAGCGATCGCGAGGAGCTGTTGAAGGCGCAGGCCGAAGAGCCGTCCTCGCTGGTGCTCTGGCACATCCTCGACACCGAGCACAATGCGCATCACCGCGACCTGCTCGACATGTCGGTGCTCTATCCCGGCGGCGCGATCGCCTCCGACGCGATGCCGTGGACGACGTCGGACGGCAAGACCTACACCGGGGATGCCTGGCCGCTGCCTGAGGATGCCACCTCGCATCCACGCTCGGCCGGCTGCTTCACGAAATTCATCCGCGAATGGGTGCGCGAGCGCAAGACCCTGTCGCTGCTCGAAGGCGTGCGCAAATGCGCACTGATCCCGGCGGAGATCCTGTCGCAAAGCACGCCCTCAATGCGCGCCAAGGGCCGGCTCGATAGCGGCGCCGATGCGGACATCGTCGTGTTCGACTACGAGAAGCTCTCGGACCGCGCGACCTTCGCGGCGATGAACCGTCCGTCGGAAGGCGTGCGGCATCTGATCGTCAGCGGCCAGGTGCTGATCAGCGGCGGCATTCTTGATGTGACTGCACGGCCGGGAAAGCCAGTGCGCCGCCCCGTCGTCGAGGGCTGATCCATGCCCATTCTGCTGGTGACGGGCTTTCTGGGGGCGGGCAAGACGACGGTCGTGAACCATCTGCTGGCGAATGCAGATGGGCGGCGGATTGCAGCTGTCGTTAACGATTTCGGCGCGATCAACATCGATGCGGAGCTGATTGCGGGCGCGAGCGAGGGCGTGGTCAGCCTCGCCAATGGCTGCATCTGCTGCTCGCTCGAAGGCGATCTGCTGCGAACGCTTTCGATGCTGCTGCGGCGCGCTCCGAAGCCCGAGTACATCGTGATCGAGACCAGCGGCGTCGCCGATCCCGCCGACATCGTCCGCAACCTGATGGACCCCGTGATCCTGCGCGAGTCGCCGCTGGAGACCGTGCTCTGCGTGATGGACGCATTGACGCCTCCGGCCACGCTGGACGAGGCGCTCCAGCGCTCGCAGCTGCGCGTCGCCGACATCGTGGCGCTGACCAAGCTGGATCTGGCGGACGAGGGTGCAGGTGCGCGAATGCGCGAAGCCATTCGCGCGCAGCGTGTCCCAGCGGTGGTGGTCGATGCCAGGCACGGCGAGATTCCGTCCGCGCTGCTGTTTCCGGCGACCGTCGATCGCGCGCCCGCGCCGCGCGATCCGGGGCCGAAACGCCCGGCGGAGGAGCGCTTCGAGACGCTGAGCTGGACCTCGGACCAGCCGCTCTCGCTGCCGCGCCTGCAGCAGGCCATCGGCCGGCTCGCGCCAAGGCTGGCTCGTGCAAAAGGGCTGTTCGAGACGATCGAGCAGCCCGGCCGCATGATGGTATTCCAGTTCGCCGGCGGTCGCGCCACGCTGGCGCCGGGCGATGCACCGGCGGAAGGCGTGCCGCGATCGCGGATCGTCTTCATCGCCGAGCTCGGCGTGCTCTCGAAGGCCGAACTCGACGGGATCATGGCGGCGTGCCTTGCGGGCGGGGAAGGCGCGTAGCTCCGATGCAGCATCCGCGGAATGCCGTCATCTCATTCTCCGTCCGGCTCGGCCGTTTTCTCGGCCGCCTCTTCGCCGTGAATCGGCGGCCCGCCGTGCGCGCCGCGCAGGCGGATCATGGTGTCGATCACGTCGACGTCGATCTTGAGCATGTCGAGATCGCGCGTCATCTCGCGCACCTCCTGGCCCTTGCGCGCCAGCTCCTCGGAGACGTCGACCGCCATCTTGCGCTCGGTCACGTTGCCCTGGGTGTTGACGAACAGTTTTGCCCGCATCCATTCGAGCCGCGCCCGCTGGGTGTCGCGTTCGAACTTCTTCTCGGCATGACGCCGCCGCGCCTCCGCATAGGCGGCGATCAATGCGGTTTCCGGCAGGCTCCACAATTGCTCGACCGACATGGTCATGCGGTTCAGGTCCTGGGTTCGGCTCGGCGGAGGCTCACTCCGCGCCCTATCAGACCTTTTCAGCCGGCAATTCTCAAGGGGGCATCAGCGGGCTTGCGCCGGGCAGACTCACGCAAATTGCGCGAGACCGTGACCGACGGACCAGTTCTCCTTGGGCGCATCGAGCACGTTCACGAACACGTCCTCGGGGCGGATCCCCGGATTTTCGCCGAGCAACTGCGCAATCCGTCGGTACAGCGCCTTCTTCTGCTCCGCGGTACGCGAGGCGAACACGGTGATCTGGATCAGCACGGCGTCCTCGCTGCGCTTGACGCCGTAGGCGTTGCCGCAGCGGAAGTTTGCTGGCGCGAGCTCGCTAATGGTCATGAACTGGTCGCCTTCTGGCACGTTCAGCGCCTCGCGCATGGCGCGGTAGAGACTGTCGAGAATCGCCTGCCGGTAGGCGTCCGGCTTGCCAGTGCGCATCGAAATGTGAAGAAGAGGCATGAGCTGCTCCCTTTGAATGCGGGCGCTGGCCGGCGAGGGCGCATGCAAGCGCCCGCCGTTCGGCCCTTGACGAAACGGGCTATCAATCCGCCTTGATTTTTGACACGATGTCCAGAAATCACATTCTTGACATCGTGTCAAATATTGCGAACGGTTAAAGGAGCATCGATTGAGGCCGCGCGAATTCGATCACGACGACGTCTTGCGCATCGCGTTCGAGCAGTTCTGGCGCAAGGGCGTCCGCGGCACCTCGCTGTCGGACATCGCGCGCGACGCCGGCGTCCAGCGCGGCAGTCTCTACAATGCCTTCGGCAGCAAGGAGGCGCTGTTTCTCCAGGCCTATGAGCGCTATGCCGGCGATTATCTCGCCGCGCTGCAAAAGGCGCTCGGCGCAGGCTCCTTGCGAAAACGCCTCACCGCGTTTTTCGATCTGACCATCACCAACTTCCGCTCGGGCTCGCCGCCGCGCGGCTGTCCGACCACGCGCGGATTGATGGAGCTCGGCGCGGCTGCGGGCGAAGGGCTGGATGAAGAAGCGCGCCAGGCTTTTGCGAGCCTCGTGTCGCGCATCACCGCTCTGGTTCAGGACACGTTGGCGGCAGGTGCCGCGCGCGGTGAGTTCGAAGGCAATCCTGCGGCGGCAGCGCTGCATATCGTCACGGTGACGCGCGGGCTCGCTGTGCTCGAACGTGCATTCGATGACGAGGCCCAGTTGCGCAAGATCGCAGCCCACACGATCGATCTCGTGCTCGGCAAAAGGGGCTGCTAGCGCGACGGGTATTGCCGGATCCTGCTTACGGGAACCCGAATGCTTAAGGCTTTGCTAAGGGAGACGGGATAATCTGGCATGACAGCCCTTCATTCTTGCGAGCACCGATGATTTTCTCCCGCATCAGTTTCAAGCTGGTCCTGATTGTCGGCATCAGCCTCGTCGGCATGATTGCGCTGGTGCCGATCGCGCTCTCGACTCTGCGCAGCCAGATGATCGCCGACCGCCAGGCCAAGACGCAGCACATGGTGGATGTCGGCTACGGCATCCTGGCGCACTACCAGAAGCTCGAGAGCGACGGAAAACTCACCCGCGAGCAGGCGCAGGCCGGTGCGACGGCCGAAATCAAGAGCCTGCGCTACGACAAGGTCGAATATTTCTGGATCAACGACATGACCCCGAAAATGGTCATGCACCCGATCAAGCCGGAGCTCGACGGCAAGGATCTTTCCGCGATGAAGGATCCCGCCGGCAATGCGCTGTTCATGGGCTTTGTTGACGTCGTCAGGAAACAGGGCGCGGGCTTTTACGGCTATCTCTGGCCCAAGCCCGGCTTCGACCAGCCGGTCGGCAAAATCTCCTATGTGAAAGGCTTTGCGCCCTGGGGCTGGATCATCGGCACCGGCATCTATCTCGACGACGTCGACGCCGTCTTTCGCCAGGACGCGATGACGTTCGCGCTGGTGTGTCTCGCCGTGTTCGTGCTGGTGCTCGGCGCCTCCTTCGTGATCGGCCGCAGCGTCACCAAGCCGCTGGCGAAGATCACCGCGCTGACCGAGCGCCTCGCCGCCGGCGACAGCGCCTTCGATGTGCCCTACACCGATCGCCGCGACGAGGTCGGCGGGCTCGCCAAGGCGCTTGCCGTGTTCAAGGACAATGCATCGACGGTGGGCCGGATGCACGCCGAGCAGCAGGAAACCAAGCAGCGGGCCGACGACGAGAAGCGCAAGGCGATGGCCGATCTCGCCGGCAAGTTCGAGGCGAGCGTCCAGGCCGTGGTTCGCGACGTCTTCAACGAGGCGCGCGCGATGCAGCAGGCCGCGCAAGGCATGTCGGAGACCGCGAACAAGGCGACCGACCGCGCCAGCTTCGTCGCCACTGCCTGCCAGCAGGCCTCCAGCAACGTGCAGACGGTGGCCTCGGCCGCCGGCCAGCTGTCCGCCTCGATCACCGAGATCAGTCAGCGTGTCGCGCAGGCGGCAAGCGTGGCCGACAAGGCCGCGGCCGACGGCCAGCGCACCAACGACACGGTGCAGGGGCTCGCCGCCGCCGCGCACAAGATCGGCGAGGTCATCGACCTCATCAACCAGATTGCCTCGCAGACCAACCTGCTCGCGCTGAACGCCACTATCGAGGCGGCGCGCGCCGGTGAAGCCGGCAAAGGTTTTGCCGTGGTCGCGAGCGAAGTGAAGTCGCTGGCGAGCCAGACCGCGAAGGCGACCGACGAGATCGGCGCGCAGATCACCGCGATCCAGGGCGAGACCAACCAGGTGGTCGGCAACATCGACAGCATCCGCAAGACCATCATGGAGGTCAACGAGATCTCCGCCTCGATCGCAGCGGCGGTCGAAGAGCAGGGCGCTGCGACGCAGGCGATCGCCCACAGCGTGCAGGAGGCGGCTTCCGGCACCGATCAGGTCTCGCAAAACATCTCCGGCGTCACCGAGGCGACGGCGGAGACCGGCCAGGCCGCAGGGCTTGTGCTGCAATCGAGCGGCCGGCTGGCGCAGAAGCTGCAATCGCTCGAGAACGAAGTCAGCACCTTCGTTGCGGGCGTGCGGGCGGCTTGATACCGCATCGATCCCGTCTGCCGTGGCGCGGATAATCCGCTCCGCCACGGCGTGTGCGGTCGACTGAAATTCCGGCCCGCGGGACCGGTCATCGCGACCGGCGTTCCCGCCCTTGACGGCTGCGGCGAAAGTGAAGAAGCAGGATCATCGAACCTGCCGACCCGCAGCCCGCGCGGGCATGGAGACGCCGCATGTCGTTCAAGAGACTCCTGATCGCTAACCGCGGCGAGATCGCCATCCGCATCGCGCGCGCGGCGGCCGATGCCGGCATCGCGACGGTCGCGATCCACCCCGCTGACGATGCGCTGTCGCTGCATGTGCGCGTCACGGATGAGGCGGCCGAAATCCCCGGTCGCGGCGCGCGAGCCTATCTCGACATCGAGGCCGTGGTGAAGGTCGCGAAGAGCGCGGGCTGCGATGCCGTACATCCCGGCTACGGCTTCCTCAGCGAGAACGCGGCGTTCGCCAAGGCCTGCGCCGATGCGGGCATCGCCTTCGTCGGACCGAAGCCGGCCGCACTGGAGCTGTTCGGCGACAAGGTCGCAGCACGTCAGCTGGCAAAGCGCTGCGGCGTTCCGATCATCGCCGGCACCAGCGGGCCGTCGAGCCTCGAGGAGATCACGGCGTTCTTCGAATCCCTCGGCAAGGGCGCCGCGGTCGTGATCAAGGCGATGGCTGGCGGCGGCGGCCGCGGCATGCGCGTGGTGGAGACCGCATCCGATCTTGCGGAAGCCTATGCGCGCTGCCAGTCCGAGGCCAAGGCCGCATTCGGCTTCGACGGCGTCTATGTCGAGCGGCTGATCCGGCAGGCACGCCATATCGAGGTGCAGATCATCGGCGACAGGCACGGCGCGATCTCTCATCTCTGGGAGCGCGAATGCACCATCCAGCGCCGGCACCAGAAGCTGATCGAGGTGGCGCCGAGCCCCTCGCTCGGCGACGGCTTGCGCGGCCGCATCATCGAGGCGGCCAAGCAGCTCGCGGCCGCCGCGTCGTACGACAATCTCGGCACCTTCGAGTTCCTGGTTGACGGCGCTGCCGAGGACAGCTTTGCCTTCATCGAGGCCAATCCGCGGCTCCAGGTCGAGCACACCGTGACAGAGGAGGTGCTCGGCCTCGATCTCGTCCGCGCCCAGCTCGCGGTCGCTGCGGGGGCGTCGCTCGCGTCTCTCGGTCTTGCGCAAGGCTCGATTCCGAAGCCGCGCGGCTATGCCATGCAGCTTCGCGTCAACATGGAGACGCTGGACGAGACGGGCGCGACGCATCCGACCGGCGGCACGCTCGCCGTGTTCGAGCCGCCGTCGGGCCCCGGCGTCCGCGTCGACAGTTTTGGCTACGCCGGCTACAAGACCAGCGCCGCCTTCGACTCGCTACTGGCCAAGGTGATCGTGCATACGCCGGGCGAAGCCTGGCATGACGTCGTGGCAAAAGCCTCGCGCGCCCTGCGCGAGTTCCGGATCGACGGTGTCGTCACCAACATCGCCTTCCTCCAGGCCGTGCTGGCGCATCCAGATTTCAGGACCAACCGGATTGCGACCGATTTCATCGATCGCAATATCGGCAAGCTCGTCGACGCCGCAGATGGCGCGGCCAGGCCGCTCTATTTTGCCGCGACGGAGCGAAGCGGCGGTGACGCCGCCGAGGCGCATGCGGTGCAAGTGGTGCCCGAAGGCGCCGTGATGGTCGCGGCGCCGTTGCAGGGAACCATTGTCACCATCCAGGTGAAGCAAGGCGAAATCGTCCGCCCGGGCCAGCAGCTCGCCGTGATCGAGTCCATGAAGATGGAGCATCTTGTGATGGCCGAGCAGGGCGGCCGCGTCATGAGGCTTGTCGCCGGCGACGGGGTCACGCTGATGCATGGCGAGCCGATCATGTATCTGGAGCCGCTCGATGTCGCGGCTGATAGCACGACCGCGGAAGCCGATATCGATCTCGACCACATCCGTCCCGATCTTGCCGAAGTGATCGCGCGTCAGGCCAATACGTTCGACGCCAACCGCCCGGCCGCGGTCGAGCGCCGCCGCAACACCAACCAGCGCACCGCGCGCGAGAACGTCGCCCAGCTCGTCGACGACGGCTCGTTCATGGAGTATGGCAGCCTCGCCATCGCCGCGCAGCGGCGCCGGCGCAAGCTCGACGACCTCATCAAGAACACGCCGGCCGACGGCCTCGTGATGGGCGTTGCCACCGTCAACGCCGAGAAGTTCGGGCCCGAGGGCGGACGCTGCATCGTCGTTGCCTATGACTACACGGTGCTCGCCGGCACGCAGGGGCATATGAACCACAAGAAGATCGACCGCATGCTGACGCTTGCGGAAGATTGGCGCGTGCCGCTGGTGTTTTATGCCGAGGGCGGTGGCGGCCGGCCCGGCGACACCGACCGGCTCGGCATGACCGGCCTTGACGGTCCGTCCTTCGTCCAATTCGCAAAGCTCTCCGGCCTGGTGCCGGTGGTTGGCGTCGTCTCCGGCTATTGCTTCGCCGGCAATGCGGCGATGCTCGGCTGTTGTGACGTGATCATCGCGACCAAAAACGCCTCGATCGGCATGGGCGGCCCGGCGATGATCGAGGGCGGCGGGCTCGGCGTCTATCATCCGGCCGAAGTCGGCCCTGTGACGTTCCAGGCGCCGAACGGCGTCATCGATATCCTCGTGGAGGACGAGGAGGAGGCGACATCCGTCGCGCAAAAATACCTGTCCTATTTCCAGGGCGCGGTGACGGAGTGGCAGACCGCCGACCAGCGCCTGCTCCGCCGCGAGATCCCCGAGAACCGGCTGCGCGTCTACGACATCCGCAGCGTGATCGATCTCGTTGCCGACAAGGACAGCGTGCTGGAGCTGCGCCGCGACTACGGCCTCGGGATGATCACCGCGTTGATCCGCATCGAAGGCAAGCCATTCGGCCTGATCGCCAACAATCCGCGCCACCTCGGCGGCGCGATCGATGCGGATGCCGGCGACAAGGCCGCACGCTTCCTTCAGCTCTGCGACGCCTTCGACCTGCCGATCGTCTCGCTCTGCGACACGCCCGGTTTCATGGTCGGCCCCGAGGCCGAGAAGACCGCGATCGTGCGCCACGTCTCGCGCATGTTCGTGACCGGCGCGAGCCTCACCGTGCCGCTGTTCGGCATCGTGCTGCGCAAGGGCTATGGGTTGGGTGCGCAATCGATGATCGGTGGCGGCTTCCATGCCTCGTTCTTCACCGCGGCCTGGCCGACCGGCGAATTCGGCGGCATGGGGCTCGAAGGCTATGTCCGCCTCGGCTTCCGCAAGGAGATGGAGGCGATCGCCGATCCCGAGGAGCGCGAAGCCTACTACCGCAACAAGGTCGCCGAGCTCTACACCAACGGCAAGGCGGTCTCGATCGCCTCAGTGTTCGAGATCGACAACGTCATCGATCCCGCCGAGACGCGGCGCTGGATCATGGCGGGCTTGCGTTCGGTGCCGAAGCCGCCAGCGAGGACGGCTAAGAAACGGCCTTGCATCGATACGTGGTGAGGGCGGTGCAGCAATAGCTGCGCAGCGGCGGTTGTCGTCATTCCGGGCGATGCGAAGCATCGAACCCGGAATCTCGAGATTCTCAGGTGCGCAATTGCGCACCATAGGTCGGCTCTTTGAGCCGCCCCGGAATGACGGCAAAACCGGTTCCCGATTGACATCCCCGCCCGTGCTGCCAGACTTTGCGCAATAATACAGGGTGGAGACGTCCGCGATGGCCAGTCTGTCGGCCTCCAACCATGTCGCCCGTGTTCTGTCCGTCGCCAATCAGGTTACTGACCGCTTGGCCGACGTCGACGCCTCCTCGCGCATCGCCAATTCCTGGCGGCGCTGCCTGATCAGCCACAAGCTCGATCCCGCCCGCCAAGGCCCGCCGCAGACGCTGACCGAGTCCGAGATCCGTCACGTCGCAGAACCCATGGAGGACACGATCAGGCTTCTCACGCCCGAGCTCGACGATCTCGCCCGCGTGCTGCGCGATGCCGGCTACTGCGTCAATCTGGCAGACGCGAACGCGACCATGCTGTTCAGCCGCCTGCCGGGCGAGGCCGACGCAAAGATGTTTCTGGATTGGAAGATCTACACCGGCTCCAACTTCGCCGAGGCGTTCGAGGGCACCAACGGCCTCGGCACCGCGCTGGCCGAAGAGAAGCCGATCCTGGTGCATCGCGACGAGCATTTTCGTGCGCAGTGGCACATGTTCTCCTGCGCGGTGGCGCCGCTGTTCGATCAGGCCGGCCGGCTCGCCGGCGCCATCAACATCACCTCCTGCCGCGAGGATCTGGCGCGGGCCGCGCATCAGCTTGCGCTCGCGGTGACGATGGAGGCGACGCGGCGGATGGAGGGCGCGATCTTCCGCGGCCGTTTCCGCAATGCCTGGATCGCGACCGTGCCGGGAGACGGCGGCAGCGGCCTCATCGCCTATGACGACGACCGCCGCATCGTCGGCGCCTGCCGCTCGGCGCGGGCGCTGCTGGGCCTCACCGATGGCCTGATCGCATCCGGCATCGATCTGTCGCGCTACATCAAATTCGACCATCACGCCGGGCGCAACGCCGACGAGCTCGTCGAGCTGCGCCGTGCCGATGGACGTGCACTGGGCCAGGGCCGTATCGCGCCGCCGCTGCACACGAGGTTGCCCACCCCGCGCCGCGACGCGCCCGCGGACCGTTTCGACGCGCTGCATAGGCTCGCCGGCCGCGATCCCGGCCTGGTCAAAAGCGTGAAGCGGCTCAGAAGCATCGGCGATCACAATTTGCCGGTGCTGCTGCATGGCGAGACTGGGGTCGGCAAGGACGTGTTCGCGCGCGCCATTCATGCTGCGAGCAGCCGCGCGCGCAACAATTACGTCGCGCTGAACTGTGCGGCGATGCCCGAGAGCCTGATCGACGCCGAGCTGTTCGGCTACGAGGCGGGCGCCTTCACCGGCGCGCGGCGTGAGGGCTCGAAGGGCCTGATCGTGCAGGCCGACGGCGGCACGTTGTTTCTGGACGAGATCGGCGACATGCCGATCGCGTTGCAGACGCGCCTGCTCCGCGTCCTGGAAAACCGCGAGGTCTGGCCGCTCGGCGCGCGGAGGCCCGTGCCGGTGGATATCCGCCTCATCAGCGCGACCCACCGTGATCTCGGCCGCATGACGGAGGCGGGCGCCTTCCGCGCCGACCTCTATTTCCGCCTGCGCGGCATGGAGGTACGGCTGCCGTCCTTACGCGATCGCGCCGATCGGGACGATATCATTCGCCAGGTCGCGCGCGAGGAGGCGCCGAACTGCCGCCTGTCGGACGAGGCCTGGGCGCTGCTCTCGGGCTATCCCTATCCCGGCAACATGCGCCAGCTCCGCCATGTGCTGCGGCTTGCCGGCTGCACGGCGGAGGATGGTGTCATCACGGACGCGGATCTTGATCTGCCGCCGTTCGGGGGAAGAGTGGAGCCGAACCTCGCAGCGGCTGAGCGTGCGGCGATCGTGGAGGCGCTCCGCAAGCACGGTGGTCGCGTGACGGAAGCAGCGCGTGCGCTGAAGCTGAGCCGCGCGACGCTGTATCGCAAGATCAAGCTGCTGAAGATCGAGACTGCGCAGCAGCGCTGAATCAACGCGGCGAGCGCTCTTTCCCTCTCCCCTTGTGGGGCCCCTTGTGGGAGAGGGTGGCTCGCCGCGAGAGCGGCGAGACGGGCGAGGGGTATCTCTCCCCGCGTAAATCTCTCACCTTTGAATTCGTGGAGAGAACCCCTCATCCGGCGCTTCGCGCCATCTTCTCCCACAAGGGGGGGAAGGGAAAAAAGCGAGCGTGCCCCTACGAAAAATCCGTCCAGCTCAAATGCCGCGAATCGAGGTCGCCGACTGAAACGGTCTCGCGGATCTCGTGTGGCGTGTGGAAGCTGCTGCGCAGATACACGAGTGGCGCGGCTCCGTCGGAATGCGAGACGCCACGCACCTCGCCGACGAAGATCGAATGCGTCTTGGTTTCGAACTCCCGCGCCAGCACGCAATCGAACGCGGCGACCGCATCATTCAGCACCGGCGCGCCGGTCACCCCTCGCGTCCATTGCCCGAACGCAAAACGGTCATCGCCGTTGACGCCCTTCTGGCCGCTGAAGGTCAACGCCAGCATGGCATGATCCTCGTGCAGGAAGTTGATCGCGAAGGCGCCTTCCTCGCGGATGCGCGCATGCGCGCTGGCATTGCGGTTGACGCAAACGATCAGCGAGGGTGGCGAATCCGACAGCGAGCAAGCCGAGGTCACCGTCAGCCCGGTGCGCTTGCCGTGCTCGGCGCCGACCGTGACCAGCGCCACGGCGCCGGCGCATTGACGCATCGCCTGCTTGAAGTCCTTTGCGTCGGGAGGATTGGCGTCGACCGTCACGCGGAAATCTCCGAAAGAGAAGCGGGTGCGACACGATTGCGCCGCACCCACTTGCGGTCAAGCCACCTTCTTCGCGGAGCCGAGATGCTTCAGGCGCGGCATCACCTCATTGGCGAGCAGCGAGAGCGAGTGGTGCCAGGCCTCGGCCTTGTGCTTGTAGTCAAAGCCGAACACCAGCAGCACGCCGAAGCCGCCGACCTCGTCGTAGATCTTCTCGATCTTGTCGGCGACGGTCGCGGGCGAGCCGACGATCCAGTTCCGCTTGGCGCAATATTCGACCGTGACGTCGCTGTCGGGGACGTCGGGCGCGTGCTTCAGATAGTCCTTGAAGCCGAAATGGCCGAGCAGCGGCAGGAAGTACTCGTGCATCATCCGGCCCATCATGTCGCCGGTCGAGAGCTTCCAGGCCTCCTCATCGGTGTCGGCGACGAAAACTTCACGCACCAGCCGCCAGTCCTGGCGGTTCGGCTTGCGACCGGTTTTCGCGGCGCCTGCCACCACCGAGTCCCAATGGCTGCCGACATAGGCCGGGTTGAGGTTGAGGCTCATCGGGATGAAGCCGCGCTCGCCCGCGAGCTTGAGCGTGTCCGAGTTTTTCGACAGCCCGGCAACGCCGATCGGCGGATGCGGCGCCTGCAGCGGCTTGATGTGGGGCTTGAGGAAATCGAACATCGTGTCCGGCTTGGTCACCGTCCAGAACTTGCCCTTGTAGGTGAAGGGCGCGGGATCGGACCAGAGCTTCAGGATGATCTCCAGCGCCTCGCGGGTCATGTCGCGGTTCTGGCCGCTCATGCCGTCGACGTTGAACATCGCCCAGTCACTCGGCAGTCCCGATGCTGCGACGCCGAAATTGAGCCGGCCCTCGGAAAGATGATCCAGCATCGCGACGCGGTTGGCGAGTTCGGCCGGGTGATGATAGGGCAGCAGGAATCCGCCCGGGCCGATGCGGATGTTCTTGGTCTGCATCAGGGCCTGCGCGATCAAAAGATCCGGCGTGGGATTGGGTTCCCAGGGTGCGGTGTGGTGCTCGCCGACCCAGGCCTCCTGATAGCCGAGCTCGTCGAGCCAGCGCATGACCTGCAGGTCCCAGTCGTTGCCTTCCTTCAAGCCGCACTCCGGCGGATGCGAAGGCATCGTGAAATAGCCGATCTCCATGGGTGTCCTCATCTGATGTTGACGCGTCTTGCTGCGCGGTTCACGGATGTGAGTGGGATGGCTTCAGCAAGCGGTGTGCCAGCGCGCCTTGCACGCCGGACCCGCGATAAAATGCTGGTTTGCGGCCGCAATAGCCGATATCCCGGGGCAGATTTGCGCAAGCGCCGTCTCATGGTCGCGAGACGGCGTCTTGCCGGTGAGACGAAGGATGTGCGCTACGATGACCGAACCCGCCTATGTCGCGGTGGACTGGGGCACCAGCAGTTTTCGCCTGTGGCTGGTCGACCACGCAGGCCATGTTCTGGCCGAGCGCCGTAGCGGCGAGGGCATGCTGGCGGCGGCGAAGGCCGGGTTCGCCGGCGTGCTGCAGTCGCATCTTGCCGCGGTCGAGGCACCGGATCATCTGCCCGTCCTGGTCTGCGGCATGGCCGGCGCAAAAACCGGCTGGGTCGAGGCGGGCTATGTCGACACGCCGGCGCCGCTCGCCGCCATCCTGAAGCAGGCCGTCCGCGTGCCGGATCAGGCGCGCGACATCCGCATCCTGCCGGGTATCGCGCAGCGCGACGTCAAGCGGCCGGATGTGATGCGCGGCGAGGAGACGCAATTGCTTGGCGCGCTCGGTCTCGACGCCGCCGGCGAAGCGCTGGTCTGCATGCCCGGCACGCATTCGAAATGGGTCCGCGCCAGGGGCGGCACCGTCGCGCATTTTTCCACCTTCATGACCGGCGAGCTGTTCAGCGTGGTCTCGCGCGAGACGATTCTGTCGCTCGCGATAGCCAATGCCGCTGACGCCGAGGATGTCCCAAGCTTCAAGGCGGCCGTGAAGGCCGCTTACGAAGCGCCGGCCTTTGCGGCCAACCTGCTGTTCACCGCGCGGTCGCGCCAGTTGCTGTTCGGCGGCACGCCGGCCGCGGCGCGCGAAACGTTGTCGGGCACGTTGATCGGCGCCGAGCTGGCGGCGGGGCTCTCCGGCAGCGTGCCGCAGGCCGGCATCACGCTGATTGCTTCGGGTCGGCTCGCAGCGCTGTATCGCCGCGCCTTCGATGCGCTGTCGGTGACCGTGCAGCCGGTCGATGCGGATGAAGCGGTCCGCCGCGGCCTGTCGATGGCGGCTGCGGCGATTTGGACCAAGTAGAAGGATTCTTGAGATGAGCGTTCCTTTTCCGTCGATGCAGCGGCCGCTGGTCGCGATCCTGCGCGGCATCAAGCCCGAGGAGACCGAGGCTATCGTCGGCGTGCTGATCGAGGCCGGCATGACCGCGATCGAGATTCCCTTGAACTCGCCGGATCCGTTCCGCTCGATCGGCATGGCCGTGAAGCAGGCGCCGGCCGGCGTATTGATCGGCGCCGGCACGGTGCTCACCGCGCAGGATGTCGATCGTCTCAACGACGCCGGCGGCAGACTGATGGTCTCGCCGAATGTCGACACCGACGTGCTGGCGCGGGCGCATCAGCACGGCATGGTGACGCTTCCCGGCGTGTTCTCGCCGACCGAGGCGCTGCTCGCGGCGCGCTCCGGCGCCTCGGGCCTGAAATTCTTTCCGGCCAGCGTGCTAGGTGCGTCTGGCATTGCCGCGATCCGCGCGGTGCTCCCCGCGGGCGTGACGATCGCCGCGGTTGGCGGCGTCTCCGATCAGAATTTTGCGGAGTACATCAAGGGCGGCGCGACGGCGTTCGGGCTCGGCTCTAGCCTCTACAAGCCCGGCATGTCGGCTGCCGATGTCGCCGCGCGCGCAAAGGCGACGATTTCGGCCTATGATCGGGCGATTGCGCAAGACTGAACCGGCAATAAACCAGCCGTGATGCCGTCACGGTCGGTTTGTATCCTATCTTGCTGTACTGGCGAGATCAGGAGACCGACATGGCGATCAACAATGTGGCCGATCTGTTCGTGGCAACGCTCGAGCAGGCCGGCGTCAAGCGCATCTACGGCATCGTCGGTGACAGCCTGAACGCGCTCACCGAGGCGCTGCGCCGCCGCGGCACCATCGAATGGATTCACGTCCGGCATGAGGAGGTCGCGGCGTTCGCCGCTGCGGGCGAAGCCGAGATGACGGGAAGCCTCGCGGTCTGCGCGGGCTCCTGCGGCCCGGGCAATCTTCACCTGATTAACGGCCTGTTCGATGCCCATCGCAGCCGCGTCCCCGTGCTGGCGATCGCGGCGCAGATTCCGACCGCCGAGATCGGCGGCGGCTATTTCCAGGAAACCCACCCGCAAAATCTCTTTCGTGAGTGCAGCCATTATTGCGAGCTGGTCTCGGATTCGAGCCAGCTGCCCTTCGTGATCGAGAACGCGATCCGCGCAGCGGTGGGCCTGCGCGGCGTCGCTGTCGTCGCCATGCCGGGCGACGTCGCCTTCCGCGCTCCGCCCAAGCGCGCGCTGTCGACCACGCGCGGCCTTGCGCTGTCGCCGCCGAAGGTCGTGCCGCAGGCGGATGAGCTGAAGGCACTGGCGGATCTCCTCAACGGCGCCGAGCGCGTCACCCTCTTCTGCGGCCGCGGCTGCGCCGGTGCGCACGCGTCGCTGATGCAGCTCGCAGAAGCGCTGAAGAGCCCGATCGTGCACGCGCTCGGCGGCAAGGAGCATGTTGAATACGACAACCCCTACGACGTCGGCATGACCGGCTTCATCGGCTTCTCCTCGGGCTATGCCGCCATGCACGCCTGCGATGCACTGGTGATGCTCGGGACAGACTTCCCCTACAAGCAATTCTTCCCGACCGACGCGAAGGTCGCGCAGATCGACATCCGTCCGGAAAATCTGGGACGGCGGTGCAGGATCGATCTCGGCCTCGTCGGCGACGTCAAAGTCACCATCGAGGCGTTGCTGCCGCTGCTCAAGATCAAGACGCAGCGCCGGCATCTCGACGACGCGGTCGCGCATTACAAGAGGGCGCGCGAAGGCCTCGACTCGCTCGCCAAGGGCACGCCCGGAGCTAAGCCGATCCATCCGCAATATCTGGCAAAAGTCATCAGCGACCATGCCTCTGACGACGCCGTGTTCACCGCCGATGTCGGCACGCCCACGGTGTGGGCCGCGCGCTATCTCGACATGAACGGCCGTCGCCGGCTGATCGGCTCGTTCGTGCATGGCTCGATGGCCAATGCGATGCCGCAGGCGATCGGCGCGCAGGCCGCGCAGCCCGGCCGCCAGGTGATCTCGCTCTCCGGCGACGGCGGCTTCACCATGCTGATGGGCGACCTCATCACGCTGACGCAGATGAAGCTGCCGGTGAAGGTGGTGGTGTTCAACAACGGCGTGCTCGGCTTCGTCGCGCTGGAGATGAAGGCCGCCGGCTTCGTCGATACCAATGTCGATCTGGAGAATCCCGACTTCGCGGCGATGGCGCGCGCGATGGGCATCTTTGCCAAGCGCGTCGAGGATCCCGGCGAGCTGCCCGGCGCCATGAAGGAGATGCTGGCCCACAACGGCCCGGCGCTGCTCGACGTCGTCACGGCCAAGCAGGAGCTGTCGATGCCGCCGACCATCACGGCCGAGCAGGTCAAGGGCTTCAGCCTCTGGGTGCTGCGCGCGGTGATGAACGGCCGCGGGGACGAGGTGCTCGACCTCGCGAAGACGAACTTGTTGCCGCGCTAACTGCGTTTGGCGGACGGTACGGGCAGCCGTTCATGGCGGCGCTGGAAGCGCTGCCAGTGCAGCACGATGCCGATGATGAGCGCCGGGACGAAGCCCGCTACGATCAGGAAATGCGGCAGCTGCGCCGGCGAGATGAATGCCATGGCGATGTCGGAGATCAGCCACAGCGCGGCGAACATCACCGCAAAGTCCGTGCGCGGGCAGCGCAGATAATAGAACACGGCGGTGATGATCACGGCGGGTCCGATCGCGATTCCGATCATCACCGCCGTGAGCTCCGACGGCGTCAGCGCGTCGAGCACCATCGCTGCCAGCAGCCAGAGCGCGGCGAACATGGCGACGATGTCGAGCGGATGCCGCAATCCAATACCTCTCGCAGGGAGCGCGCTATCGTTGTGGCCCGGCCCGCTGCCGTCAAGCGAAAATACGCCTATTCCTCGTCACTTCCGGGCGTCGGCCGCAGCATGAAATGGCCGAAAGCGGTGGCGATCGGCTTGTCCGCATCGCCCTGCCAGGCCCGTGCCTCGAACGCCACGATGCGCCGGCCCTGCTTCACGATCGAGACATTGGCAATGCTGTCGAGCGCGCGGCCGGAACGCAAGTAATTGACGGTGAGCCCGATCGGCTTGGGCAGCGCGGCGATGCCAAGCTCGCGCCGCACGCCGAAAATCGCGGTGGTCTCGAGGAAGGCGCCGGTCATGCCGCCATGGATCGCGGGCAGGATCGGGTTGCCGACGATCTTTGGCGAGAACGGCATCGTCAGCGTGCCGTCGTCGTTGACGCGAATGCCGAGGCAGCGCGCAAACGGGCTGCTCGCGAACGGGCCGCCCGGATCGTCCGGCGCCTCCAGCGCCGGGATATGGCGCGAATCCATCCGGCCGTCGGCGAGCATATTGGTGCGGTTGGCGCCGATCATGAAGCAGGCGGTCGCGGTCGCGACCGGATCGTCCTCGGAGTCCTGATAAGCGGTGGAGCGCACGAAGGCGATCGAGCGCGTGGTGCGGAAGCAGACCGAATGCGCCTTGATGTCGAGACCGGGTGTGGCCGGCTTCTGGTAGTCGATGCGCAAGTCCAGGGTTGCGATCGCGCGGGTGCCGTCGAGCGCAAGTTGCACGGCCATGCCGCAGCTCTCGTCCAGCATCGCGGTGACGACGCCGCCATGCAGCACGCCGGTCTCGGTGTCCCCGACGAAGACGGGCCGGTAGGGCAAGCTGGACCAGGCCTCACCCGGCGCGAAGCGGTCGAGCTGGAGCCCGCTGATATGGCCATAATCGGAGCGGCGGCCCCTAATCGCCTCGGCGAGTTCCTCGAATGGGAGCGTGGGAGATAGAGTGGACATGGCGACGTTCTAGACCAGTGTCGGGCGCGGTGCAAAACCCGAACTGGCCGCCGGACGGCGGTTGGGCCTCGACAGGGCGGTCGGAAGCAACGATGGTGGATGCTTCGTTCGTTCGAGCAGCCGCAAGGAGCGCCCATGACCGACCCCGAAACGCCCGCCAATCAGGGGCCCGTCACGATTTCGAGCTCGAGCTCGGAACGCGCGCCGATCATCTATTTCGACGGTGCCTCCTGCTTCGGCCATCACAATGGCGCGATCCAGATCGAGCTTGCCGCGAACCTATTGATGCCGGTCGGCGCCGCGGTCAGGGTCGACGTGGTTCAGACCGCGCACTTGCGTTGCAGCGTGGCCGCCGCGCTTGCCCTGCGCGAAGCGCTCGACAAGGCGCTGGCGATGTATCAACAGGGACGGCAGCAGCCGGTGGCGGAGGAGATTCCGGCGGTGAAGAATTGAGGCGGGAAGCGCGATCGCGTATCACCGCGATCGCAGCCTCTCAGCCCACATGCACCTTCGGCTTCCTGCCGCCGTTCCATTTGCCGTCGAGCGCGCGCTCAATCTGGGCGGCGAGCTGGAGCAGGAGGCCGTCATTGGCCTGTTTCGCGATCGCCTGGATGCCGAGCGGCAGGCCGTGCTCTTGCGTTGCCATCGGCATCGAGATTGCCGGTATGCCGCAGAGATTGGCAAGCGGGGTGAACGCGAAGAAACGCCAGAGATTGCCGAACCAGTCGAGCACATCGGGATTGTCGGAGATGGTGAGATATTCCCTGGTGCCGACCTTCGGCGTCGGCAGCGCGGTGATCGGCGTCAGGATGACATCCCACTGCTCGAAGAACGCGCCGAAGCCGCGCGAGGTGGTGTTGAACACCCCCTGCATCTTCGCGCGCTCGGCAAAGCTCGTGTGCCGGCCCTTCTCCCAGATCCGGATATTCATCGGCTCAATCAGATCTTCCGGCGGCTTTTCCAGCCCGCGCGCGGCGAGCATGTTGGAGATCACCACGGCAAAGTTCGAGATGTAGCAAGTGGTCTGCGCCGCGAACGCGGCGCGGAAGTCGAGCTCGGGCAGCGCGAAGTCGACGTGATGGCCGAGGCCTTCGAGGAAACGGCCGGCCTTGTCCAGCTCGGCCGCGATCTCCGGCGTTGCGCTGTAGTCGCCCCATGTGTGCGATAGCGCGATGCGCAGCTTTGACGGATCGCGCTTGATCATCTCGGAGTATGGCTGCGCCGTGGTCCAGAATGGCATGAACTCGCCGGGCGCGGGCCCGCGGGCGTGATCGACGAAGGCGGCGGTGTCGCGCACGCTGCGCGACTGGCAGCCCTGGATCGAGACGAGGCCGGTGAGGTCCGACATGTGCGGCGCCAGCGAGAACACGCCGCGCGACACTTTCAGGCCGATATTGCCGTTGACGCCGGCGGGAATGCGGATCGAGCCGCCGCCGTCGGTCGCATGTGCGATCGGCACCACGCCGGCCGCAACCATTGCGGCGCTGCCCGCCGACGAGCCGCAGGTGGTGTAGTCGGTATTCCAGGGGTTGCGCGTGACATAGACCGCGGGATTGTCGGCCGAAGAGCACACGCCGAATTCCGGCGTCGTCGTGCGGCCGATCAGGTTCAATCCCGCCTGGCGAAACTTACCGGTGAGGAACGTGTCGGCCGCGGCGCGATTGCCGCGCATCAGCAGCGAGCCCATCTCCTGCAGCCGGTCCTTCATGGTCGGCCCGAGATCCTTCATCAGGAACGGCAGGCCGGCGAAGGGACCTGCGAGATTGGCGCCGTCCTTGGCGGGATCGGCGATCACGTCATCGAACAGCTCGACCACGCCTGATAGGGTCGGATTGACCTTGGCGACCGCCGCTGCGGCCTGACGTGCCAGTTCCTTCGCCGTCAGCTCGCCCTTGCGCACGCGCGCCGCAAGGCCAACGCCATCGTGCTGCGCCCATTCGTTCCAGCTCATCGGCAAAGTCATGAATTCAAATCCCTTGAGGTGCCGCGTCACCCTTTTCGCAAGGGCCGGCGTGAATCAACCGAGCCGGCGCGAAGGGCAGGGTTGCGCCGGGCGGAGAGGTCGTGGCGTGCTTAGGACAGGCGCGCGATCACCGCAACCGGGCCGCCGCCCGCTGGCCCCTGATGCTCGGCGCCGCCGGAGACGTAGACCGCCCCGGTGCCGGCAAGACCGGCGATCAGGCCGCCGACCGCCGCGCGGGCGTGGCGGGTCGAGCTGATGTCGGTGTCCTCCAGCATGGTGTGCCGGAAGCCGCGTATAGTGCCGTCAGGCGAGGCCTCGGCCTTGGCGAAGATATTGACGAGCTCGCGGCCTGGCTGCGGCGTGGCGCCAAGTCCAACGCCCTTCAATGCCGACATCACCGCCGTGGCATCGATGGCATCGTCCATCACGGCATGCCCGATCTCGAACTCGCTCGCGGAAGATGCCGAGTTGCCGAACACGATGACGACATTGTGCAACAGCTCGATGCCCGATGAGGTCGAAGCGACGTTCGAGAACAGATCGTAGCGCCGCAGCACGTCCTCGTCGCGAACGTCAGGCGCGATCTCGCCGAGCGCGACCGCGACCCCAAGTGCGGAGGCGCCGCGCGAATAGGCCATCGAGCTGTAGGAGCCTATCGTTGCCGTCTTGTTGCCGCGCGCGTTTGCCGTCTCGATCCGATCGCTGGTGAGCAACGGGCATTTGATCTGCACGAAATGGATATCGGCGGGGTCGGTGATGCCGGCATCCGCCATCGCGGCGGTCACGGCGGCGGCCGTCTCCGTGATCTGCGCGGAGCGGCCGATCTCTTCGGGCAGGAAATCGCGCGTATGCGCGATGCCGATCCTCAACCGCTTGCCGGACATGCCAGCGGGCCGCTCGGCCTCGCTGCGCGTAAATACCGTCAGATGCGGGGTGAGTACGCCTTCGGTGCCGCCGGACATCACGAAAGCGATGCGCTGTTCGACCGCTTGTGAGGACAAACCGAGCTTCGGCGCCAGGGCCGTGCATAGCGCGGCGACGGCGTACTCCCGGGTAAAATCGTTGACGCCGCCATTGCCCTCGGTCTTGCCGAGAATGGCGAGGATGGATGTGGGATCGATCGCGCCGGAGTCGATCATGGCCATCAGGCCGGCGACGTCGCCGGGGCCCCTGGTGGCGATCTTGAAGACGCCGACCGCTGTTGTCCGCATGATAGTCCTCGTGTGGAGTTCGGTGGTCCGGCAGATCCACCAGCCGTGGAACGGCGGCTTCTGTCAAGCCGCAAGCGGTGCGCTGGCCTCCGCAAAATTGTGGCGAGATCGCATCGGTCGGGCAAAAAAATCCTCTGTCGACGGTTGCGCGGCGCACCTTGATGAATCAACCTCGGTTGGTCCATAAGCGGCGTCCCGCGGCCGGGTTTCGGTTCGCGTCGCGTGCTTGGAGGGAATTCTCGCGTGGCAAATATCAACCAGAAAATTGCGCAGGAGCTCGGGGTTCGGGCCGAGCAGGTCGAGGCGGCGGTGACGCTGCTCGACGGCGGCGCCACGGTTCCCTTCATCGCCCGCTACCGCAAGGAAGCGACCGGTGCGCTCGACGACGCGCAATTGCGCACGCTGGAGGAGCGCCTGGTTTACCTGCGCGAGCTCGAAGACCGCCGCAAGGCGATCCTCGAATCGGTGCGCGAGCAGGGCAAGCTCGATGCCGCGCTCGAAGCCTCCATTCTCGCCGCCGACAGCAAAGCGCGCCTCGAAGACATCTATCTGCCGTTCAAGCCGAAGCGCCGCACCAAGGCGGAAATCGCCAAGGAAGCCGGCCTCGAGCCGCTCGCCAATCAGCTGCTGGCCGAGCCTGGCAACGATCCGAAGGCCGTGGCGGAAGGCTTCGTCAATGCCGAGAAGGGCGTTGCGGATGCTGCTGCCGCGCTCGACGGCGCGCGCGCCATCCTGGTCGAGCGTTTCGACGAGGACGCCGACCTGATCGGTTCGCTGCGCGAGGACATGTGGACCAATGCCCGCATGGCCTCGAAAGTGCGCGACGGCAAGAAGACCGAGGGCGAGAAATTCGCCGACTATTTTGACTTCTCCGAGCCGTTGACGAAGCTGCCTTCGCATCGCATTCTCGCGATGTTCCGCGGCGAGAAGGAAGAGATCCTCGATCTCCAGATCCAGGCCGAGGAAGCGCCGCCCGCCGGCGTGCCGGGCGCGTACGAGCTAAAGATCATGAAGCGGTTCGGCATCGCCGACCTCAAGCGTCCCGGCGACCGCTGGCTGATCGACACGGTGCGCTGGGCCTGGCGCACCAAGATCCAGGTGCATCTCAACATCGATTTGCGCATGCGGCTGTGGAACGCGGCCGAGACCGAAGCCGTGCGCGTGTTCGCCTCCAACCTGCGCGACCTGCTGCTGGCCGCGCCGGCGGGCACCCGCGTTACCATGGGGCTCGATCCAGGCTATCGCACCGGCGTCAAGGTCGCCGTCGTCGATGCGACCGGCAAGGTGGTCGACACCACCGCGATCTATCCGCACGAGCCGCAGCGGCAGTGGAACGAGTCGCTTGCGATCCTCGGCAAGCTGGCATTGAAGCATCGCGTCGAGCTGATCGCGATCGGCAACGGCACCGCCTCGCGCGAGACCGACAAGCTCGCGACCGAGCTGGTCAAGGGTCTCGCTGAACTGAAGATGAGCAAGATCGTGGTGTCGGAAGCCGGCGCGTCGGTCTATTCGGCCTCGGCCTTCGCCTCGGAGGAATTGCCCGGCCTCGACGTCACCCTGCGCGGCGCGGTCTCGATTGCGCGGCGGCTGCAGGATCCGCTCGCCGAACTCGTCAAGATCGAGCCGAAGGCGATCGGCGTCGGCCAGTATCAACACGATCTCGGCCAGGCCAAGCTCGCCAAATCGCTCGATGCCGTGGTCGAGGATTGCGTGAACGCAGTTGGCGTCGACGTCAATACCGCTTCGGCGCCGCTGCTTGCGCGGGTATCGGGCGTCGGCTCGGGTCTTGCCCAGAGCATCGTCGCGCATCGCGACGCCAACGGCCCGTTCAAGTCGCGCAAGGCGCTCAAGGACGTGCCGCGGCTCGGGCCGAAGGCGTTCGAGCAGTGCGCGGGCTTCCTGCGCATCCTCGGCGGCGAGGATCCGCTCGATGCCTCCGGCGTGCATCCGGAAGCCTATCCGGTGGTGCGGCGCATTCTCGCGGCGACCAAGAGCGACATCAAGGCGCTGATCGGCAGCAGTGAGATCGTGCGCACCTTGAAGCCGAAGGATTTCGTCGACGAGACGTTTGGTCTGCCGACCGTCACCGACATCCTGCGCGAGTTGGAGAAGCCCGGCCGCGACCCGCGTCCGGCGTTCAAGGCCGCCGTGTTCAAGGAAGGCGTCGAGGAGATCAAGCATCTTCAGAAGGGCATGATCCTCGAAGGCACGGTGACCAATGTCGCCGCATTCGGCGCCTTCGTCGACATCGGCGTGCACCAGGACGGTCTCGTGCACATCTCGGCGATGTCAAGGAACTACATCAAGGATCCGCGCGAGGTGGTGAAGCCCGGCGACATCGTCAAGGTCAAGGTGCTGGACTTCGAGGTGGCCCGCAAGCGCATCTCGCTGACGCTGCGCCTCGACGACGAGGTCGGCGTCAAGAAGGACGCGCCCGGCATGCAGCGCGACAACACGCGCAATACCAACCGCATGACGTCGTCGGCACCGCGCAAGCAGGAATCCTCCGGCGGCGGCGCCCTCGCCGAAGCCCTGCGCCGCGCAGCCGAGAAGAACGGCGGCAAGCGGGTGTGACTTTCTTACCTCTCCCCGCCCTTTGCGGGGAGAGGTCGGATCGCGTTAGCGATGCGGGTGAGGGGCAGGGCACTATGCTGCCGAGATGGAGATCCATCGGACTCCGATCTGATCGCGCGTCGAAAACTTCGTCACCAATCGCATCGCATGCTCGGATGCAGCCCCTCACCCCACCCTCTCAGCGCGAGCGAAGCTCGTCGCGGCCCCGTAAGAACAGGGAGAGGGAGCGATAGGGCGTGCATCCCTAACTTCCGCGTTAGAATCTGGCGCGTTTGTAAGTTGAAGCTGCCTGTCCCTTCCTCTCATCTGAACCTCCTGGCGCGGCAGAAATATCACCGCGCAGCACGGAGGATGCTTCGATGGACAACAGGTTTCTCAAAGGTGTCACGGCGGTGACGCTTGCCGCGATGATGGCGCTCGCCTCACCTGTGCTAGCCCGTGGCGGATTCGGTGGCGGCGGTGGCGGCTTCGGCGGTGGTGGCCATGGCGGCTTCGGTGGTGGCGGGCATTTCGGTGGCGGCGGAATGCATGCGGGCGGCTTCGGCGGCGGCATGCGCGCCGGCGGCTTCGGTGGCATGCATGTCGGCGGGATGGGCGGCGCGCGCTTCGCCCATGTCGGCGGACCTGGCTTCCGCGGACCTGGCTTCGGCGGAGCTGGTTTCGGCAGAGCTGGCTTTGGCGGACCACGCTTCGCGCATGCGGCGATCGGACCGCGTTTTGCCGGCGCCGGCAGGCCGTTCATCGGCCGCCATGCCTTCTTCTTCCGCCATCATCGCTTCCACCGCTTCGCCTTCTTCGGCGCGCCGTTCATCTATGCCAGCTACTATGACGGCTGCTGGCGCAGGAGCTGGACGCCTTATGGCTGGCAATGGATCAATGTGTGCGGAGACTATTGGTAGTCGCATCGCCGTACCGCACCATTGTCGCGATCGTCACCGGGCGGTTCCGCTCAGCCCCGGAACGGGATAGTCTGGTGGCGATCGTCGCGTGGAGCTTGTCATGACCGGAGGTCACCGTCGCATCCTGGTCGTCGAGGACGATCCGGAAACCGCAGGCCAACTCGTCGAGGAGCTGACGACCTCTGGCTATGACGTCGATCTCGCCGCCACGGGACGTGAAGCGCTGAGCCATGGCGTGGCGCGCGACTATGCCGTGATCACCATCGACCGCATGCTGCCCGACATCGACGGTATCGCCGTGATGCGGCAGATGCGCGACGACGGCGTTGCTGCCCCTTTCCTGATCATCTCCGCGCTCGGCGAGGTTGATGACCGCGTGCGGGGCCTCCGCGCCGGCGGCGACGATTACCTCGTCAAACCGTTCTCCTTCGTCGAACTGCTCGCGCGCCTCGAGGCGCTTGGGCGCCGCAGCGAGACCATAGCCAAGGAAACCATTCTGCGGGTCGGCGATCTCGCCGTCGATCTGATCGCGCGCAATGCCAGCCGCCGTGGCCGCAAAATTCCACTGCTGCCGCGCGAATTTCAGCTGCTCGAATATCTGGTCCGCAACGAAGGTCGCGTCGTCTCCCGCGCGATGCTGCTCCAGCACGTCTGGGACCTGCATTTCGATCCTTCCACCAACATCATCGACGTCTATGTCGGGCGCGTCCGCCGCAAGGTCGACGATGCCCAGGCCTATCCATTGATCCACACCATCCGCGGCATTGGATATTGCCTCCGTGCTCCTGGCTAAGACGCTTCGCTCCTCGACCTTCCGCCAAGCGCTGATCGCGATCGCGATCTTCGGCCTGATCGTCGCGGCGATCATGGCCTATGTCTATTTCGGCACGCTCGCTTACGTGCGAAGCCGGATCGGTGACGTCGGCGATCACGATGGCTTCACCGCGATAATCGAGCTTGCGATGATTGCGGTCGCCGTGCTGCTCCTGGTGCTGGCGACCCTCGCCGCGGTGCTGGTGACGCGGCGCACGGTCGGCCGAATCGAGGAGATCAACGCCACCAGCCGCGCCATCATGCTGTCCGGCCTCGACCGCCGCATCCCCTTGCGCGGCAGCCATGACGAATGGGACCGCGTGGCCGAAAATCTCAATTTGATGCTCGATCGCATCGAGACGCTGATGGGCGAGGTCAAGCAGGTCAGCGACAACGTCGCCCACGATCTGCGCACGCCGCTGACGCGGATGCGCGGCCGGCTGGAAAAGGCCTATCACGCTCCGCGCGACAGCGAGGCCGATGCGGCGTTGATAGGCGACACCATCGCCGATCTCGATGCCGTGCTCGGCATGTTCGCCTCCATCACGCGGATCTCGGAGATTGAGACCCGCGCTCGCAAGGGCGCCTTCCGCACGCTAAACCTTGCCGAGATCGCCAGCGAGGTGGTCGAGCTCTACGACGCCGCCGCCGAGCAGGTCGCGACCCGGATCAGCATCAGTGGCGACCGCGAAGTCTCCGTGACGGGCGACCGCGACCTGCTGTTCGACGCCATCGCCAATCTTGTCGACAACGCGATCAAGCACGGCCGTGCAGGCGGACAGGTCACCGTGACCTGCGGCAGCGCCGATGGCGGCGCTGCCATCGCGATTGCGGATGATGGTCCGGGCATCCCCGCCGAGCAGCGCGATCACGTCTTCAAGCGCTTCTACCGGCTCGAGCAGAGCCGCTACACGCCGGGAAACGGCCTGGGCCTCAGCCTCGTCGCGGCGGTCGCGCGCCTCCATGGCGCTGAGATAACCTTGCACGACAATGCGCCGGGCCTCACGGTCCGGCTCAGCTTCCCGGCGACGTCATAGCTCGATCACGCCGCGGCGTGCGGCATGCGCGACGGCATCGGTGCGGCCGGTGGCGTCCAGCTTGTCGAGCAGGGAGCCGACATGAAACTTCACCGTGTGCACGGAGATGCTGAGTCGGCGCGCGATCATCTTGTTGGAGGCACCCTCGGCCATCAGCGCCAGCACGTCGAGCTCGCGCTGCGTCAGCGCGATATCGTCGGGCATGCGGCGCGGATCGCGCGCGACGATCGTCGCGGCGGCCTGCTCGCCCGGTCCGGCGAGGCGAAGCCCCGCGACACTGCCGAGCAATGTCGCGATGCGATCGGCGAGTGTGGGATCGTCAATCTCCAGCGACAGCACGATCTCGGACGTCTTGTCCTCGCTCACGCCTCCGGCCTCTCGCCGATCGTGACCTTGAAGCTGGCTGGCTCGCCACCGCGGCGCACCGCGACATCGACGACCGTGCCGACGCTCGCAGGTCCCAATGCCCGTGACAGCGCGCGTACGCCGGAGAGTTTCTGGTCGTTCACCGCCACGATCACGTCGCCCTGGCGGATGCCGGCCGCAGCCGAGGGACCGGCCTTGTCGACATTCATCACCATCGCGCCGACGCCGTCGTCGAGACGCACCGGCTGGAGTCCGAGCCCGAGATAGCCGCGCGCGATGCGGCCGCGTACCTCGAGCTGCGCCGCGACGCGCTCAATCGTCGCCGTCGGGATCACCAGCACGCGCCGCGGTCCGAGCACGGCCATGCCGAACGCCTCGCCCGATGCATCGAGCGCAAGCCCGCCCTCCTGGCTATCGCGCAGGCGAAGGTCGAGCTCGATTCGCGAATCGATGTCGCCGCCGCGCAAGGAGCGCCAGCTCTTGCCCGAGGCCGACACCATCCCGAGCGCCGCGCTCGGTGTGTCGCGGTCGGCAGCGACGACGACCGACAGGGTACCGAGGGCGGGCACCGTCGCGCCCAGCTTGACCGGGGCGATGGTGGCATCAGCGCGCAGCAGCGCGACATCGGTGGTGTGGTCGCGGCCGGCGATCGTGGCGGCCGCGGTGCTGCCGTCGGGCAGTCCGATCTGAACCGCGCCCTCATCGGCCAGCGCCTCGTCGGCGGTGACGATCAGGCCGGGCTTCCAGACGAAGCCCGTCGACCGGGAGCGATGCGAATGCACGGAGACGATGGACGGCGCAGTGCGCGCCACGATGTCTGCGAGCGCGGACGAGAGTGAGGACAGAGGACTTGGGTCGGTCATGCAAGGCTCCTATAAGCTCAAGGCTCCTGTAAGCTGTCCACAATCTGGGACGTCGCCGGGATTTGCGAAACTGGCCGAGTGGCCAGGACTTCGCGTTTCCCCCCAGGACCACGGCTGGAGACGGTCGCCCCGGCGCGTGCAGCTGCTTAGGGTTTGATCGCCGCCGTGGGCATTGGTAAGACCGGTCTAGCCAGTTTTCGGGGGCCCTCCTGACATGACCGACTTCCACGGCGTCTTCCCTTATCTCGTCTCGCCCGTCGATGCCGACGGCACGGTGCGAACCGAAGTTCTCGGAAAGCTCTGCGACGACCTGATCGGCGCCGGCGTGCACGGGCTGACGCCGCTAGGCTCGACCGGCGAGTTCGCCTATCTCAATGTCGCGCAGCGCACGGCGGTCGTGCAGACGACCATCGAGGCCGCAAAGGGCCGCGTGCCGGTCGTGGCCGGCGTCGCCTCGACCTCGACCGCAGATGCGGTGTCGCAGGCGAAAGCCTATCAGAAGCTCGGCGCGAACGGCATCCTGGCGATCCTGGAAGCTTATTTCCCACTCGCCGACGTCCAGGTCGAATCCTACTTCCGCAGCATCGCGGATGCGGTGGACATTCCCGTCGTGATCTACACCAATCCGCAATTCCAGCGCTCCGATCTCACGCTGGATGTCATCGCGCGCCTCGCCGAGCATCCGCGCATCGACTACCTGAAGGACGCCTCGACCAACACTGGCCGGCTGCTCTCGATCATGAACCGCTGCGGCGATGGCTTGCGGGTGTTCTCGGCCTCCGCCCACATCCCGGCGGCGGTGATGCTGATCGGCGGCCTGGGCTGGATGGCGGGCCCGGCCTGCATCATCCCGCGCCAGAGCGTTGTGCTGTACGATCTCTGCAAGGCCGGCCGCTGGAACGAGGCCATCGCGCTCCAGCGCCGGCTGTGGCGCATCAACGAAGCCTTCGCCCGCTTCAATCTCGCCGCCTGCATCAAGGCCGGCCTTTCGATCCAGGGCTACGACGTCGGCGACCCCGTCCCGCCGCAGGCGGCGCTGACGGCCGAGCAGCGGAGCATCGTGGAAGCTGCGTTGCTGCACCTCGCGTAGAGGCGGCAATATGTCCGCACCCCAGCGTGCAGCAAAAACCGCCTTTATCTGCCCGGCCAAGAAACTTCCACAGCTTTGCGGCGTTGCAGCGTGAGCGAGACCTGTCACGCCATGCATGTGCAATCCCAAGCTCGTTTCCAGTACACGAGATCTGATCGCCGATGAATCGTCGCTATGGAATTGCCGGGGCGGCCGTGGCCGCCGTGCTGCTGGCCGTGACCGCGGCCAAGATCCAGCACATGCCATGGGGGACGCCTGCCGCGCGCGCCGTCGAGCAGCGCGGCCCTCTGTCTGACGCGGAAAAGGCGACCATCGACATCTTCGAGCGCGTGTCGCCCTCGGTCGTCCAGGTTGTGGCAAAGTCGGCGGCTAATCCCCTGTTGGGAGAGGAAGGCCAGGGCGAGGCCTCCGGCACCGGATTCGTCTGGGATCGCGACGGCCACCTCGTGACGAACAATCACGTGGTGGCCAATGGCAGCGAGATCGCGGTGCGCTTTGCGTCGGGAGAGGTAGCCCGGGTCGATCTCGTGGGCACCGCCCCTAATTACGATCTTGCGGTGCTGCGGATACGGAGCGTACGCGAGCTCCCACCGCCGGTGGCTCTCGGCAGCTCGAACGACCTGAAGGTCGGGCAATCCGCCTTCGCGATCGGCAATCCCTTCGGCCTCGACCAGTCGATGACGAGCGGCATCATCAGCGCTCTCAAGCGCAGGCTTCCGACCCAGGGCGGCCGGGAGATTGCCAATGTGATTCAGACCGATGCCGCGATCAATCCGGGCAATTCGGGCGGGCCGCTGCTCGATTCCGCCGGTCGGCTGATCGGCGTCACGACGGCGATCATATCCCCATCGGGTTCGAACGCCGGCATTGGCTTCGCGGTCCCCGTCGACATCGTGAACCGGATCGTTCCCGAACTCATTCGCAACGGCCGTGTGCCGACGCCCGGAATCGGGATCGTCGCCGCCAGCGAGGACGTGTCGACGCGGATGGGCGTCGATGGGGTGATCGTGGTCCGCACCGCGCCCGGAAGTCCTGCCGAGCGAGCAGGCATTCGCGGCGTCAACATGACGACCGCGGCGGTCGGAGACATCATCACTGCCGTCGAGGGCAAGCCGGTGCGGCGGCTCTCGGACCTGACCGATGCGCTCGAGCAGGCTGGCGCGGGCCATGCCGTTCGGCTCACCGTCAAACGCGGCTCGGACACGCGTGATGTAAATGTCGGCATCGTCGACATCGACAGGTCCTAAAGCGCGATGAGATTGGGACGAATCGTCGTCGCGCTTTAGGTTGTTGTTTGAGCATGATCTTATCGGAAAACCGCTACACACTTTTCCGGATCATGCTCTGGCTTCCGGCCCGCGCGGTCGGCGAGCGCATTGCAGATGTGCGGGGCCTTGGTTGTCTCGTTCGTAAAATCCGGTAAAACCCCGCGGTCGTTTTTCCGGATTTCGAGGACCCAGCGGAATGAACATTCTTCCCGGCAATTTGCGTTTTGGAGCGGGCCAGCCCGTCAAGCGTTTGGAAGATCAGAGGCTGCTCACCGGGAAGGGGCAGTTCATCGACGACAAGCCGGAGGACGGCGCGCTGTGGCTGCACGTGCTGCGCTCGCCGCATGCGCATGCGAAGATCGTCTCGATCGACACCAGCGCCGCGGCCGAGATGCCGGGCGTTGTCGCGATCTACACTGGCGCCGACCTCGTCAAGGACGACATCGGCACCATTCCGACCCTGAGCATCTTCAAGCGCCCAGACGGCAAGCCGATGACGGTACCGCCGCGCCGCCTGCTCGCTTATGAGGTCGTGCGCTATGCCGGCGAAGCCGTGGTCGCCGTGGTCGCCTCGTCGCGCTCCGAGGCGCAGAGCGCGGCCGAAGCGATCGTGGTCGAATACGACGTGCAGCCTGCGGTGGTCGATCCGGTCGAAGCCGTAAAGCCCGGCGCGCCCGTGGTGTGGCCGGAGGCGCCCGACAACATCGTCGGCGCAATGAGCTATGGCGATGCCGCCAAGGTGGACGAGGCGTTCGCCAGGGCCGCGCATACCATCGAGCTCGATCTCGTCAGCCAGCGGCTGGTGCCATCGGCGATGGAGCCGCGCTCGACCATTGCCGAGATCGACAAGAAGACCGGCCGCCTCCTCCTGCATGTGCAGTCGCAGACCCCGGCCTCGACCCGCGACGTGCTGGCCGAAGCCGTGCTCAAGCGTCCCAAGGACAGCGTCCGCGTGCTGGTCGGCGACATTGGCGGCGGCTTCGGCCAGAAGACCAATGTTTATCCAGAGGACGGCATCGTCGCCTTTGCTGCGACCAAGCTGAACAGGAAGATCCGCTGGCGCGGCGACCGCACCGACGAATTCGTCGGCGGCACCCACGGCCGCGATCTGACCTCGACCGCGTCCTTCGCGCTTGACGAGAACGGCAAGGTGCTGGCTTATCGCGTCAAGTCGATCGGCTGCACCGGCGCCTATTCGTCGGGCGCGGCCAACATCATCCCGCTGGTGCTCGGGCCATTCGTGCAGACCGGCGTCTACGACCTGCCGCTGGTGCATTTCGAGGTGAAGTCGGTGATGACCCACACCGCGCCGGTCGGCGCCTATCGCGGCGCCGGTCGTCCCGAAGCGGTGTTCATCGTCGAGCGCCTGTTCGACGCCGCCGCGCGAAAAATCGGCATGGATCCGCGCGCGATCCGGAAAGCCAACTACATCAAGCCGGCGCAACTGCCATACACGAATGCGGCCGGCCAGGTCTACGATTCCGGCGCCTTCGCCCATATGCTCGACCGCGCCGTGAAGCTCGCCGACTGGGACGGCTTTGCCGCGCGCAAGAAGGCCGCGAAGAAGAAGGGCCTGCTCTACGGCCGCGGGCTCGCCTCCTACATCGAATGGACCGGCGGCCGCGCCCACACCGAGAAGGTCAGCCTGCATGCGACCTCGCAGGGCCGCGTCGTGCTGCATTCCGGCACCATGGCGATGGGGCAGGGGCTGCAGACCACCTACACCCAGATGATCTCCGACACGCTCGGCATCCCCATGGACAAGATCGACGTCGTGCAGGGCGATACTGATCTTGCCATGGGTTTCGGCAGCGTCGGCTCGCGCTCACTGTTCGTCGGCGGCACGGCAGTCGCGGTCTCCTCCAACGATCTGATCCAGAAGGCGCGCGAGAAGGCCGCGAACGTGCTGGAGACCTCGGTCGAGGACATCGAGTATCAGGGCGGTATGCTCACGGTGGTCGGCACCGACCGCCGCATCAGCCTGTTCGATCTCGCCGAGAAGGAGAGCGGTGCCAAGCTCAGCGTCGATTCCGAAGGCGAAGTGGATGGTCCGAGCTGGCCGAACGGCACGCATATCTGCGAGGTCGAGATCGACCCCGAGACCGGTGTCTCCAAGGTCGTGCGCTACACCACCGTCGACGACGTCGGCGTTGCCGTGAACCCGATGCTGGTGACGGGGCAGATCCATGGCGGCGTCGCCCAGGGCATCGGCCAGGCGCTATATGAAGGCGTCTCCTACGATGCCGACGGCCAGCTCCTCACCGCAAGCTACCAGGACTACTGCATCCCGCGCGCCGACGACGTGCCGCCGATCGTGGTGACGCTGGACGATTCCGCGCCGTGCCGCACCAACCCGCTCGGCGCAAAAGGCTGCGGCGAATCCGGCGCCATCGGCGGCCCGCCCTGCGTCACCAACGGCGTGATGGACGCGCTCGCCGAGCTCGGCATCACCCAGCTGAATACGCCCCTGACGCCGCAGAAGATCTGGCAGGCAATCCGGGACGCGAAGGCGGCGAGTTGAGCGCGGCGCGTTGTTGCGCTGGTCGTCACGACATACTCAACTGTCGTCCCGGGGCGCGCAGGGCGCGAACCCGGGATCCATAACCACAGCGTGGAGTTTGGCGCGAAGCTGGTAACTCCGAATCCCGGCAACCACATCTCCCTGTGATTATGGGTCACGGATCTGCGCTTCGCTTGTCCGGGACGACAGCGGAGAATGCGGTCCGACCTCGGGTTAAATCTTCAGTCTCCTCAAATCCCCAACATCATCTTCGCGATGATGTCGCGCTGGATCTCCGAGGTGCCGCCGAAGATCGTGTAGGCGCGGCCGTTGAGGTATTCCGGCATTACCGTCAGCATGTCCTCCGGGATCGGAGGCTCGTGGTTGAGCTTGTAGAGCGGGCGCATCGGCTCGACCGCGAGCGCATCGTGGCCGATCACGTCGGCGCCGAGGCGCGTCACGGCTTGGCGGATCTCGCTGTTGCGCAGCTTGAGGATCGACGACACCGCGCCGGGATTTTGCCCGGTCTGCAGTGCCGAGAGCACGCGCAGCTCGGTCATCTCGAGCGCATCGATATCGACCTCGACCTCGGAGATGCGGCTCGCGATGTCGGAGCTGTCGATGGCGCGGCCGGTCAGGTCGGACTCGGCCAGCTCCGCGATCGCCTTCAATCCCTCGCGCAGCTTCGCAGAGGCAATGCCGGAGCCGCGCTCGAACTCGAGCAGGTATTTGCCGTAGGTCCAGCCCTTGCCTTCCTCGCCGACGCGGTTGGCGACGGGCACGCGCACGTCGTCGAAGAACACCTGGTTGACCTCATGGTCGCCGCCGATGGTGAGAATGGGGCGCGTGGTGATGCCCGGCGTCTTCATGTCGATCAGGATGAAGCTGATGCCGTCCTGTTGCCGCGGGCCGTCGCTGGTGCGCACCAGCGCGAACATCCGGTTGGCGTGGTGCGCATGCGTGGTCCAGATCTTGGTGCCGTTGATGATGTAATCGTCGCCGTCGCGCACCGCGCGCGTTTTCAGCGAGGACAGGTCTGAGCCGGAGCCCGGCTCGGAATAGCCCTGGCACCAATAGTCTTCGCCGGAGAGAATCCGCGGCAGGTAAAAATTCTTCTGTTCCGGCGAGCCGAAACCGATGATGACGGGCCCGACCATCTTCACGCCCATCACGTTGACATTCGGCACACCGGCGCGTGCGGATTCGGTCTCGAAGATCCAGCGCTGTGCCGGTGTCCAGTCGGGACCGCCATATTCGACCGGCCAGCCCGGCGCGCCCCAGCCTCGGCTGTGCAGCGCCCGTTGCCAGGCCATGCCGACGTCTGGATCGGAGAACACCGACGGCGTCAGCGCGGTCACGCGCTTCATCTCCTCGGTGAGGTTTTTTGCGATGAAGCTTCGCACCTCGTCCTGGAAGGCGCGCTCGTCGGCATTGAACGACAGATCCATGATGCGCTCCTTGTCAGGCGGGTACAGCGGTGCGGCCAAGCTCCGCATGGCGGGCATAATGATGCGCGCTGCCGCCGAACAGCGTGTCGAAGGCGACCAGCCGCTTGAAATAGGCGCCGACCTCGAGCTCCTCGGTGACGCCCATGCCGCCGTGGAGCTGGATCGACTGCTCGCCGACGAACCGCGCGCATTTGCCGATCTTGGCTTTCGCGCCCGACGCGGCCCGCGCCCGCTCGACCGGCGGACTATCAGCCTTCAGCGCCGCCCGCAGCGCCATCGAGCGGGACTCATCGAGCTGCATGGCCATGTCGGCGAGGCGGTGGCGGATCACCTGGTTGGCCGAGAGCGGCCGGCCGAACTGTTTTCGAATTTTCGTGTATTCGAGCGTGGTGTCGAGCAGCGTCTGCATGATGCCGACGGCTTCCGCGCCGAGGGCGGCCATGGCGCGATCGACAGCCCATTCGATCGCGGGCAGGGCATCGCCGCCGTCACCGAGGCGCGCGTCCTCCGGCAGCTCGACGCCTGATAAGTCGATGTTGCAGGCGCGACCGCCGCCGAGACGTTGGTAGTCACTCATGGCAACGCTCGGCGTTTTCGCCTCTACCAGGAACAGGCCAATGCGCCCCGAAGGCCCCTGATGATCATGGATGTGCGCGGAGACGATGATCTCGTCGGCGGCGTGGCCGTCGAGCACCGCGATCTTGCTGCCGGAAAGGCGCCAGCCCCGCGCCGTCTTATGCGCGGTGGTCGCGACCTTGGTGAGATCGAACCGCGCCGGGCGCTCGGAATGCGCAAAGGCGAGTTTCAGCGATCCGTCCGCGACCTTCGGCAGCCGCGCCTGCTTCTGCGCCGTGCTCCCGCATCGCGCGATCAGCGCAGCACCAAGCACCACCGTCGCGACATACGGCTCGGATACCAGTCCGCGGCCAAATGCTTCCATCAAAATGCCGATCTCGACCGCGCCGCCGCCGAGCCCGTCAAACTCTTCCCCGATCGGCAGCGCCAGCCAGCCGAGCTCGGCGAATTGCTTCCACACTGCGGGGCTGTATCCGAGCGGATCGTTCGCCATTTTGCGGCGGTGCTCGGCATCGTAGCTTTCGGCCACGAAGCGCTCCGCGCTCTCGCGCAGCAGCCGTTGCTCGTCACTGAGAGTGAGGTCCATGTATCTACTCCGCGGCCGCCGGCGGCTTGCGCACGGACGGATGCAGGCCGGATGGGTCGACCACCATGCCGAACTCCTGAAGATTGTGGGCGTGACAGAGCTGATGCAGCGCAAAGGCTTGATCGATCGCGGCGGGCTGGCCCATCACATCGACGGAGCGATTCACGGCTTCCTTGGTCAGCTTCAGCGCGAAGGCCGGCTTTGATGCGATCCGGCGTGCCAACGCCAGCACAGATGAACAGAGCTCTGCGCGCGGCACAACCTGGTTGACCATGCCGAGTTGATGCGCTTCTTGCGCGCTCCAGCTGTCGGCCGTGAACAGGAACTCCTTGGCCTTGCGTGGGCCGAGCTCCCAGGGATGCACGAACCATTCGACCCCGCAGACGCCCATGGTGACAACAGGGTCGCAGAATTGCGCATCGTCGCTGGCGACGATGAGGTCGCAGGCCCAGGCCAGCATCAGGCCACCGGCGATGCACTTGCCGTGCACCTCGGCAATCGTCGGCTTGGCGAGATTGCGCCAGCGCCGCGTGATCTGGAGATAGATTTCCTGCTCGCGCGCAAAGCGGCCATGCGCGTTCGGCTCGGCGAAGCCGCCCCAATTTCCGATCGGCGGAAAATCGACACCTGCGGCATTCTTGCCGCCGGGCCGCAGGTCATGGCCGGAGGAGAAGTGCGGCCCGTTGCCGGCGAGGATGATCACCTTGACCGCGTCGTCCTGCACCGCCGCGTCGAAGGCGGCGTTGAGGTCGTAGGTCATCTGCAGGTTCTGCGCGTTGCGCGCCTCAGGCCGGTTCATCACGATCCGGGTGATCGCCGGCTCCGGCTGCTCCACGAGGATGGTCTCGAACGAGGACATCGCGTTTCCTCCGGCGTTTCATGTCGTCTTGTTGTTTCGTCGAGTTGACTATGTCGGCCGATGATAGGCAAGAGGCTTGCGTAAATCGGCTGCTTTCCGCCGCCAATCTGATAGTTTGCCCCCGATTCCACCGGGAGAAATTTGATGCGCAAGATCCTCACCGTGCTGGCGGCGCTGGCCTCGCTGAGCCTGACCAATTGCGGCTACAACGCGATCCAGACCGAGGACGAGCAGATCAAGGCCAACTGGTCCGAGGTGGTGAACCAGTATCAGCGCCGCGCCGATCTGGTGCCCAATCTCGTCAATTCGGTAAAGGGTTTTGCGCAGCAGGAAAAGGACGTGCTGCTCGGGGTCACCAATGCGCGCGCCAAGGTCGGCAGCATCCAGGCGACGCCGGAGGTACTGAACGACCCCGCCGCGTTCCAGAAATTCCAGGCCGCTCAAGGCGAGCTCTCCAGCGCGCTGTCGCGCTTGCTGGTCGTCACCGAGAATTATCCGCAGCTCAAGTCGGACGCGCTGTTCAGGGATTTGATGTCGCAGCTCGAGGGTACTGAGAACCGCATCACGGTGGCGCGCAACCGCTACATCAAGGCGGTGCAGGACTATAACGTCACCATCCGGTCCTTCCCGACCAATCTCACCGCGATGGCGTTCGGCTACAAGGAGAAGCCGAACTTCACGGTCGAGAACGAGAGGGAGATCTCGACCGCGCCGAAGGTCGATTTCAACCCTGCGCCGGCGCCATCGAAGTAAGCGCGTTCGCCTCCGATGCGCGCCGCGAAGGCCATCCTGCTCGCGCTGTTCCTCGGCTGGGGCTTTGCCGCCTCGGCCGATCTGGCCGTCCCGCAGCTCACCGGCCGCGTGGTCGACCAGACCGCCACGCTCTCCAGCAGCGACATCGCCGCGTTGACGCAAAAGCTGCGCGAATTCGAGACCCGCAAGGGCAGCCAGATCGCCGTCCTGATCGTATCGACCACGCAGCCGGAGACGATCGAGCAGTTCTCGATCCGCGTCGCGGAGGCCTGGAAGATCGGACGCAAGAAAGTCGACGACGGTGCGATCCTGATCATTGCCAAGAACGACCGGCATCTGCGCATCGAGGTCGGCTATGGCCTCGAAGGCGCGCTCACCGATGTGACCTCGCGGCGTATCATCGACGAGATCATCACGCCGAAATTCAGGACGGGCGATTTTGCGGGCGGCATCTCGGCCGGTGTCGACCGGATGATCCGGGTCATCGACGGCGAGCCGCTGCCGGTTCCCACGCCGACGGTGAATTTCGGCAATCTGGACGACATCGGGCCGCTCCTCATCGTGACGCTGTTCGCCTCGATCGGGGTGGGCGGGTTCATCCGGGCCATGCTGGGGCGCCTGCTCGGATCGTTGGCGACCGGTGGCATCATCGCCGCGCTGGCCTGGCTTATGCTCGGCTCTTTCGCACTCGCGATGGCCCTCGGCGTTGTTGGCTTCATCATCGGCTTCATCGCCGATCTGTTTCCAGCGATGGGGCCGAGCACGGGATTGTCGCGTGGCGGCGCGTGGTCGAGCGGCTCGGCCGGAGGCGGCTGGAGCAGCGGATCGTCGGGCAGCAGCGACAGCGGCAGCTTCAGCGGGGGCGGCGGCAGTTTTGGCGGCGGCGGCGCCTCGGGGAGCTGGTAGCGGTCATGAGCATCAAGCGCATCGCAAGACATCTTGTGCAGCATCATTGGCGGGCAAGGCAGATCTTTCCGCCGGAGGTGCTCGGTCGCATTGAGCAGGCGATCAAGCAAGGCGAGGCCACACATTCCGGCCAGGTCCGCTTCGTCGTCGAAGGCGCGCTCGACGGTCGCCCGCTGTTCCGCAACCAGCCGGCCCGCGCGCGGGCGCTCGACGTGTTCTCGCATTTGCGCATCTGGGACACCGCGCACAACAACGGTGTCCTCATCTACCTCCTGCTCGCCGACCGCGACGTCGAGATCATCGCCGACCGCGGCATCCATGCGAAGGTAGGGGCGGAGGGGTGGGAGCGCATCTGCCGCGCGATGGAGGCCGAATTCGCCTCGGGCCAGTTCGAGCGCGGCGTGATCAGTGGCATCGAGGCAGTGTCGAAGGAGCTGGCGAAGCATTTTCCCCCGGCGGGTGCGCATCCGAACGAGCTGCCGGATAAGCCTGTGGTGATGTGAGCTTCGAACTCCGTCATTGCGAGCGCAGCGAGGCAATCCAGAATCTTCCCGCGGTGACAGCCTGGGGTGCTTCGCTGCGCTCGCAATGACGGTTGTGGTAGAGGTTTGCGCGATCAATCGTCCAGCTTGTTCAGATCCCGCACCGACTGCATGATCGGCTCGAAGTTCGAGCGGGCGTCCAGCGCGTCGAACAATTGCGCGGTGTCCTCCAACAGGCCATGCGACCGCGCGATCGCGATGCGGACATCCTCCTGCGGGGTGTCGGAGAGGCGCCCATGTCCCGACAACAGGATCTTCGTATCCAGCCCCTTGATGCGTTCCAGCGACTGGATGTAGTCGGAGATGCTGCCCGAGCCGAACACGCCGCCCATCACGCCGCCCGGCATCAGCGTATCGGCGGCGAACAGCAGGCCCTTGTCCTGGTCGAACAGCGTGATGCAGGCCGAGGTGTGGCCCGGCGTGTACATCACGTTGAGACGGAAATTGCCGAGGTCGATCAGGTTGCCCTCCTCGAGCCAGATGTCGATATTAACAGGCACGTTCGGCTCGTTGAACATTTTTCGCAGCATCGAAAAGTCGTCGCGCAGCATGATCTTGTTGGCGGCGAGCCGATGGGCGGCGATGAAGGTGCGGCGCTCGTTGAAATGCCAGGCGGCGCCGATATGGTCGAGATGCTCGTGGCTCAGCACCACCATGTCGATCTTCTCTGGCGGGCAGCCCGCGAAGTTCAGGCACTCGACCATCGCCGGATAGTTCGAGGAGAGGCCGACGTCGATCAGGATCGTCCGCGCCGAACCGCGCACGAGATAGGCGTTCGCGGCCCGATTGGAGAAGCGGATCTGGTAGACGTCCTCCGCCGCCTGGATCAGCGAGCAGGTGTCGTTCTTCATCAGAATCGGAAATGCGGTCGGCTTCCGTTCGCTCATGATTCTGCTGCCCGGTAGGTGACGGCGTTGGAGGCGCGCAGGCGTTTCGACAGCGCATCCATCACCATCAATGCAAACGCCGGCTGCTGGCTGACGAGGTAGACGAAACGGGCGTGGTTGATACGCATCACCTTCGTGTTCGGCAGTGAGGCGATCGCAGTCGCCGAGCGCGCGGAGCCGTCGATCACGGCCATCTCGCCGAAGAACTCGCCCTTGCCGAGCTTGACGATGGTGGTCTTGCTCGCGCCGTTCATCTTGGCGATCTCGACCTCGCCGTCGAGGACGACGAACAACTCGCGGCCGGTCGAGCCCTCTTCGAAGATGACGTCATCGACACCAAACGCGTTGATGCATTTCTCGATCGTCATGGCACCCCCAAATGGCACCCCAAAAGTGGCACCCTCTAACGCCTTCTGGCTGACGGGACGGCTCATGTTAGCCGGACGCCGATGACGGGCAAACAACCCCTTCGGCTAAAGCCGGTCTCTGCCGCAGAGCAGCATCGACTGACAATTTGTTGCGCGCTGCCACGCCGGTTCCACTTTCCCGGCCAAATTCGGCCCCGGATGAGTTCCTAAAATTTCCGTAAGCGGGTCCGGAGGTAAGGATTTCGCAAGCAATGAAAGTTACCAAAAGGTCAATCCAGACTGGAGTATTTGAGCTGTGAGCCAACCAATGCCCGAGCAGGCTGCCCAGGATAATGGCGTCGTCGAAGCCGCCGCGACCGCGCCGCAGGCCGTCGAGGCTGCCGCCGGTTTCGAGGCCCCCTCGATCGCCCCTGACCATGAGGCGCCGCCGAAGCCTGATCCGGTGAAAGCGGATGCCCCCACGGCTGAACCGCCCCGGATCGAGGTGCCGAAATTCGATCCCAAAGCCGAGGGCAAGCCCGAGCCGAAGCCCGGCAAGCTCATCGTCATGGCGCCCTCGGATCGGTCCTGGGACCGCGAGGCGTTTGCTTCGCATGCGAAGGCGGACGAACCGCGCGAGGCCGGCGGCAAGCGCCGCCTGTCGGCGATGGCCGCGGTGGTGGCGATTGCGGCCAGCGTCGGTGCCATCAGCGGCGCACTCGCGACCGCCGGCATGATGCACTTTGCAGCCCCGGCCGCCGCGCCGGCGCAGGTCGCCGACACCAGCGCGCTGGATGCATCGGTCGCGCGGATCGATGCCGACCTCGTCGCGCTCAAGGCGAATGTCGAGCACACGTCCAAGACCGGCCTCAGCCAGTTCAACCGCGCCAACGACCGCCTCGACAAGCTCGAGAAGGCCCAGGCCGAGCCGCTGGCCAAGCTGGCAAAGCTGTCCGAGACCGTCGACAAGCTCCGCGCCACGCCGCCCGCCGCGCCCGCGCCCGTGCAGGCCGCGGCTGCGCCGGCCAAGGAAACCACCGGCTCGATCGCGCCGGCCCAGGTTGCGACCGCGGCCGCTTTACCGGCACCCGCGCCCGCCGCCCCCAAGGCCGAGGTCGGCCGGCTGCCGACGATCGAGGGCTGGAGGCTGCGCGACGTCGCCAATGGCGGCGCGCTGATCGAAGGCCGCGGCGGTCTCTACGAGGTCTATGCCGGCGATCCCATTCCCGGCGTCGGCCGCGTCGATGCGATCCGCCGCCAGGACGGCCGCTGGGTGGTCGTCACCAGCAAGGGCCTGATCGTCGCGCGCTAAGCGAAACTGTATTCGACTTTCAAAGAGGCGCTTCACCACCATGTGAGGCGCCTTTTTGCTTGAATAGGCGTCCCGGCGCGGTGTTACCTGAGCCATGAGCCGGGTGTTGCGAATTCTCGTTGCTGCCGTCGTCTTGTTGGGCGGCGCTGTCTCGCTCGTCGCAGCGGAGACCGCGCCGCTGAGGCGCGGCACGGCGATCACCGATCCCGATCTGCTGCGCAAGCTCGATCAGAGCGATGCACTCACGATCTCGCGCCTGTTGCGGCCGGAGCGGAACGCGGATTTTCCGCTGACGACCGACTTGATGTTCTCGTCGCTGCCGCAGCTTGCGCTCCTTCCACCCGCGATCGACGCGGAGTTCGAGCGCTACATTGCGCAGCAGAAGGCGGCCTATCCGGGCGAGACCCTCGGCGTCGGCGAGGGCTTTGACGTGCAGCTGTTCGATCGGGCCAATCTGAAATCGCCCGACACGCGGTTCGTGCTGGCCGGCATCGTCAACCGCATGGACCGCGCCTATGTCTCGGAAGAATCCTGCGGCGAGATCCGGTTGATCTACCGTCTGGCGCGGTTCGAGACGAAGCCGGACGGCGGCAAATTGGGGACGCGTCTGCCGATGACGCTCAACCTGGTGATGAAGGCGCGCGATGCGCGCCAGACCGACGCGAGCGGTAAGCCGATCACCTGCGCCGAGATTGCGCGACGCTGGCTCGACAATGGCGACTGGCAGGGGCTGATCGGCGGCAGCTTCCACCCCACCGATGCCATGCTCGACCGCATCGAGACCAACATCCAGGTCTCTGTCGCGCCGAAATCGGCGCTGCATGATTTCCGCTCCGACTATCTGCTTAAGGTGTTCAAGTACAATGCTGCGACGAAGACCTTCGAGGAAGCGACGCTGGAGAACCAGATCGACCGCGACCGCATTCTCGCCGACGATGCGCTCCGGCGCGATTTCAAGGACTGGCTGCTGACGCCCGAGAACTTGCGCGAGTTCGATCGCGGCACGGTGCTGATCCCTGAGAAGTTTCTGGCCAAGGCTGCGGTGGTGCCGACGCCGGCCGGGCTCGATGCGTCTGCGTTGCAGCCGGAATTCGGCATGACGCAAGGTGAGGGCAAGGACAATCCCGTCTTCAGCGACGACGACGTGGTCGGCGCGCTAAAGCAGGCGGCCGCGCGCGGGGACCTGCAGAACATCCGCTCCATCGCGGGCTTCCAGCGCCGCCTCAACGACGTCACCTGCGCCGGCTGCCACCAGACCCGCGGCATCGGCGGTTTTCATTTTCCCGGCGTGGACTGGCTCGCGGACAAGCCGTCCAACGCCACCATCGTGCCGGCCTCGCCGCATTTTGTCGGCGACCAGCTCCGCCGGCGCGACATCCTTGCCGCGTTCGCTGCGGGCAAACGCCCTGATTTCTCACGCGGATTTGCCAGCCGGCCGCAGACCCGTGGCAGCGGAGAGCTTGGCGGCAGCGAATATCAGGACGGATGGGGCGCGCATTGTTCCCTGCCAAATGCGGGATCAGGAACGCGGGATGAGAGTTTTACGTCATGGAGCTGTGCTAAAGGCTTGACCTGTCAGGCCGCCGCGGCCTCGCGCCGCATCGGCATGTGCTTCATCAAGACGCGTTAAGCCTCAAGCGATTTGGATGACCATGACAGACACCAGCGAAGCCAACAAGGAGCGCAATCGCGAGATCGCGCGCAATGAGGAAGCCAAGCAGGTGACCGGCAGCATCCGCGTCAGCGCCTGGGCGATGACGGTGGCGGCGATTGTCGGCGGGATCCTGTTCACGCTCGGCTGGCTGGCGCTAAAGTAACGACGCGGAGTTTCTCTTCGCCTCTCCCGCTTGCGCGGAGAGGCCGAAATTCGCGCGGAAGCGCGAATTCCGGGTGAGAGGGACTCTCCGCGGGTCCAACTCTCATCGTGATTGCGGAAGCAGCCCCTCACCCCAACCCTCTCAGCGCGAGCGAAGCTCGTCGCGGCCCCGTAACAACGGGGAGAGGGAGAAGAAAGAGCGCTCGCCCCTCAACTCGCGTAGTTCGTCATCCGTTGCCCTGGCAGCAGCTCATACGCCGGCTTCCAGCCGGGCAGCGCGGCCATGCGGCCGAGCCAGGCGTGGATGGCGGGATGGCTCGCGGCGAAATCGAAGCCGTGCTCGTCGCTCGGATAGTGCAGATAGGCCATCATCGAGATGTCGGCGATCGTGGGCCTCACTCCGATCGCGAATTCATTGTGTTGGAGATGCCCGTCGAGGATGCCGAGGAAGTCGTCGAGCCGCCGGCGAAAATGCTTCAGCACCTGCGGATCGTTGTTCTCGGTGAAGGCGCGCATGAAGCGGTAGGTCGCCATGTAGCCGGTGAGCTTGTGGTTGTCCCAGAACAGCCAGCGCAGCAGCTCGAACTTTTCCTGCTCCATCTCGGCGCCGAAACGGCCATATTGCCCGACAAGCTTGAGCAGGAGCGGCGCGGTCTGCGTCATCTTCACGCCGTCGATCTCGAGCACGGGAATCTCGCCCATCTCGTTGACGTTCCGGCGCCATTCCGCCGTGCGCGTGACGCCGCCGCCGAAATCGGTCCACACCGGCTCGAAGGTCTCGCCGCAAAGCGTCAGCATCAGCGCCAGCTTGTAGCTGTTGCCGGATTCCGGGAAGTAGTGCAGGCGGTAGCTGGGCATGGGACCTCGCAATGGGGACTTTGTGGCGCGAGCTATCTCCTCGCCGTCGTCCCGGATCTGCGCTACGCTTGTCCGGGACGATAGCGGAGTATGTGGCGTCAGTGCACCTTAGCCCACCGCCCCCTTCGACCGCAGCTCTTTGATCGCCTGCTCGTCATATCCCGCCGCGCGCAAAATCTCGTCACTGTGCTCGCCGACGCCGGGCGGCTTGCGCGGCTGGACTTTCTTGGCGCCGTCGATCCAGATCGGGCTGTTGATGGTGAGCATGGTGTCGTTCTCGAACGGCACCAGCACCTCGTTCTCGAGCATCTGCTTGTCATTGGGAATGTCGTCGAGAATGCCGACGACGCCGAACACGAGGCCGTTGCCGTCGAGAATCTCGCGCCATTCGGCGAGGTCCCTGGTGGCGAAGGTCTCGTCCAGAATCTTGATCAGCTCGACCGAGCGGGCGTGGCGATCGGCCTTGGTGGCGAAGCGGGGATCGTCGATCAGGTCTTCGCGCCCGAGGCATTTGGCCAGCGCCGGCCACTGCCGCTCCTCGTTGAGCAGCGACAGGATCAGCCAGCGGCCGTCCTTGCACTGGTAGTGGTTGGCGACCGCATTAAGCGCCCGTTCGCGCGGCCGCCGCTCGCCGAACTTGGCCCCGCAGAGCTTGGCCTGCGCCAGCACGCTCGCCGCCCACACCCCATTCGCCATCAGGTTCGATTTGACATGCGAGCCCTTGCCGGTCTTCTCGCGCTGATACAGCGCGGTGACGATGGCGCCGTAAAACGCCATGGCGCAGGGGTGGTCGCCCATGCCGGCGACCGAGCGGGCCGGGGTGGTGTCGGTGTCGGCGCGCACGAGGTCCATCAGGCCGGAACGCGCCCAATAGGCGTTGCTATCGAAGCCGGGCTTGTTGGCTTCCTCGCCCTTCTCGCCGTAGCCGGTGAAGGAGGCATAGATCAGCCGGTCGTTAAGATGGGCGAGGTGGCCATAGGTGATGCCGAGTTTGGCGCGCACCGGCGGCGGCATGTTGGTGATGAAGACGTCGGCCTCTTGCACGAGCTTGTAGAGCACGGCCTGCGCCTCGGACTTTGCAAGGTCGAGCGCGATGCTCTTCTTGTTGCGGGCCTCCAGCAGCCAGGCGAAATTGTGCTCGCCGGCCGGATAGCCCGGCAGGTTCGGCAAATTGCGATAGGGGTCTCCCGCGCCGGGCGGCTCGATCTTGATGACGTCGGCGCCGAAATCCGACAGCACGGTCGCAGCCGCGGGCGCGGCGATGAAGCTCGCGCAGTCCAGGACCTTGAGCCCTGCAAAAATGCCTTTTTCCATCGCGGCGTTGTTCCCTCGCTATTGGTTCCGCCGGCTGGAATTTCGCAATCCCTGACAGCACAATCATTTGACCGATGTTCCCCCGGGATGCAACGGCGTCCGGCAGTCGCTTTCTCGGGGGTCGGCATGCCGGACGGTTATGGCAATCGCCTCGTTCCGGTTGTAGAGCTTCTCCGCCGGCTCGACCCTCATCGAGCCGGCACGTCTTCGTCTCGAAGGATCAGCCGGCCATGTCGATGCCGTTCGTCCGCCTGACGCTCCCGGCTGCATTCATGATCTGGTGCGCCGTGCCCGCTGCGGCCCATGCGGGCGACCTCGAAGACTGCAACGGCCCGGCCGCCGCGAAGATCGAATCTGCCTGCACCGCCGTCATCGACGATCCATCACACACCGCCGACGAGCGCGTTCGCGCCCATGTGAACAGATCCCGCCTGTTCATGAGCCGCTCCAACCTCGATGCCGCGCTGGCGGACGCCGATGCGGCGGTCCAGCTCGACCCGAAATCCGTTCCCGCCCTGCTGTCGCGCGGCTATGCGCGACAGCGAAAGGCAGATTTCGCCGGCGCGCTCGCCGACATCAACCAGGCCATCGAGCTCGATCCCAAGTCGCCGAACGCGCATGCGGCGCGTGGCAGCCTCAGGATCGATCAGAAGCAGTGGACGGATGCCGCCGCGGATTTCACCGAGGCGCTCAGCCTGCGCCAGGATTTCGTCCAGGCCTATGTCGGGCGTGCGCGGGCCTATATCGAGACCGCCCAGCTCGATCAGGCCATGACCGACCTCAACACCGCGATCTCGATGACGACGAGCCTGCCGGTGGCCTTCTACTGGCGCGGCCAGGTCTATCGCCGCAAGGGCGATATCGATCACGCCATCGAGGATTTTTCGCGTGCGATCGCGCAGACGCCGCGTCCCGATCGTGCTTTCTATTTCGCAAGGGGACAGCTCTTCAGCTCCAAGGGCGACTACGCGCGCGCGATTGCGGACTTCGACAAGGTTCTGTCGGTTGCCCCGAACGACCCGGCCGCACAGCAACAGAAGCAATCCGCCATCGCGATGCAGGCCGAGCTCGCGAAGGTGAAGGGTGGGACGCCTGCTTCTGCTGCGACCAAGGAGGCTACTGCGGCTCCGCCGGTGCCGCAGGCAACGGCGCCGCTGGCGACGATCCCGCCGGGAACGCTGCGGACCTCGCCGCCGGCCCTGAGCGAGGCGGCGCAGCTGATGGCCCAGAAGAAATACGCCGAGGCGCTTCCTCGCCTCAACACGGTGCTCGCAGCCGACCCCCGCAACCAGGCTGCGCTCCGATTTCGCGTGGCGGCGAGCCTGTCGTTGTCTCGTTTCGCCGAAGCAAAGACCGACCTCGACGTGCTGCTCGAGCTGAAGCCGAACGACTCGCAATTGCTGACCTCACGGTCGGTGGCCTTGATCGGCCTGAAGCAGTTCGATCAGGCGGCGGCCGCTGCCAATCAGGCGCTCAGCTCCAATCCGAACAATGCCGCCGCCTTCGTCTGCCGCGGCATGGTCAGCCGCCTGACCGGAAAATTGCAGGACGCCATCGCCGATTACGACCGCTCGATCGCGCTCAACGACAGGGACTACATGGCCTATTCCGAGCGCGGTCAGGCCTATATGGGGCTCAACCAGAACGACAAGGCCGTGGTCGATTTCGACCGTTCGCTGGTGCTCAATCCGCTCAACGACGCCGCGCGTGCCTCGCGCGGGCTGGTGCTGCTGTTGAAGGGAAACACAAATGAGGGCCTGGTCGACGTCAAGAACGCGCTCGATCGCAACCCCAATAATCAGACCGCCGAGCTTGGCCAGGGGCTGGCGATGCTGATCTCGGGACAATATGACCGCGCCATCGTGGCGCTCGACCAGCTCGCCGGCAAGACGCCCGCCGATGCATTCGTGCGCACGCTCCGCGCACGCGCCTACCTCGCCAAGAAGGATGCAGCCCACGCCATGACCGACCTCGATGCTGTGCTGCGCATGCGGCCGAACGATCCGGATGCGCTCGGCCTGCGTGGGATCGCCTTCACCTCGATGCAGCAATACGACAAGGCGCTGGACGATCTCGGCAAGGCGATCATGCAGAAGCCGACGATCGAGCGCTATTTCGCGCGCGCGGGTGCCTACGAGGCCAAGGGCGATCTGGACAAGGCGGCCAGCGACTATCGCAGCGCCACCGAGCTGACGCCGGCCAGCGTGTTCGACATCGCGGCACAAAACCAGTCCAAGCTGAAGATCCAGCAGCTGTCCAAGCGCATCCCGTGCGGCAATGCCGCGCGCGGCGACAAGGACGGCTCCTGTCTGTAATCTATTCCTCGCCTGCCAGCAGTGCAGCGTTGCCGCCCGCGGCCGCCGTGTTGATGGTCACGGTCTGCTCGGTGGCAAACCGCGCGAGGTAGTGCGGGCCGCCGGCCTTCGGGCCGGTTCCGGACAGGCCGTTGCCGCCGAACGGCTGCACGCCGACCACGGCGCCGATCATGTTGCGGTTGACATAGATGTTGCCGACCTGAACGCGATCGATGATGGCTTCGATGGTGTCGTCGATGCGGGAATGGACACCGAGGGTGAGCCCGTAGCCGGTGCGATCGACCGCCTGCAGCACGCGTTCGAGGTTTTCGGCGCGGTAGCGCACAACATGCAGGATCGGGCCGAACACCTCCTCGGTAAGCTGGCCGGCGTCGTTGAGCTCGAAGATGTGCGGCGCGACGAAGCAGCCTTCCGGCGTCGTGCCGGCAAAGTGCAGCCGCGCCTCTCCCTTCATCCGCGCGATATGCGCATCGAGCCGCTGCTTGGCCTCGAGGTCGATCACCGGCCCGACATGGGTCGCGACATCTGCGGGATCGCCGATCCTCAATTCACGCGCGGCGCCCGCGATCATCTCGATCATACGGTCGGCGACGTCCTCCTGCACAAACAAGAGCCGCAGCGCCGAGCAGCGCTGGCCGGCGGAACGGAAAGCGGAGGTGACGACATCGTCGGCGACCTGCTCGGGCAGCGCGGTGGCATCGGCGATCATGGCGTTGATGCCGCCGGTCTCCGCGATCAGCGGCACGATCGGCCCGTCCTTGGCGGCGAGCGTCCGGTTGATCGCCCGCGCGACCTCGGTCGAGCCGGTGAAGACGATTCCGGCGACATCAGGATGCGCGGTCAGCACCGCGCCGGTGCGGCCGTCGCCGGTGACGAGATGCAGCCCCCTCTTGGGGATGCCGGCCTCGTGCAGCAGGGCAACGGCCTCACGCGCGATGCACGGCGTCTGCTCGGCGGGCTTTGCCACCACGCTGTTGCCGGCCATCAAGGCCGCTGTGACCTGGCCGAGGAAAATCGCCAGCGGGAAATTCCACGGCGAGATCGCCACGAACACGCCGCGACCGCGCATGGCGAGCACGTTGCTCTCGCCGGTCGGGCCCGGCATGGCGGCTTCGCTGCCAAACAGCTTTCGGCCCTGCGCGGCATAATAGCGGCAGAAATCCGCGGCCTCGCGTAGCTCCGACAGCGCATCGTCGAGCGTCTTGCCGCCTTCGCGTTGCAAGAGCGCGATGAAATGGGCGCTGCGGCTCTCCAGCAGGTGCGCCGCCTGCTCCAGCGCTGCCGCGCGCAGGGCTGCCGGCGTCCGGCTCCAACTGGAAAAACCCGTGCGTGCCGCGGCGATGGCTGCATTGGCTTGATCAGGCGTCGCATCGGGGAGCGGCTTGAGATCGGCCGCTTCCGCCCTGACGTCCGCCAGCAACCGGTCGAGCGCGGCACGCTCGCCGAACTCGACGCCGTGCGAATTGCGCCGCTCGGGCGCGAACAGATCGGCCGGCAGCGGAATTTTTGGATGGGCCGCCGCTTGCGGCCGGACAATGGCATCCGCCGGACGCTGCAACAGCGCTGGGACGGGGACGCGATAATCGGCGGCCTGTGCCACGAACGACGAGTTGGCGCCGTTCTCCAGCAGCCGCCGCACCAGATAGGCAAGCAGGTCGCGATGGCTGCCGACCGGCGCGTAGGTGCGGTAGGCGATATCAGGGTGATCCTTGGCGAGCTGCTCGTAGAGCGCCTCGCCCATGCCGTGCAGGCGCTGGAATTCAAAGCCGCCGCTGCCGTCCGCGAGCTCCAGCACGGTCGCGACCGTCAGCGCGTTGTGGGTGGCGAATTGCGGGAAGATGCGCGGCCGCAAGGCCAGCAGCTTCGTCGCGCAGGCGACGTAGTTCAGATCCGTCATCGCCTTGCGCGTGAACACGGGATAGCCGTCGAGTCCGCGCTCCTGCGCGCGCTTGATCTCGGTGTCCCAATAGGCGCCCTTGACCAGCCGCACCATCAGCTTGCGGTCATGCGCACGGGCCAGTGCATCGACATAGTCGATCACCGCGCTGGCGCGCTTCTGGTAGGCCTGAATGGCGAGGCCGAAGCCGTCCCAGCCAGCAAGGGAGGGATCAGCGAGCGTTGCCGCGATCACGTCGAGTGACAGCTCCAGCCGGTCGGCCTCCTCGGCGTCGACGGTGAAATTGAGATCATGGGCCTTGGCGCGCCGGGCGAGATCGAGCAGCTGCGGCACCAGCTCGCGCATCACGCGTTCGCGGCTGATCGCCTCGAAGCGCGGATGCAGCGCCGAGAGTTTTACCGAGATGCCAGGCCGGTCGGGCAGGGGATGGCTGCCTGCCGCCTTGCCGATGGTCTCGATGGCGCTCGCATAGGCGTCAAAATAGCGCTTCGCATCGGCGGCGGTGCGGGCGCCTTCACCGAGCATGTCGAAGGAATAGCGCGACTTCTGGCCGGAGCGCGGCCTGCCTCGCTCCAGTGCCTGCTCGATGGTCTCGCCCAGCACGAAATGATTGCCCATCAGCCGCATCGCCTGGCGCGTGGCGGTGCGCACCGCCGGCGCGCCCAGCCGCTTCACCAGCCGGCCGATGGTGCCGTCAGGTGTCTCGCCGGGCTGGATCACCCGGGCCGACAGGCCGAGCGCCCAGGCCGAGGCGTTGACCAGGAACGCCGTGGACTTCGTTTCGTGATGGATGAAGTCGCCCTCGCCGAGCTTGTCCTCGATGAACTGGTCCGCGGTGCGCGCGTCTGGCACGCGCAGCAGCGCCTCGGCCAGCACCATCAGCGCCAGACCTTCCTTGGTCGAGAGCGCGAACTCCCGCAGCATGTCCTCGACCCCGCCGAGCCGGTCGTCGCGCTTGCGGATCGCCTCGACCAGCCGCGTCGCGGTGCGGTCGATCCGCGCTTCCTGCGGCGGGGCCAGATGCGAAGCCGGCAAGAGCTTTGCTGCGATCTCGGAATCATCAGGCGCGTAAGGCGCGGTGAAGGGCGGCGGAATGTTCGGCATGGCGTGTCCTGTGGCTGAAACCCAGGATAAGGCCCACCTGACCGTAGTTCGATAGACAAACTAGACCAATTGCCTTAGAAAATGAAGATAGGCTGGTCACAGGCAAGATAAAATATGGAACTTGATCGAACAGACCGGAAAATCCTCGCGGTTTTGCAGCAAGATGGGCGAATCGCCAATGTCGAGCTCGCCGAACGCATCGGCCTGTCGCCGACCTCGATCGGCGAGCGGCTGAAGCGCTTGCAGCGCGAGGGTTTCGTCGAAGGCTACGGCGCGCGGCTCAATCCGCACCGGCTGGGACTTGGCCTGCTCGTGTTCGTCGAGGTGCTGCTCGACAAGACCACGCCGGACAATTTCGAGCGCTTCGCGCGCGCGGTGAAACTCGCCCCTGAAGTGCTGGAGTGTCACATGGTCGCCGGCGGCTTCGACTATCTGCTGAAGGCGCGGCTTGCGGACATGACCGCCTATCGACGCTTCCTCGGTGAGACCCTGCTGTCGATGCCGGGCGTGCGCGAGACGCGGACCTATGCGGTGATGGAGGAGATCAAGCGCGACGCACCGTTGCCGGTGGGTTGACGAAGTGCCGTCGCGATTGTCGTTGCTGTGGCGTTGAAAGATGCGGTCTTCGCGGGAAAAATAGCTCTCCGTGTGCAGTCGCAACGCCTGTCGTCGAATGCACTGGCCGTCTTCTAAAATTTTCTTGGCCCGCTCCCGGACAAATCCGGGAGGCAGCAAAGGCTGGCGGGCTTATACTTTGAGGTTCTCTGCGGAGGTCTTGCCCCGATTTGCGATCTCTTCGTATTCAACCGTCTGTCCCTCGTTGAGGGTGGACAGACCGGCCTTCTGCACTGCCGAGATATGCACGAACACATCCTTGCCCCCCGACGCAGGCTGGATAAATCCATAACCCTTCGTCGGGTTGAACCACTTGACCGTACCTTTAGCCATCACGACTTCTCCGCGGGTCTTCCTCCGAGATCGCGAACCGCCAGTCCCCGCCAACCGGCCGGTTCGGTCCTAACAGGATACGCGGATTGTGGCGGGCTTGGTAGCTCAAACCACATCGGCATTTCGCCGAATTCCGCTCAACTTCGCAGCGTTTTTACCGGATTTGCCCGTTTCGCGATCAAACGACCAGGGCGCCGCGTGCCATCTTGCGAAAGAGGGAAGAGCGGCGGTTCTTCCTGACCCTCCCGTCCGGGGAGGGTAAGAGAAAGCGCGCTCGCCGTCAGTACGTGTTGGCCAGATAATCGACGATCTTGCCGACATCGGCATCGTCGATCGGCGCACCATAGACCTTGATCATCTTGGTGACCTCGGCCTGCCAGAAGCCTTTCTTGTCCTTCATCGGCGGCTGCGTGGCGACGTAGTCGGACGAGTGACAAGCGGTGCAATTGCCCTGAACCACCTCGAGATTGGGCCCGGGCTTGAACGCGGCGACCTCATCTGGGGTCTTGTAATTGACCGGCGCTGCAAGTGCTGAACCCACCAATGCGGCGAGAGCGAGTGAGGCGGCGAGGGGAACGGTACGCTGCATGATCATTCTCCCTCAGGCCACGTTGACGCGGACGGTTTCGACGACATTGCGCAGATAACCCGCCGGGTTCCAGCGCGGCGTGTCCGGCTGCGTCTCGCCGCCATTGCCGGTGGCGCGGACCTTCAACTCGACCTGTCCGGCTGCGAGCTTCACCGGCAGCTTCCATTCGCGGAAGGAGTATTTGCCGAGATCCTTGCCCAGCCTGGCGCTGGCCCAGGTCTTGCCGCCGTCGGTGGAGACCTCGACCTCCTTGATGCCCTTGCCGCCGTCGAAGGCGATGCCGCGCAGCGTCGTGCGGCCCGCCCTCAGCTTGGCGCCGTCAGGCACATTGGTGATGAACGAGCGGATGGTGAAGCGGTTGATCGGGATCGTCGCCTTCGGCGCGGTGCCCGGCTCGATCGCATTGTTCGGCGTATCGGGAATGCGATAGGCCGACTTCATCCAGAAGCCGTCATAGACATTGTCGACGACGGTGATCTCGTTGAGGTGCTTGACCCAGTAGGTGCCGTAATAGCCGGGCACGACCAGCCGCAGCGGAAAGCCGTTGAGGAACGGCAAATCCTCGCCGTTCATGCCATAGGCCAGCATCACCTCGCCGTCGCTGGCGTGATCGAGATCGAGCGCCTTGATGAAGTCGGGCGTCTTGTCGCTGGCCGGGCCGTCCATGCCGTTGAAGGTGACCTGCCTGGCGCCGGCCTGCACGCCGGCCATGTTCAGCACGGCCTTCAGCGGCACCCCGCGCCAGCGCGCATTGCCCATCGCACCGTTGGCGAGCTGACCGCCGGCAACGCGCGGTTCGGAAAAGCCACGGCTGTTGCCGGAGCACTGGTTGACGGCGACGATCTCGCTCGCCTTCATCTTCTTGATGTCGCTCAGCGAGAGCTTGAGCGGCTTGTCGACCTTGCCCTTGACCTCCAGCGTGAATTTGTCGGGGTCGAGATTGTAGGGCAGGTCGGAGAGGTGATAGCGCACGAAGAACGCATTGTTGGGCGTGATCGGGCCGTCGTTGAACACCGCGAACGGCGTCTCGAGCTGCGGCGGCCGGCTGGTCAGGCCGATCATCAGCCGCTTCTGCGGATATTTCACCAGCGGCCGTTCGCCATTGGCGAATGGGAGCGTGACGGTGTCGAGGGCCAGCGCCTTGCTGGAATTCAGTGTGGCCGCCATGGCGGCAAGGCCTGCTCCTTTGAGCAGGTCGCGTCGATCGAACATTCTCGTCTCCTCCCGGAGCGTTTCGCTGGGCCAGCAGTCATCACTGCGATCCCGCGCTCATCTGTCGCAACGACTCAGCGGAAGTCAATTCGTGCTTTCGCAGCAAGCCCATGCCGCTGCGTTGCAGCAAGCCGGTGTCGCGCTGGTAACGAGATTGAGCGGGGCTGTAGTCGCGAAGACGGTGCGCTCCCGCCCCGTTTCTTACGGGGAGAGGGTTGGCGTGAGGGGCTTCTCTCCGCGCGTGTGACTGTCGTGAAACCTGTACCCCCTCACCCGGAAATCCGCGCTGCGCGCGAATTCCGACCTCTCCCCGCAAGCGGGGAGAGGTGAAGAGTCACGCCGCCACGCGCTCGCCTCGTTCGACCAGCGCCGCCAGCCCCCTCGCATCCGCAACGACACTCACCGCCATCGGCTCGTCGCGGCCGCGGATCGCGACCTGCTGCTGCGGCAATGCGTCCCCGGCAAGGCCTGCGGTGCGGCGTACCTCCTCGGAGACGATCGCTTCACAGGCGAGCGTCTTGGTCATGTCCTGGAGGCGGGCGGCGACGTTGACGGCGTCGCCGAGCGCGGTGAAGACGATGTGATCGCGATAGCCGATGTCGCCGATGATGACCTCGCCGCCATGAATGCCGATACCGAAGCGGATCGGCTGGCGCAGATCGTGGCTCAGGAGCTCGTTGAGCTCGTCGATATGCGTGGCAATGCTGCTGGCTGCCTTCAGCGCCTGCCGGCAGGCCGTTTGCGCATCGGCCGACAGCCCGAACAAGGCCAGCATGCCGTCGCCGACGAACTGGTTGGGCTGACCGCCGTTCTCGATCACGGCCTGCGAGACCGCGCCGAGGAAACGGTTGACGATGAAGACGGTGTCGAACGGCAGCCGCTTCTCGGCAAGCTGCGTCGAGCCGCGCATGTCCACGAACAGGCTGACGAGATAGCGCTCCTGGCCGATTCGCGCGGGCGTCGTGGCCTGCCCGGCCGCCGCATGTGTGTGTGGCGCGAAGAGCTGGAAGAAGGAGAGGTCGCACTCCGGCCGCAGCTGGCAGGCGAGACGGATCGAGGGATCGGCGGTGCCGACGCGGGCGAGCACGAAGGCCTCGCGCTGCGACGGTTCGGGCAGGGCGGCATGGTCGCCAATGATGCGGATGCGGCAGGTCGAGCAGCGGGCACGGCCGCCGCAGACACTGGCATGCGGCACGTTGTGGCGCAGGCTCGCCTCCAGCACCGACAGGCCCTTTGGCACGCGCACCGTCTTGCCGTTGCCGTAGGACAGCGCGATCATGCCGCCGCGCCGTTCGCGCAGGGCGCGCAACCCGCGCGCCGCCAGCGCCAGTCCGAGCAGGCCGAGATAGCCAAGGGTGACGGCGCCGGTGATGCGCTCGAGCGTGTCAGCCTCCGCAACCGTGCCGACCTGACGGCTGGTGAAATTGTGTGTGCGCCACTCGCCATCATCGGCCTCGACCACGATGCTGCGGCCGCCCTGGTAGACGCCGAGCAGCGCCAGCGTCGGGATCAGCACGGCGGCCGCGAGCAGATAGGGCGCCGCGCGCGCGAAGAACGGCTTGAGCCGAAGCCAGAAATAGATGCCGATGCAGCCGTGGACCCAGGCGATGATCAGCAGGATGGTCATGGTCCAGATGCGGTTCGACCCGACGAAGAACAGATAGAGCTCCTGCGGATAGTGCTTCTGGTGTCCGTACAGCGTCTGGCCGAGCCGCACGCCGATCACATGCGCCATGACCAGGACAGGGATGCTGAGGCCCAGCACGAGCTGGAGCGGCTCGATGGTCTTCCAGCGGAACTGCCGGCGCTGGTACAGGGCATAGACGCCGAGCCCCATATGGGTGAGCGCTGCGGTGTAGAACAGGATCGCGACGGGCAGGAATTGCCAGAACGCCATGTGATAGGTGACGCCGATCTCCATGGCATCGACCGAGATGTTGCCGAGCGCATGGTTGAGGAAATGGCTGACCACATAGGCGAACAGGATGATGCCGCAGACCAGCCGCACCTGCCGCACGCCGGTCGAGCGGACGAGTTCGGACATCTGTGCGGGAGCGGCGGCCATGATTCGGTTGTATCAGTTCATGAAGGAGAACAGCCAGCCTAGCGTTTAATTCCCGGAGTGGACAGGTTGTGAGGTCACATGCGCGGCAAGATTACGAAACAGTAGGGAAGACACCACGCCCACTGCTGTCGTCCCGGACAAGCGCACCCCCAGGCGCGCGCCGATCCGGGATCCATAACCACAGGCAGGTGTTTGGCGAGGTTCGTTACCAGCTCGTCCGGCAGCTTCTCCCTGTGATTACGGGTCTCGCGTCTGCGCTCTCGCTTGCCCGGGACGACACCGACGTTGGCGCCCCACATTGACTCCCTCTCCCAAGTCGGGGAAAAGCGCGGCTGTGACGATCGCTCCCGACATCTCTGCGAAGCCAGACGCCGCCGCCCGCCGGCTCCTCCTCATGGCCGCGCTCGTCATCGCCGCAATGACGCTGCTGCGCATCGTCTATGCCTCCGCGATCGAGCTGCGCACCGACGAGGCCTATTACTGGACCTGGTCGAAGGAGGGAGCGTTAAGCTTCCTCGATCATCCTCCGATGATTGCCTGGCTCGTCCGCTTCGGCACCGCGATCTTCGGCGACACCGTCCTCGGCGTGCGCTTCGGCGGCATCGTCGCCATGCTGGTGACGCAGCTGCTGCTCGCCGACATCGTCCGCCGCCTCACCCATGATGCGCGCGCGGTCATGTTCGCGGTGCTGATGCCGGAAGCCGCGCTCTATTACGGCCTGCTGATGGCCAAGGTTGCCCCCGACGTCGCTATGATCCCGTTCGCGGTGGCGATGATGTGGTCGCTGGTGCGGCTGGCGCAAAGCGGCGACGGCCGCTGGTGGCTCGCGGCCGGACTGTTCGCGGGGTTGTCGCTGCTGTCGAAATTCACCGCGATCATGTTCGCCCCCGCGGTTGCGGCGTTCCTGCTGGTGCCGGACTGGCGCTGGCGCTGGCTGCGCAGCCCTTATCCTTACCTCGCGGTGCTGATCGCGGTCGCAATCTTCTCGCCGGTGCTGATCTGGAACGCGCAGCACGATTGGGCCTCGTTCCGTTTCCAGGGCGTGCGCGCCACCGCCAATTACGGCATCTCGCTGCGGACGATCGGCGATTACATCGGCCTGCAATTCGGCCTGGTCGGCTTCGTCATGCTGCCGGTCGTGCTGTCGGCTTTGGCGATGACGGCATGGCGCGGCTATCGCGCGCGCGAGCCAGTCGCGATCCTGCTGTCGACCGCGGTGCTGGTGCCGTTCCTCTATTTCCTCGTGAAGTCGATGACGCTCCGGGTCGGCGATACCTGGCCGATGTTCATGTGGCCGGTCGGCTTCGCCGCCGCCGCCGTCAACCTCGTCATGCTGTCGCGTGAGGGCTGGCCGGCGCGGCTGATCCGGTCGAGTGTTCTCTGGCTCAACATTGCGGTGGTCTCGGGCGTCGCCTTCGTCGTGATCGTGTTCCTGTACTACGTCGCCGCGCCGTGGAATCTGCTCGGCAAGATCGACCCGATCGGCGCCGAAGCTGGCTACGAGCAGCTCGCCGCGCGCGCCCAGGCCGCACTCGACGAGACCGGCGCGACCTGGATCGCGACCACGGACTATCGTACCTACGCCATGATGCGCTGGCTGTTCCGCGGCCGCGTGCCTGTCGTGGAGATCAACGAGCGCGGCCGCTTTCAGGATTTCCGTGATCCCGGAATGAACAGGATCAAGGGCCACGCCGGCATCTATGTCGGCCGCGAGCCGGACAATCGCGCACCGGTGTGGGATTCGATCTCCGCGCAGCGCCAGCCGCTCGGCGAAGTCGAACGCCGCTGGCGCGGCGTGCTGACGGATACCTATGTGCTGGAAAAGCTGACGGGCTGGACGCCGGACCTGTCACCGCCAAAAGATTCGCCGTTGTTCCAGTGGCGCGTGCTGGCGGGCGAGTTCAGGGCGAGACTGGCGCGCCTTTTCTTACCCTCCCCTGGAGGGGGAGGGTCGATCGCGCGCAGCGCGAGCGGGGTGGCGTGATCTCTCCACGCGGGCAGCATGCGAGGTGGAGAGACCGTCACCCCACCCCGTCTCGCATCGCTGACGCGCTGCGAGCCGACCCTCCCCGTTCAGGGGAGGGTAGAAGAGCCGCTACTCTTCCTCGTCCTTCTTCCGCAGCAGATCCGTCGCGAGGTCCGACAGCTTCGGGGGCGGCAGCGCCGCGAACGGTAGTGGTCGCGTCACGTCGATCGCGGCGAGGCCCAGCCGCGCCGTCAGCAATCCGTTCAGCACGCCTTCGCCCAACCGCTGCGAAAGCTTTGCCGCAATCCCGTGTCCCAGCATCTGCTGCACCAGGCTGTCGCTCGCGGCCATGCCGCCGGTGATGGCGAGATGGGCGATGATTTGGCGGAGCAGGCGGATCATGCCGAGTGCGCCGGGGCGGCCACCGTAGAGGAAGGCGAGCTGGCGGATCAGGCGCAGCGCGGCGACAAACACGAACATCACGTCGATTGCCGCGCGCGGGCTCACCGCCGTCACGATCGAGACCTTTTGTGCGGCCGACGAAACCAGCCGTCGCGCTTCCGCATCGAGCGGCGACATCAGCTCGCGTTCGGCGAGCCGGATCATGTCGGCGCCGTCGATGATCTCGCCGGCGTGGCTTTCCAGCTTGGCGCGGGCGCGCGCCAGCTGTGGATTCTGGTGCGCGATCTTGAGCAGGTCCTGCACGATGACGCGGCTCTCCTTGCGATCGTCGCTGGCAAGCACCGCGGCTGCGCGTTGATGCAGCTTCTCGATGATTGTGAGGCGCGCGAGGCCAAACGCCTCGCGGCCGATCACCACGGCCAGCGCAAGCGCGGTGACGAAGGCGAAGGCAAGTCCGACGAAGCCGAGGCTTTCGCTGCGCGCAAACAGGTCCTCGATCAGGTGCACCACGCCAAGCCCGGTGCCGAGCAGCGTCAGGCCGGCAAGGCCGGACCAGAACAGCGTGCCCCAGGGAAAGCGGCGTCGCGCGGGAAGTGCGGTTTCGATTGGCACCGGGAAGTTCGATGGATCGGGCTCCGGCGTGATCTGGATGGTGGCGCGGCCGAGCCGACTGGTCTCGTCGGATTCGCTGACGATGACGCCGGGATCGTCGAGCCGGAACGTCGCCGGCCGTCGTGGCTTCGATCGGTCGTTCATGACAGCTTGTCTCCGATCAGGAACTGCAAGGCACGGTCGAGGCGGATGTGTGGCAGCGCCGGCTCGCTGTCGCCCTCGCGCTCGAGCTTGGGCGGACGGAAGCGCAGGAAGCGAAAATCGCTTGTCTCGGCGGCCTGCGTCGACAGCCCCCGGAACGCGTCCGCGCCGTTGAACAGCGGCTCGGGATCCAGCGGCAGGTCGCCCGGAAAGGTCGCGACTTCCGTGTTGCCGTCAAAGAACTCGCCGCCGGCGCTTTCGCCCGCGGCTGGCGTTCCCAGGATCGAAGGCAATTTGTCGCGGCCATGCGCAACCTGCGCCTCGCGCGTGGCGCGTACCGCGGCGAGCGCGACGACGTCGATCTGCGCGCCAGTATTTTCCGCACGCGCGACGGCGCGGCTCACGGCGCGACGCAGCACCGCCTCGAGCCGGTCGTGGCTGGAATGATGCAGATGATCCGCCTTGGTCGCCGCGAACAGGATGCGGTCGATGCGCGGCCGGAACAGGCTGGATAGAATCGTGCTGCGGCCGATGTTGAAGCAGTCGAGAATGCCCGCGAGCGCGGCTTCGAGATCGTGCAGCGCCTCGGGGCCGGAGTTGAACGCGGCGAGCGCATCGGCCAGCACGATCTGGCGATCGAGCCTTGCGAAATGATCGCGGAAGAACGGCCGCACCACAACGTCCTTGTAGGCCTCATAGCGGCGCACCATCATCGCCCATAGCGATCCCTCGCCCGCCTGTCCGCCCGCGGGCACGTCCAGCGGCGCAAAGGTCAGCGCCGGCGTGTCGGCGAGATTGCCGGGCATCAGGAAGCGGCCGGGCGGCAGCAGGCTCATCGCAAACCGCTCGTCGCGGCAGGCGCGCAAGTAGCTGGTGAACAGCTTTGCGGCCGTCAGCGTCGCCTGTTCATCCTCGCGTGCTTCGGGCTTGAGCGTCGCAAGATGCGCGTGCCACTCCGCGGCGAGATGCGCGCGCGGCGCCTCCCGCGACAGCGCAAGGCTTTCGGCGGACCATTGCTCATAGCTCTTTTGCAGCAGCGGCAAGTCGAGCAGCCATTCGCCGGGATAGTCGACGATATCGAGCGTCAGCGTGCGGTCCGCGCCATTCGGGCGCTGGTAGTCGATGACGAGGCGCAGCTCGCTGATGTCGACGGTCGAGCTCGGCCAGCGCCGCTCCTCGATCAGCGCGCGCAGATGGCTCTCATAGGAAAAGCGCGGCACGGCATCGTCCGGCTGCGGCGCCAGATGCGCCCGCGCGATCCGGCCCGAGGCATAGGCCTCGAACACCGGAAACCGGCCGCCGCGGGTGAGGCCATGGATCAGTGCCGTGATGAACACCGTCTTGCCGGCCCGCGACAGGCCGGTGACGCCAAGCCGCACCGTCGGATTGAAAAAATGCTCGCCATAGTCGATCAGCGCCCGCGCCGACAGGCGCGCCTCCTCGACCATATCCTGGAAACTGAATGCCATATGAAGGTGAGGGGGCTCGGGCGAGGGATACGCAAAACGGATTAGTCACAAAAGTGGCAACTGCCTGATAAAAATCAAGCTTCATACTTCCACCGCCTTTGTCGGCAAATCAGCCGTTTGAACGACGCGCCGGTCCTGAAGGACCATAAAAGAGAGCATTGCCTCAGCCATTCTCGGATTGTCATGACCGTGTTCAGACTGAAACAGTTTGCCTCCACCTCCGTGCACGCCGCAGCCGACGCGATGGGCTGGAACTACGATCGCGCCGAGCTGATCGCTGACGGAATCATCCATGCGATCGGCCTCCTCGCCGGCACCATTGCAGCGACCGTGCTGGTGGTGCTGGCGGCGGTCTACGCCGACGCCACAGATATCGTCGGCGTCTCGATCTATGTCGCCGGCCTGCTGTCGATGCTGGTGCTGTCGGCGACTTATAACCTCTGGCCGGTCTCGCCGGCCAAATGGCTGCTGCGGCGGTTCGACCATTCCGCGATCTATCTGCTGATCGCCGCGACTTACACGCCGTTCATCCTGGAGCTGAAGGACAGTGTGTTCGCGCTGGCGCTGCTCGTCTGTGTCTGGTGCGTCGCTATCGTTGGTATCGTGCTGAAGCTCCGATATCCCGGTCGGTTCGACCGCGTCGCGGTCGGCATCTATCTCGCCATGGGCTGGAGCGGAATGATGCTCTACGATTCCGTGGTCAAGGCTTTGCCCGCCCTGGTGCTGGGCTTCATTTTTGCCGGTGGCCTGCTCTACAGCCTTGGCGTGATCTTCCACGCCTGGCGGCGGCTGCGCTTCCAGAACGCGATCTGGCACGGCTTTGTCTTGGCTGGCGCGGCGTGCCATTATACCGCGGTGCTCGACCTCGTGCTGAGCTGAGCAAGCTCAAGAAGCGGTATCATCAAGAGGAGACGTCGCATGCAGGTGACCGGCAAGGTCGTGGTCGTCACGGGCGGCGCAAACGGCATCGGCAAGGCGCTGTGCGAGGCCTTTCATCAGGCAGGCGCGGCCAAGGTCGTCGTCGCCGACATGGACGTCGGCAATGCGAGGGCGGTCGCCGCCACGGTGGACGGTGCAGCGTTCAAATGCGACGTCGCGCAGGAAAAGGATATTTCGCACGTCATCGAGGAGACCGAACGGCAGTTCGGGCCGATCGAGCTGTTCTGCTCCAATGCCGGCATCGGCGGCGGCTTCGATCCGATGTCGGTCAATGCCGGCGGCAATTCGGACGAGCCCTGGCAGCGCAGCTGGGCGATCCATGTCATGGCGCATGTCTATGCGGCGCGGCATCTCGTCCCCCGCATGAAGGCGCGCGGCGGCGGCTATTTCCTCAACACCATCTCGGCCGCGGGCCTGCTCTCGCAGGTCGGCAGCCCGGCCTATTCGACGACAAAACATGCCGCGGTTGGCTTTGCCGAAAATCTCGCGATCTCGCACAAGGCTGACAATATCAAGGTGTCGATCCTGTGCCCGCAGGGCGTCGACACCAACATGCTGCGCTCGATCCCAAAGGGCCCGCAATCCGGTGATGGCGATCTCACGCCGGAACAGGTGGCGAAGGACGTGCTCGCCGGCCTTGCGGAGGAGACGTTCCTGATCCTGCCGCACCCCCAGGTGCTCGGCTACATGCGCAAGAAGACCGAGAACTACGACCGCTGGATCGGCGGCATGGCCAAGATCCAGGCAAGGATGCGGGAGGAGTTCGGGAAGTAGCCGACGCTGTTCCCGCAATTGACGCTGTCATGCCCCGCGACCCGTCTACGCCAAGGCTTCGCCGGGGTTGAGATCCAGGGGCGCCGAAGCTTTAGCGTAGGCGGCAGGCGGGGCATCCAGTACTCCGCGGCTTCTCGATTTAATCACTGCGGCCTCGGAGTACTGGATCGCGCGCCCCAGTGCGCAATTGCGCACAAGGCGGGGCAATGACAGCTGCGTGTGTGGCGGCATTCGCCCTAATGCTTCTGCCCGTACAGCACCGGCACCGCCGAATCCACGACGACCTCTATGAGGCAGGTGCCCTCAAACGCCATCCCGCGCTTCAGCGCATCGCCGAGCTCGGCCGCCTTGCTCACCCGCGCCGCATCGCAGCCCATGCCTTCGGCGAGCCGCACGAAATCGATTCCCGGCAGCTCCAGCCCGGGCACGTTCCGCACCTGCATCACCTGGCTGAACGAGCGCATCGCGCCGTAGCCGGAATTGTTGATGACGACGACGGTGAGCGGCAGCTTGCGCTGCGCGGCGGTCCAGAGTGCCTGGATGGAGTACATCGCCGAGCCGTCGCCGATCAAGCACACCGTGCGCTGCTTCGGTTTGCCCAGCGCCATGCCGACCGCGGCGGGCAGGGAATAGCCGAGGCCGCCACTCGCCATCGTGTAAAAACTGTCCTGGCCGGGCATCGGCATGAATTTCTGCATCGCGGGCCGGTGCGAGGGCACTTCCTCGACCAGCGAGGCGCCATCCGGCATCGCCTGCGACAGCGAATGCAGCAGGAATTCGACGGGCAGCGGATCGGCGGCTGATGGCGCCGGCAGCAGCGTGCGGCCTTTCGGCGTCGCGCGTTTGCTCTCGGGCAGCTGGTCGAGCAACAGACTCAGCGCCGGCTTCATGGTGGCGATGATGCTGGTGCCGACCGGCGTCACCGCGGCCGCGTCCGGATCGTCGGTGATCTGGAAGATCGTCGCGCCGCCGTCGAAGATCGCGGCGTGGCCCTCGACGTGGAAGGTAAACACCGGCGCGCCGATCACGACCACGAGGTCGTGCGCGCGCAATGCGTCGGAGAGTTGCGCCGGCGAGGCGTGCAGGAAGCCTGCGAATTGCGGATGCCGTTCGGGAAACGAGCAGCGCGCCGAGAACGGGCTGACCCAGACGCTGGCCTTGGCCTTCTCGGCGACACGCACCATCAGATCGACCGCGCCGGCGCGGTCGACGCCGGGCCCGACGACGAGAGCAGGGTGCTTTGCAGAACCGAGTGCCGCGACCAGCGCCTTCATCGCCTCAAGCTCCGGCCCGATCTCGCGGCTGACCTTGCGCGCCTCGACCGGCGCGCAGGCATGTGTCCAGTCATCGATCGGGATCGACACGAAGGTCGGCCCGCACGGCGGCTGCATCGCGGTGTAATAGGCCCGCGCGATCGCGGCCGGCACATCCTCGGGCCGCGCCGGCTCGACGCTGTACTTGACGTAGGGCCGCGGAAACTCGGAGGCGCGCTCGGCATAGAGGAAGGCCTGCAGCGGCAGGATCGATCGCGCCTGCTGGCCCGCGGTGATCACCAGCGGCGTCTGGTTGCGATGCGCGGTGTAGATGTTTCCGAGCGCATTGCCGACGCCGGCAGCCGAATGCAGATTGACGAAGCCGGCGTTGCGCGTCGCCTGCGCGTAACCGTCGGCCATGCCGACGGCGGACGCTTCCTGCAGCGCCAGCACGTAGTCGATGTCGTCGGGCCAGTCGCTCAGGAACGGCAGCTCGGTCGAGCCGGGATTGCCGAACACTTTTTTGATGCCGAAAGATCGCAGCAGGTCGAGGGTGGCCTGCTTGACGGTGACGGACTTGCTGCCGGTCTTGCCGTTCTTGGACATGGTTTCCGTCCCTGTTCTTTCCTCATCCTGAGAAGCGCGGAACGCGCGTCTCGAAGCATGAAGGCCCGGCTGGTGGCCCCGCCCTCGAGACGCCGCTGCGCGGCTCCACAGGGTGAGGGTCTAGATCGTCACGTCGCCGCTCGCAATGACGGGGGCGTCGTCACCACACCGCCGTCCCCTTCATCGTCGGCTGCCCCTCCGCATTCGCGGTCCACAGCTCCATGCCATCAGCGGTCTCGGTGGCATTCACGGAGAACTCAGTGCCCTCGAACAGGGGCTGCACGCCGCGATACGAAAACTTCTTCGGCGCCTTGCCGCCGCGCAGCTTCGCCGCCATCTCGATGATCAAAGCCGCCTGCAAGGGGCCATGGAAAATGAGACCAGGGTAACCCTCGACCTTGGTGACATAGTCGCGGTCGTAATGGATGCGGTGGCCGTTGAAGGTCAGCGCGGAGTAGCGGAACAGCAGCACGGGATCGGAGACATGGATCTCGCGATGCTGCGCCGTCGGCGGGGGAGGCGGGGTCTTGCCAGCGGGCGCACTGCTCGTCATCTCGCGATAGACGATGTCCTGCCGCTCGCGGATCGCGGTGCCCCGTGGGCAAGAGATGCTGTGCTCGACCGAGACGAAGCACAAAGTGCCGGTCGATCCCGTCTTCACCTGCACGTCGGCGATGCGCGAGGTCCGCGTCGATTCATCGCCGACCTGCAGCGGCTGCAAGAACTGGATCTCGCCGCCGGCCCACATCCGGCGCGGCAGCGGCACCGGCGGCAGGAAGCCGCCGCGGGTCGGGTGGCCGTCGGGCCCGAGCATCGACATCGGAAACACCGGCTGCGCCAGACACCAATGCACGGTGAATGGCGCGGCATCGCCCGTCTTGGGCTCGCCGACCTCCTGGAATAGCGTCGCGCGCAGTCCCTTGACGAGCTGCGCGGTGACGATGTCGCTGGCCTCCGTGCTGCGGCCGATCCATTGCCGCAAATGATCGATGTCGAGCTTCCCGGTCATGGCGCTTCGCTCTTCTTACTTTTTGGACTTTGGATTTTGGCCAATCGCAGGCACCGCGCCGTAGGCGCGCGTCTCGCCGACGATGATCGGGGCCGGCGCGGGATAGCTGACCTGGCCGTTCGGCGTGTCGACCTCGATGCGGCGCAGATGCGGATGGTTGGCAAGGTCGGCCATGGTGTTAACCTCGGCGAAGGCGATGTCGGCGTCGGAGAGCCGTTTCAGCAGCTCGTCCCGCGTCATCTTGCCGAAGATATCCGCCACCGTCGTATCGGTGAAGTCGCGGTTGCGCACGCGCTCGACCATGTTGGCGACGCGCGGGTCGGCCGGCAGGTCGGGCTTATCGAGCACCTTTGCGCAAAGCGTCTTCCATTCGCGCTCGCTCTGGATCGAGATCAGAATGTCCTTGCCGTCCTTCGAGGTGAACACGCCATAGGGCGCGATCGAGGGATGGCGCAGGCCCATGCGCTTGGGCGGATTGCCGGCTTCCGCATTGAGCAGCGGCACGGTGCACCAGTCCGCCATTACGTCGAACATGGAGATGCGGATGTCCGCGCCCTTGCCGGTGCGCCCGCGCGCGATCAGCGCCTCCAGGATCGCTGCGTGCGCGGTGGCGCCGGTCGCCACATCCACGATCGACATGCCGACGCGCGAGGCGCCATCGGGATTGCCGGTGATCGAGGCCAGGCCGCTCTCGGCCTGGATCAGGAGGTCATAGGCCTTGCGGTGCGCGTAAGGGCCCTCGTCGCCATAGCCGGTGATCGTGCACGAGATCAGTTTTGGATAGTCCTTCAAGAGCCGCTCGCGCGAAAAGCCGAGCTTGTCCATCGAGCCGGGCTTGAGGTTCTGGATCAGCACGTCGGCGCTGGCGATTAGCTGCTCCAGCTCGGCGCGGCCCTCCTTCGTCGTGAGATCGACCACCGCCGATTGCTTGCCGCGGTTGAGCCAGACGAAGTAGCTGCTCTGGCCCTTGGCCGCCGCGTCATAGCCGCGAGCGAAATCGCCCTCGGGCCGCTCGATCTTGATCACCTCCGCGCCGGCATCCGCCAGCCGCGAGGAGCAGAACGGCGCCGCCACGGCCTGCTCGACCGCAATCACCCTGATGCCGTCCAATGCTCCCATGATGGCGGCCTCAGTACGAGCGGGGCATGCCGAGCACGTGCTCGGCGACGAAGGACAGCACGAGGTTGGTCGAGATCGGCGCGACTTGATAGAGCCGCGTCTCGCGGAATTTGCGCTCGACGTCGTATTCCTCGGCGAAGCCGAAGCCGCCATAGGTCTGGATGCAGGCATTCGCTGCCTCCCAGGACGCATCCGCCGCCAGCATTTTTGCCATGTTGGCCTCCGCGCCGCAGTCGAGGCCGGCCTCGTATTTGCGGGTGGCTTCCTTCACCATCAGCTCGGCCGCGCGCATCGCTGCGTAAGCCTTGGCGATCGGGAACTGGATGCCCTGATTCTGACCGATCGGCCGGCCGAACACGCTGCGCTCCTTGGCGTAGTTCGTCGCCTTGGCGATGAACCATTTGGCATCGCCGACGCATTCGGCGGCGATCAGGATGCGTTCGGCATTCATGCCGGAGAGGATGTAGCGAAAACCCTTGCCCTCTTCGCCGATCAGATTCTCCGCCGGCACCTTCATGTCGGTGAAGAACACTTCGGTGGTGGCGTGGTTCATCATGGTGCGGATCGGGCGGATCTCGAGGCCCTTACCCTTCGCCTCGCGCATGTCGACGATGAACACCGAAAGACCATCGGTGCGCTTCTTGACCTGATCCTTCGGCGTGGTGCGGGCCAGCAGGATCATCAGGTCGGAATGCTCGGCGCGGCTGGTCCAGATCTTCTGGCCGTTGACGATGTAGCTGTCGTTGCCCTCCTTGCGCGCAAAGGTCTTGAGCGAGGAGGTGTCGGTGCCGCTGGTCGGCTCGGTGACTCCGAAGGCCTGCAGGCGCAATTCGCCGCTCGCGATCTTCGGCAGATATTTTGCCTTCTGCTCGGCATTGCCGTGCCGCAGCACCGTGCCCATCGTGTACATCTGGGCGTGGCAGCCGCCGCCGTTGCAGCCCGCGCGCTGGATCTCTTCCAGGATTGCCGCCGCAGCCGAGAGCTTCAGGCCTGCACCGCCATACTCTTCCGGGATCAGCACCGAGAGATAGCCGGCCTCGGTCAGCGCATCGACGAAGGCTTTTGGGTAAGCCATTTCGCGATCGAGCTTGCGCCAATATTCGCCGGGAAACTGCGCGCAGAGCTTTGCGACGGCCTCGCGGATGTCGGCGTGATCTTCGGTGTGGTGGTCTTCACTCATGGCGTTTCCTGTTCGGTGCGGCAGTCAAGATAACGCCGGCCAACCCTCTGGCGTTGTGAAAACATCGCCAGCCCCCTATGCTCATTTGCTATAGCGTATGAAGTAGCCTTCCAGGATTGGCAAGCATGGATTTCCGGCAGCTCAGGACCTTCAGTTGCGTGGCGGAGCTCGGCAGCCTCTCCAAGGCCTCCGACACGCTGCGCGTGGCGCAGCCGGCGCTTTCCAGGCAGATCAAACTGCTGGAACACGAGCTGCGCACGGAGCTGTTCACCCGCAACGGCCGCGGCATGGTGCTGACGGAAGCGGGGCACCTGCTGCTGGTGCGCACCTCCGGCATCGTGCGGCAACTGGACCAGATCCGCGACGACATCCAGTCGGCCAAGGGGCCGCCCTCGGGGCAGGTCGTGCTCGGCCTGGTTCCGACCGTGAGCTGCGTGCTGTCGGCGCGCTTTGCGCGGCGTTGCGTCGAAAGATTTCCCGGCATCTCGCTGCGCATCGTCGAGAGCTACAGCGGCCATCTCGTCGAATGGCTGCATCGCGGCGAGATGGATCTCGCGATCCTCTATGGCCGCTCGGCCGATCTGCATCTCAACGTGCAGAGCTTGGGGCGCGACAACATCGTCGCGGTCGGCCCGCGCGGCTGCGGGCTCGCGCGCAAGAAGAGCGTCGAGATCGGCTGGCTGCTGCGGCAGCGTCTGGTGCTGCCCAGTCATTCCCACGGCCTTCGCGCGCTGATCGAGCACGCCGCCGCGCAGCGCAAGATCAAGCTCAATGTCCAGCTGGAAGCGGATTCGTTCCGCGTGCTGACGAGCCTCGTCGAAGAGGGGCTCGGCTTCGCGTTGTTGCCGCCGTCATCGGTCCACGGCGAGGTCGCGGATGGGCGGCTGGAAACAACAGCGGTGTCAAAGCCGATGACGCGCGAGCTCATTTTCGCTTCTCCAATCGACCGCCCGGCCTCCACAGCCTCGCTGGCCGTCACCGCGCTGCTCCGCGAGGAAGTCGCCGCCTGCCGTAGGGAAGGCGTGTGGGACATCAAGTTGAGTTAGGTGCTTTCAACGCGGTTTAGGACAGAAGGCCGCGAGCAACCCTTCGCATGTTGTGCGAGCTGTCATGCCGGAATTTTATAGCTGGCGGCTCCATACTCCGGTGTCATTGCCCGCCTTGTGCGCGCTTGCGCACTGGGGCGGGCAATCCACATTCCAGAGACCGCGCGGCTAAACCGAGAGGCCGCGGCGTACTGGATGCCCCGCTTTCGCGGAGCATGACAGGGAAGCTTGAGGAGGCGGCTTGCCTCAAGGGAGTCCGTAGAAGCGCGGCTACCCCGGAATCCTTACCGGCAGCGACTCATAGCCTTTGATGAAGCTCGAATAGATCCGCTTGGGCTCGCCGACCACCTCGATCCGGTCGAACCGCTTCAGCATCTCCTCCCAGACAATCTTGAGCTGCAGCTCGGCGAGGCGCATGCCGACGCAGCGGTGAATGCCGAAGCCGAAGGAGAGATGCGTGCGCGGGCGCGGGCGGTCGATGATGAAATCGTTCGGCCTCTCGAACATCTCCTCGTCGCGGTTGCCGGAGACGTACCACATCACGACGCGGTCGCCCTTCCTGATGTGCTTGCCGCCGATCTCGGTGTCTTGCAACGCCGTGCGCCGCATATGCGCCAGCGGCGTCTGCCAGCGGATCACCTCCGGCACCATGGAATCGATCAGCTCCGGATTGGCGCGCAGCTTGTCGTATTGGTCCGGGTTCTCGTTCAGCGCCAGCACCGAGCCGGTCATGGTATTCCGCGTCGTGTCATTGCCGCCGACGATCAGCAGGATGATGTTGCCCATGAGGTTGTCGGGGTCCATGTGGCGGGTGGCGTCATTGTGCGCCATCAGCGACAGGAGGTCGTTGCGCGGCGCGGCGTTGACGCGCTCGTTCCACAGCTTGGACATATAGGCGTAGCATTCGTCCATCTCGCGGCGGCGCTCTTCGGCCGACGCGACGATGCCGCTCTTGGGCAGCGCGGTCGAGACGTCCGACCAGCGCGTCAGCTTGCGCCGCTCCTCCCAGGGAAAATCGAACAGGGTCGCCAACATCTGCGTCGTCAGCTCGATCGAGACGCGCTCGACGAAGTTGAAGGTCTCGTTGCGCGGCAGGTTGTCCAGCACGGTCCGCGAACGCTGACGGATCAGCTTTGCCAGCTCGTCCAGATGGGTCGGCGTGAACATCGGCGACACCGTCTTGCGCTGTGCCGAGTGCTTGGGTTGGTCCATCGCGATGAAGCTCGGCCAATCGTAACCATCAGGCACGTCTCGGATCGAGATGCCGCCGAGCGTCGAGTCCGAGGAGAAGATGCCGTGATTGGTGTCGACATGCATGATGTCGTTGTATTTCACCACCGACCAATAGGGCTCGATCGGCGCATTGGTGCAGTAATGCACCGGCTCTTCCTTGCGCAGCCGCTCGAACCACGGCCACAGGGTGTCGTCCTGGAATAGCCTGGGCGCGCCGGGGTGGAATTGCGCCAGCGGTGTCGCATAGGCCTCCTCGCGGGCTCTGCGCATGCGTTCGGCTTTGTCCACTTTAACCGGCGCTTGAATGTTCATGGTGGTGGCTCCAGTGTGTCTGCTTAACCTCTCCCGCTTGTGGGAGAGGTGGGCGCGTAGCGCCGGGTGAGGGCTCTATCCTCTCGGGGATTGTCCCGTTGCGGAGGCACCCTCTCCCCAACCCTCTCCCGCAAGCGGGAGAGGGGGCGCGGCATCCTCGTGGTTTAACTCACGCCGCAATCTTCACGGGCAAGCTTTCGAGTCCCTTTACGAAACTCGAATAGACCCGCCTGGGTTCGCCGACCACATCAATATGGTCGAACCGCTTCAGGATCTCTTCCCAGATGATCTTGAGCTGGAGCTCGGCAAGCCGCAAGCCGACGCAACGGTGGATGCCGAAGCCGAACGAGAGGTGCGTGCGGGGGCGGGCGCGGTCGATGATGAAATCATAGGGCTTTTCGATCGCCTCCTCGTCGCGGTTGCCCGAAACGTACCACATCACGACCTTGTCACCCTTCTTGATCTGCTTGCCGCGGAACTCGAAATCGGAGAGCGCGGTGCGGCGCATATGCGCCAGCGGCGTCTGCCAGCGGATCACCTCCGGCACGAAGCTGTCGAGCAGCGCCGGATTATCGCGCAGCTTGCGATACTGCTCCGGATGCTGGCTCAGCGCGAGCAGCGAGCCCGACATGGTGTTGCGGGTGGTGTCATTGCCGCCGACGATCAGGAGGATGAGATTGCCGAGGAAGTTTTTCGCGTCCATGTCGCGGGTGGCGTCACTGTGGGCCATCATCGACAAAAGGTCGCTCTTCAGCGGCTGGGCGATGCGCTCCTTCCACAGCCGCGAGAAATACTGCGCGCATTCCGTCAGCTCGACCTGCCGCTCGTCCTCGGTCGCGACGAGGCCGTCCGGGCCGGGAATGGTGGTGGCGATATCGGACCAGCGCGTCAGCTTGCGGCGATCCTCCCAGGGAAAGTCGAACAGCACCGCCAGCATCTGCGTGGTCAGCTCGATCGAGACCTGATCGACCCAGTCGAACACCTCGCCGCGCGGCAGATTGTCCAGGCACTCGGCGGAGCGCTTGCGGATGTTGATGGCGAGATTGTCCAGATGCGTCGGCGTGAACATTGGCGCCACGCTCTTGCGCTGCGCGGCGTGGCGCGGCGGGTCCATCGAGATGAAACTCTCGCGGCGCAAATCCGGGTCGATGTCGCGGATGGTGATGCCGCCGAGCGCCGAGGCCGAGGAGAACACGGCGTGATTGGTCTCGATCTCCATGATGTCGTTGTAGCGCGTCACCGACCAGTACGGCCCGAACATCGAGTCCTTGCAATAGTGCACGGGATCCTCACGGCGCAGCCGGTCGAAATATGGCCAGAACGTATCGGTCCTGAACAATTCAGGATCGCCCGGATCGAACTGCTCCAGCGGCAGCGACGTGGCGCGTGCGCGAAGTGCGTCGAGCTTCGCCGCGCTCTCGATCGTCCCATGCATGACCGTTCTCCCTGACATCGACCGCGCGTTCTCGTTGAATTCTGCGCTGCGGTATTTGATTTGCAATTACAGCCGGTTGTCTGCGCCGGAGCAAGGGCGAGTTTTGCCACATCCAACCTTTGCGAGCGGAATCGGGCGGACGTCACGTGGATGTGTCAACGTGATCTGCCGCACGCCGTTGGCCGGAGAATCCTGCGAGAAATCGACCACAATCGAGGCAAATCGAACCTGCCCATCTTGGGGATCGACCAATCCTTGATCTATAGTTTGCCCCTGACAGGTCCGCACCCCGAGGTTGCCGCCGTGAACGACATGCAATGGGCCCCCATCGGCTCCGAACCCCTGCCGCCGCCACTGCCGTCGACGCAGGTCGATTTCACCGGCGACCGCTCCGTGTTCCGGAAAATGGTCACCAAAGGTGCCATGCTGGAGCTCGTCACCTTCGGCTTCTACCGGTTCTGGCTGGTCACCGACATCCGCCGCCATCTGTGGTCGAACACCGCGATCGACGGCGATGCCGCCGAATACACCGGCCGCGGCAAGGAGCTTTTGATCGGCTTCCTGTTCGCACTCGCGATCCTGATGCCGATCTACCTTGCCTATTTCCTCGTCGGTATCGAGTTCGAGCGCTGGCAGGGCTTTGCCTCGACGCCGCTGTTCATCAGCTTCTACGCCTTCGGCCAGTTCGCGATCTTTCGCGCGCGGCGCTACCGGCTGACCCGCACGGTCTGGCGCGGCGTGCGATTCTGGATGGACGGCTCGGGCTGGGCTTATTCATTCCGTGCCATGGCCTGGGGCCTGCTGGTGTTCCTCACGCTCGGCCTGGCGCTGCCCTGGCGCGAGGCTTCGCTCGAACGCTACAAGATGCGGCACACCTATTATGGCGATCTGCGTGGTGACTTCGAAAGCGACGGCTGGACCTTCTTCAAGCGCGGCTGGTGGCTGTGGCTGCTCAGCCCGGTCGCGCTCGTCGTCTTCCCGCTCGCCCCGTTCTTCTACGCCGAGTTCAAGGCGCGCGAATGGCGCTGGTGGCTCGACGGCATCCGCATCGGCGGCGTCAGCCTGTCCTCGGACCTCCCGCACAACGCGTTCTACGGCCTCTATTGGAAGGTGACCGGCTGGTCGCTGCTGCTGAGCACCATCTTCGGCTTCTATATCGGCGGGGCCACCGCTCTCGCTGTCAAGCTGAGTGGCCTTCCGGTCCAGCAGCTATTGGGTCCCAATGCTCACGCGAAGAGCATCCCCATGCTGGTGATGATGGTCGTCGGCTATTTCGCCCTCGCCCTTGCGCTCAACATCGTCATGCGGGTCTATCTGCAGCGCGACATCTGGGCCAGGGTGCTGGAGACCGTCGAGGTGCACAACATCGGAGCCGCGGCGGACGTGCGTGGCAGCGGCGAGCTTGCCAGCGCGCTCGGCGAAGGTTTTGCCGATGGGCTCGATGTCGCGGGATTCTGAGCTGTGAGTGAGTTGTCCACCGAGGCGCCGGCGCAGTCGGCCAAGCCGACCATCTTCTTCGATGGCGTGTCGAGCCGCCGGCGTCAGGTGAGGCTGGCGCTCGGGGATGCGCTCGAGATCGCTGAGGAGGGCGGGGCGCCGGTTCGCTGGGCCTATGCCGACATCCGCCGCGCCGACAGTCCGGCGGGCATCCTGCGGCTTGCCTGCACGACCGCGCCGCCGCTGGCGCGGCTCGAGATCCGCGATGCCGCGCTGGCCGCCGATGTGACCGCGCGCTGCATGCGCCTCGACGAGCACCAGACCTCGCGCCGCGGTATCGCAAAAATCGTCGGCTGGTCGGTGGCGGCCGCCATCTCCATCGTCTGCGTCGTCCTGTTCGGCGTGCCGCTCGCGGCCGATCGTCTCGCGCCGCTGGTGCCGAAGCCGATCGAGCGCCGCATCGGCGATGCCTCCGAAGTCCAGGTCAAGACCATCTTCGGCCGCAGCGTGTGCCAAGACCCCGCGGGCAAGGCCGCGTTCACGAAGCTCGTCAACCGCCTGCGCGATGCCGCGGGCCTCGACGACGATGCCATGACCGCTGGCGTGCTGCCGACTCCGGTGCCGAACGCGTTCGCGCTGCCCGGCGGCAAGGTGTACGTGCTGCGGGGGCTGCTCGACAAGGCGCAAGACCCTGATGAACTCGCCGGCATCCTCGCCCACGAGCTCGGCCATCTCAAGCATCACGACAACATGCGCGGGCTGATCTACAATGGCGGCACCTCGTTTCTGATCGGCCTGCTGTTCGGCGACATCACCGGCTCATCCGCCGTGATCTTCGCTTCGCGCAGCGTGGTCGAAGCCTCCTATTCGCGCGAGGCGGAAACCGCCGCCGACACGTTCGCGATCGAGATCATGCACAAGCTCGGGCGCTCGCCGAAGCCCGCGGCCGAGCTGATGTTCCGCATCACCGGCAAAGAAGGCGGGAGCGGATTTACGATCTTGGCGAGCCACCCACTCACCGAAGACCGTCTCGCGCGCATGACGAAGGAGGACCGCCCCGCCAGCGGCCCGCCGCTCCTGACGGACAAGGAATGGCAGGCGCTGAAAGGGATCTGCGGCAGCGGGAAGATCTGAGCTTTTCCCTCCGGAACAATCGCTCCAGACAGGCATATCCTCTCTGACAACGACAGGATGTATCGCATGTCTTATGGTCGCTTTGCCGCGATGATCGCGGCTTCCACGCTGATCATGTTCGGCCTGATGTACCTCAACACGTTCGCCCTGGATCACGTCTGGTACAGCCAGACCCGGACCTGGATGGCGCTGCTGATGGGCGCAGTCATGGCCATCGTGATGCTCGGCTTCATGTGGGGCATGTACCGGAACCGGACCGCGAACGTGGTCATTCTGATAGCGGGTGCCGCCGTGTTCGCAATTTCGCTCTGGCTCGTTCGCAGCCAGGAGACGGTGTCCGACGTCGCCTACATGAAAGCGATGATCCCGCATCATTCGATCGCGGTGCTGACGAGCGAGCGCGCGCACATCCGCGATCCACGCGTGCGCAAGCTGGCTGACGGCATTATCGAGGCGCAAGTGCGGGAAATCGGCGAGATGGAACGTCTGATTGCCGACCTCAAGCAAAAGCCGGCGCCGGCCGATGCAAAGGACCTGCCGCCGAGACCGCCAACCTGAGCGGCGAGAGCGCGTTACTTCGCCGGCGCGGCCGGCGCATTCGAGCCCGTGGTGACGTTCGGCGCAGTGCTCGGGTTCGAGGTCGTTGTCTGCGGACCAATCTCGCGTCCATTGTAGAAGAACACGGCCGCGACCACGGCGATCACGAAGATCGCGCCGATTGCCCAGCCGATCGGACTGTTGCGGCGGGTTCCGTCAACCCTGCGGTCGTCATCCTGATAGGTCATGTCGCTCTCCATCATCCAGCGGAGAACCGCGCAGGATGGAAGGCGTTCCTAGAGCATGATCCGGAAAAGTGCGCAGCGGTTTTCCGAAAAGATCATGCTCAAACAACAACCTAAAGCGCGACGACGATTCGTCGCGCTTTAGCGCGTGCCGTAGGCGCGGTCGCCGGCGTCGCCAAGGCCAGGCAGAATGAAACCATTCTCGTCGAGGCCTTCGTCGACCGCAGCGGTCCAGATCGGCACGTCCGGATGCAGTCCGCGCAGCCGCTCCAGGCCTTCCGGCGCGGCAATCAGGCAGGCGAGGCGGATGTCCCTGGCGCCGCGTTCCTTCAACCGGTCCACGGCGGCGACGGCGGTGTTGGCGGTGGCGACGACAGGCGTCACAACGATGGCGAGGCGCTCGCCGAGATCGGACGGCGATTTGAAGAAGTACTCGACTGCGGCAAAGCTGTGCGGCTCGCGGTAGAGGCCGATATGGGCGACGCGCGCGGTCGGCACCAGGTCCATCATGCCGTCGACGAAGGTGGTGCCGGCGCGCAGCATCGGCACGAACACCAGCTTCTTGCCGGCGATTTTGGCCGAATGCATCGTTGCGAGCGGCGTCTCGATCACGGTGTCCGTGAGCGGCAGGTCGCGCGTCACCTCATAGCAGAGCAGCATGCCGATCTCCTTGATCAGCTCGCGAAACGATTTGGTCGAGATGGACTTGTCCCGCACCAGCGTCAGCTTGTGCTGCACCAGCGGATGATCGACGATGGTGACGCCTTCCATGATCGGATGCTCCTGAAATGATCAATGCGCAATGCGCTAGAAAACCGTGCCGTCGCTGATCACCTTGAGCGGCGGCGAGCCGTCGGGACGGCGCGCAAACGCAATGGCGCGGCCCGCGGCCCAGGTGCCGCCTTCGAGGATGCTGGCGAGCGGCAAGGTCTCAGGCGTGCGGCCGAGCTTGGCGCGAACAAGTTCGCCAACACGGTCCAGCAGCGCGACAGTCAGCGCGCGCCATTCGACGACGAGCAGCGAATCGACCGCATGTGCGCGTTCGGCATCCGCGGCATCGCGCAGGCGCAGCACCTCGTGATCGACGAACAGGCCGCCATTGCGGTACTCGGCAAGCCCGGTCAGGCCGTCGATGTCCGTCACCTCAAATCCGGCGCGCTGCAGCGGCTCGATCAGCGAATAGCTCAGCCATTGCGACAGCTTGTGCAGCGGAACGAGGCCGGCGGTCGCATCGTCGGCCTCGATCGCGGGATGCCGCCAGCAATCGCCGAGCGGAATTCCTGCAAGCTCGAGCCGCGACGGCCAGATCGGCCCGAGCTGGTTCAGCACGGCCGACAGGATGGCGGGCGCCGCGATAGCGCCGCCATTTGCCTGCGCCGCGATGTGGTCGAACAGGCCGCCCGGCCGCGGCGTGTCCTGCATGCCGAAAATATCCGCGCGCTGCGCAACCAGCTTGCCCAGACGTCGCAGCAGATCGGTACGTCCTTCGAGCCCGAGCAGCCGATTGGTATCGTTGACCTGAAACGCCGAGGTGAGGGAGGCGAGCGGCAGTTTTGCAAGCACATTCGCATCCGCCCTGAACGGCGCATGTGCGTCGCCCGAGAACAGACCGCTGGCGAACATGTCGAGGCTTGCGATCGCGAGCCCCTCCGACCGGCCGATGGCCTCACCCGTCAGGGCGTCACGATAGCGCCACGCAGCGCCCGCGCCGGCGTCGAGCAGCACGCTGACAATGGCAAGGTCGAACTCCGCGCGCGCCCGCGCCGCGCGGTCGGGCCACGGTGTCGCGTCCGCGAGCCGCGCCCAGCGGTCGACGCCGCCAAGCACGAAGTGGCGCCAGCGCGCATGGAATGGAATCTCCAGTGTCGGATAGGCTTTTCGCGTCACCGCGAGCACCGCCTCCGCAACGCCGTCCATCCGGTCGAGATCGATCGTGAAGTGGCTCAAGCCGCCGGCAAGGCCGATCTCGAGCATCTGCCCGGCCCGTGCGCGCACCGCCTGTGCGGTGAGCAGCGAGCGAGCGTGCAAGTCCAAAGCGTCCGCCATCACCGATCAGTATTTTTCCAGCGAACGCCCGACCACGCCGTCGACGTCCTTCTCCGGCGCGATGTCGGTCGAGTAATAGCCGGCGGCCTTCTTGGCGGCGATCTCGACATAGGCGTCGGCCGGGATCAGCTCCGGCGGGATCGGCACGCGCTCGACGATGTCGATGCCCTGCGAGGTCAGCGCGTCGTACTTCATGTCGCTCATCGACAGGAAGCGGTCGATGCGCTTCAGGCCGAGCCAGTGGATCGTATCCGGCATCAGCTGCTGGAAGCGGGCGTCCTGGACGCCGGCGACGCATTCGGTGCGCTCGAAATAGGCGGCGGCCGCATCGCCGTCCTCCTGGCGCTTGCGCGCATTGTAGACCAGGAATTTGGTGACCTCGCCGAGCGCGCGGCCTTCCTTGCGGTTGTAGACGACGAGCCCGAGCCCGCCCTCCTGCGCACCGCGCGCGGATTCCTCGATACCGTGGATCAGATAGGGACGGCAGGTGCAGATGTCGGAGCCGAACACGTCGGAGCCGTTGCACTCGTCATGGACGCGGCAGGTGATCTTGGTGCGATGGTCCGGCAGCTTTGTCACATCGCCGAACATGTAGACGGTGGTGCCGCCGATCGGCGGCAGGAACACCTTCAGGTCCGGGCGCGTCACCAGCTCCGGGAACATGCCCGCGGTCTGCTCGAACAGCGTGCGGCGCAGCTCGGTCTCGTTGGTGGCAAAGCGCTCCGCAAGGCCCGGCAGGTACCAGACCGGATCGATCGCGATCTTCACCACGGAGACGCTGCCATTGGCGTGCACGACCTCACCGTCGGCGCGCAGCCGCTTTTGCGCCAGCGCCTCCCGGATCTCCGGCAAATCGAGCCGGGCCCGCGTCACCGCGATGCTCGGGCGGATATCGACGCCCTCGGCGATGTCCTTGCCGAAATTCTCGGCGACGAGATGCCCCCATGGATCGAGCGCGACGATCTTTGCGGGATCGCGCCATTGCTCGAACGGGCCGATGGTCGCGGCCGGAAAGGTGTTGGTGAGATCGGGCCGGCGGATCGGATCGAGCGCGCCGGCGGAGACTGCGAGCGCGCGGTACATCGCATAGGAGCCGCCGTGGCTGCCGATCACGTTGCGGTCCCCGGCGCGCGACACCGTGCCGATGATCGGCCCTCGCGCCCGCGCATCCGCGGCGCCCCAATGGATCGGGTAGGCGGCTTTCTTGCCCGGCTCCGGATGGGAGGTGAGGCGGATATGCTCGGTACGGTTCGCGCGGCTCATGGCCAAACTCCCAAAAAGCCAACGGCCCGCCGCTCGGACGGGCCTGGCTCGGTCGCGTCGGCGGTCGAGGACCAGCGACGCAAGCTCAATCCAACATATTGTAGCGGCCAGCCACGACAGACAAGTTAATCGTGCGCGGCAGGCAGCCACCGTTCGCGTGCCCGCCTCGATCGGCGAACGACACCGGAACGCGTCTTATATCTATGTAATCGTTCGATTTTTTGAAGGGGCGGCGTCCACGCCGTCGAAACAGGTGGCTGGATAAAACCTGCGTATTCGGACATATCGGGCGGATCGCCCTGGAGAACGCCATGCCCGCCGCCAGCTATATCGACCCCCGCAATGGAAAGCTTTACCCGCTCGACCAGCCGCGCTGGTGCTCGGACGAGCGCACGCCGCTGCTGGTGACGCCGGGCGCAGGCATATCGCGGGAGGACATCGACAGCCGCGCGCGGTCGCTCTGGCGCTATCGGGCGGCGCTGCCGGTCGAGATCGCAAAGCCGATCACGCTCGGCGAAGGCTGCACGCCGCTGGTCCAGCAGGATTGGGGCGATCTGCGCCCGTTGTTCAAGCTCGAATGGTTCAATCCGACCGGCAGCTTCAAGGACCGCGGCTCGGCGGTGATGCTGTCGTTCCTGCGGCAGATCGGCATTGACGCCATTCTGGAGGACTCGTCCGGCAATGGCGGCTCGTCGATGGCGGGGCTGGGTGCTGCCGGCGGCATACGCGTGAAGATTCTCGCGCCCGCCTCGACGTCGCCGGCCAAGATCGCGCAGGTGCGCGCTTACGGCGCGACCGTGCAGCTCGTCGAAGGCCCGCGCGAGGAATCGGAGGCCGAGGCTATCAGGCAGTCGAGCCAGACGTTTTACGCCAGCCACAACTGGCAGCCGTTCTTCCTCGAAGGCACCAAGTCGCTCGCCTATGAGATCTGGGAAGACCTCGGCTTCCGCGCGCCTGACAACGTCATCGTTCCCGTCGGCGCGGGCAGCAGCCTGCTCGGCTGCGCCTTCGGTTTCCGCGAGCTCTTGAAGGCCGGCCAGATATCGAAGCTGCCGCGGCTGTTCGCGGCGCAGCCGCTCAACTGCTCGCCGATCGACGCGAGCTTTCAGGCCGGCGTCGACACGCCTGTTACGCGCGAGGTGAAGAAGACCATCGCGGAAGGCACCGCGATCAAGAATCCGCTGCGCCTGCGCGAGATCATCGCCGCCTTGCGCGAGAGCGGCGGCGGCACCATTGCGCTCACCGAAGACGAGATCGTCGCTGCCCTCCGCCGCCTCGCGCGTCAGGGTCTGTTCGCCGAGCCGACCAGCGCCAGCGCAGCCGCGGCGCTGGAGAAACTCGTCGCCGCCGGGGCCATCAAGGCGAGCGAGACCACGGTTGCGGTCCTTACCGGCACCGGCCTCAAGGCCGCAACCACGGTGGCCGATCTCGTGGAGTAGAGCGCAGCGGGCGCTTACCCTCCCCTGGAGGGGGAGGGTCGGCTCGCTGTCCAGACCGGATAGATAGGTAACAGAGTAGACCGGATGGATGGGTGACAGTTCTCTGTCGGCTGGGAGGATCAGCCGATGCCTTGGCGGGAGAGCTGTACAATGGACGAACGAGTTCGCTTCATCTCGGATCAGCGAACCGGCTTGTGGACGATGACGGAGCTTTGCGAGCGCTACGAGATTAGCCGCAAGACCGGTTATAAGTGGCTGGAGCGCTACCGGTTGGAAGGACCTGCCGGGCTGGCGGATCGCTCCCATGCCGCGCGGGTTCATGGACGGGCGACACCACAGCACATCGTGGATGCGATTGTGGGGCTGCGGCTTGAGCGGCCGAGCTGGGGACCGCGCAAGATCGTCAGCAAACTTGAGGCTCGCCAAGGGGACGTCGATTGGCCGTCGGCCTCGACGGCGGGCGGGATTCTCAAACGGGCGGGACTGGTGAGCAACCGTCGGACCCGGCGGCGTGCGCCGCCGCGCATGGGGCAACTGACGGTGCCTCAGCATGCCAACCATGTATGGGCGCTCGATCACAAGGGCTGGATCCGCCTGGGCGACGGATCTCGCGTTGAACCGTTCACGGTGACCGATGGCTTCAGCCGCTATTTGATTAGCCTGGCGGCGACGGGCAGCACGCAACATGCCGAGTGCCAACCGCTGCTGGAGCGGGCGTTTCGCGAGTACGGCTTGCCGCAGATCATCCGCTCCGACAACGGCTCGCCGTTCGCCTCGACCGGAACCACGGGCCTGACGGCACTGTCGGTATGGTGGATCAAGCTTGGCATCCGCCATGAACGGATTGATCCCGGCCATCCACAGCAGAACGGCCGCCACGAGCGTTTTCACCTCACGCTTCTGGAGGCCATGCAGCCGCCGCCGCCGACCCAGGCCGCGCAGGCTCGTCGCTTCGCGGCATTCGTGCGCGACTACAACGAAGAACGACCGCACGAGTCACTTGGCCAGCGCCCACCTGCCAGCGTCTATCAGCCTTCGTCTCGTGCGATGCCGAGGCGGCTTCCGGAGCCGGATTATCCAGCCGAAGCCGCGGTGCGCCAGGTCCGCTCCAACGGCGAGATCAAGTGGCGCGGCGAACTCATTCACATCTCCAGCGCTCTCATTGGTGAGGCCGTTGCCGTCGAGGAGGCCGCCGATGGGCAATGGCAAGTGCGCTTCTTCCACATACCGATCGGCATCATCGACCAGAAAACACGCAGGCTGCGGCGCTGCGCTAGCGCAGCGCCGCAGCCGACCAAACCATGAACGATTGTTACCTATCCATCCGGTCTGTTTTGTTACCCATCCATCCGCTGGACATCGCGATCGAGCGAGGCGAGATTGCGAGACGGGGTGGGGTGACAGTCCCTCCACCGATGCGGTGCCCGAGCGGAGAGATCACCCCACCCCGCTCGCGCTACACGCGATCGACCACGGGCGAGCTACGCTCGTCCCGGACCCCTCCAGGGGAGGGTAAGAGCCCCCTCACTCCTTCAGATCATTCACCTGCTTCACCCAGGCCCGGACGTCCGCGAGCACTTGCGGCAGCACGGCCTTGACCTCCGGCACGGTCATGCCGGCCTTGATGCGGGGATCGTAGAGCAGATTGAGGATGTACTGGTCGTAGACATCGAAATATCCCATCGAGACGTTGTCGTTGAACATGGTCCAGGGCACGCTCGTGGTGTCGTTGATCGGCCCGAGCGATTGCAGCAGCTCCTCATAGGCGCAGTCGAGGAAGGTGAAATCGCCGTTGTCGACGGTGAGGATGACGTCGGAATGCTCGATCTCGAAATTGTCGTTCTTGCGGAAGCCGGACAGGCATTGCGGATCGAGCGAGGCGCGAATCTCGCGCGCCTTCTCGGCGCCGTAGAAGCTGGTGAGAGTCCGGAAGAAATCGCGGTCGCGCACGAGCTTCACCCGCACATTCGCCGCCTCGCTGGTGCCGGTCATGGCGATGTCGAGATGCTGCACGCGTGCGCCGATGTCGGCGACGACTTTGGCGAGCTGCGTCTTGCGGTCGGCGCGGTCGCTCTCGGCGTAGACCCGCACCGGCCCATCGAACTTGCGGATGCGGTCGACGCGGCCGGCGAGGTGGTATTCGGCGCCGAACGCCGTCTTCAGGAAACCCTCGACGATCTCGCCGTCGGTGAAGCTCTTCTTCTCGCTGCGCTGGCGCGCGGCGATCGCCGGCAGTTCGCCGGCGGCCGCGATGGGGGCGATGTCAGCAACATAGGTGAGCACTGCGAGCGCCAGCAGGGCGAGGCGGAAGGCAGCCGAGGGCTGGTTGAATGCGCTCATCGTCGCGCAACGCTGCCGTATTCGCCTCGCGCGCACAAGTCCGCAAATTCACGCGTTGGGCGGGTTCCCGTAGTACGTCGCGCTCCGCTCAACCTCTCCCGCTTGCGAGAGCTTTGCTTAATTGGATGTGCGGAGGTAGTTCCCGCTGCCGGGCTTTTTTTGCGCAGCGTCTGACGGCGCACGGCATGGAACGGTTGCGTTTTGGTGGCGACGGATGGCTTCGGGCGACGACGGTCATGCTGCAGCTCCCACAGCAGACAGCACCGCCCATCGTTTGAGATTCATGGCGAGGCAGATCAGGCGCAGATGGGTCTGGTTGCGCGCCAGGCCCAGATAGCGGGCGCGCGCCCAGCGGTAGCCGCCCTTGAGGCGGGCGAAGACCTGCTCGACCGGCGCGCGCCGCTTTCCCACAGCGTCGTTGAAGCGCTTCTGCCGCTCGGTCAGCGGATGATGCTTGTTGGGGCGGAACATCAGCCGCGGCTTGATGCCTCGCGCACGAAGGCCGCTGCGGCGCTCGTGCTTGTCATAGGCCTGGTCGGCATACACCGCCTTCTCATCACCGCAGATCAACTCGTCGGCGGGCACCGTGTCGTTGACCGCAGCATCGGTCAGCTTGCTGCGGCGGATGATCGCCGAGCCCTGGTCGATGCCCACATGTGCCTTGTAGCCGAAGTATCGTTTGCCGCCCTTCTTGGTCCAGCGCGCGTCAGGATCGCGCTTGCTGTTGACCAGTTTGCTCGGCGCCAGACCGTCCGGGCCGGGCGGTTGCGGATCCTCTGGCGGCTTCGGCGGCTTCACCGCCGCCGGGATCAGGCTCGCGTCGATCAACGTGCCCCGGCGCAGCACCAGCCCGCGCGCGTCGATCTGATGCAGGATCTCGGCGAACAGCTTCTCGTCCAGACCGGCCTGCTGCAAAGTCTCACGGAAGCGCCAGATCGTCGTATGGTCGGGTGTCTCGTCGCTCAGCACAAAGCCGCAGAAATCGCGGAACGAGGCGCGGTCATCGAGTGCTTCTTCGAGTTCCGGATCGGACAGCCCATACCATTGCTGCAGCAGCAGCGCCTTGAACATGACCAGCCGCGGATAGGGCGGCGAGCCACGCTCCGGCTCCGGAAGGCCGCGCAGCACGCGCTCCACAGCCGCCCAGTCGACCAGCTCGGAAATCCGCCTCAGCACCGGGCTTCCTTTTCCTCGCCGCGATACCAGCGCATCCGCGAAGCCCGGTTGCCCAACCTGTCGATATGCCATTCCGAGCCCCCTCCGAACTTCGGCCCTAGAGAATCGCAGATTCGCCCTTTATGCAAAGCTCTCGCTTGCGGGAGAGGTTGCCGTGGCCGGGCGATGCGAAGCATCGTCCCGCGCGGCGGGTGAGGGTTCTTTCCTCTGGGGGATTGTCCCGTTGCGGAGATACCCTCTCCCCGACCTCCCCCGCACGCGCGGGGGGAGGGAGCGCACCATCGGTGTGGCCCTAGTTGTTCAGCACCACCACGGGGGTGCCGACCGAGACGCGGCTGTAGAGGTCGGTGACGTCGTCATTGGTCATGCGGAAGCAGCCGGAGGAGACCGCCTGGCCGATCGTCTCCGGCTCGTTCGAGCCGTGGATGCGGTACAGCGTCGATCCCAGATACATCGCGCGGGCGCCGAGCGGGTTTTCGATGCCGCCCTTCATGTGGCGCGGCAGGTCGGGCCGGCGGGCCAGCATCTGCGAGGGCGGCGTCCAGTCCGGCCATTCCTTCTTGGCGGTGATCCTGTGCACTCCGCCCCAGCGGAAGCCGTCGCGGCCGACGCCGATGCCGTAGCGCAGCGCCTGGCCGTTCTGGAGCACCAGATAGAGCCGCCGCTCGGCCGTGTTCACCACGATCGTGCCGGGGGCGTAATTGCCGTTATAGATGACGGTGGTGCGGGGAATCGGGCTGGAGCCGCCCTGGAAGAAGTTCGGCCCGCCCCCCATGACGTCGCGCGAATCGAAAAATTCGGCGCGTGCGCTGCCCGCCAGGACCGAGAGCAGTGCGATGGCGGCAATCGGCGCGGCAAAAAACCGGATCATTGTCTCCCCCAGCAAAAATCGATTCAACGAAGGCCAGAGGCCATATTTGCGGGCTTTTCGCAAGCCACGGCCCCGTGAGGGCGCCATGCTTAACGATTGGCGTTACCAAATCGGCAACCGCGCCAATTTGCCGGAAAGCGGTTAGAGCGTTTTCAAGCGAAGTGGATGCCGGTTCGCATAAAGAAAACGCGTCAAAACAAGAATCTGATGCCCCGTTCCGATCCCATCGGAACGGGGCATTAGCCAAGCGAGCGCGTCGTCATGCGGGGCAGGGCCGCGATGCCGGCTATTGCTTTGACGGGACGCGCGAACAATGATTGGTCGGAAGGATATTTGAACCCAGCCGGTTGCAGGAGCTGACGGATGAACGGTGCGGAAAGCCTGGTGCGGACGATGGTCAAGGGCGGGGTCGACGTCTGCTTCACCAACCCCGGCACCTCCGAGATGCATTTTGTCGCGGCGCTCGACCGCGTTCCCGGCATGCGCTGCGTGCTCGGCCTGTTCGAAGGCGTGGTGACGGGCGCCGCCGACGGCTATTTCCGCATGAAGGGAACACCGGCCTCGACGCTCTTGCATCTCGGCCCGGGCCTCGCCAACGGCCTTGCCAATCTGCACAATGCCAAGAAGGCCAATTCCGGCATCGTCAACATCGTCGGCCAGCATGCGGTCTACCACATCGGCTACAACGCGCCGCTGACCTCCGATATCGAGGGCCTGGCCCGGCCGATGTCGTCCTGGGTCCGCACCTCCCCTGATTCCAAATCGGTCGCCGCTGACGGCGCCGCCGCGATTGCGGCGGCGAAAAGCGCGCCGCCGCAGATCGCGACCCTGATCCTGCCCGCCGACACCGCCTGGAACGAGGCCGACGGCATCGCCGAGGTGCCGGCCGAGCAGCAGCGCGCGAGCTATTCGCCGCAGGCGGTCGAGCAGGCCGCAAGAATCCTTCACACTGAGGGCGAGGGCACGCTCTTGCTGATGACCGGCAGCGCGCTGAGCGAAAAGGGCTTGGCGCTGGCTGAGCGCATCGCCGGCAAGACCGGCTGCACCGTGATGGGGCCGACCTTCCGTCCGAAGATGGCGCGCGGCCGCGGCCGCTTCTCGATCGACCGCATCCACTACGTGATCGAGAACGCGCTGCCGATGCTGGCGAAGTTCCGCCACATCGTGCTGGTCGAGTCCGACGATCCCGTCGCGTTCTTCGCCTATCCGAACAAGCCGAGCATGCTCAAGCCCGAGGGCTGCGAGGTGCATCGCATGACCTCCTGGGGCGAGAATTCGGTCGCAGCGCTCGAAGCGCTCGCCGGCGCCGTGAAGGCCAGCCCCAAGGACGTCAAGCCGCAGGCATTGGCCGAGCTGGTCAAGCCGACCGGCGCGCTGACCTTCGCCTCGATCGCGCAGGCGATCGCCTGCGCCATCCCCGAGAACGCGATCATGGTGGATGAGTCGCTCACCACCGGCCGCGGCTTCTTCCCGCCGACGGCGGCGGCCGCGCCGCACGACTGGCTCCAGAACATGGGCGGCTCGATCGGCTTCTCGACGCCGCTGTCGATCGGCGCGGCGATCGCCTGTCCGGACCGCAAGGTCATCACCATGGTCGGCGACGGCAGCGCGATGTACACGATCCAGTCGCTGTGGACGCAGGCGCGCGAGAACCTCGACATCGTCACCATCGTGTTCGCCAACCGCATCTACCAGATCCTGCGCGGCGAGTTCGACAATGTCGGCGCAGGCGAACCCGGCCAGCGCGCCAACGACATGCTCCGCCTCGACCGCCCGACGCTGGATTTCGTCGCCTTGGCCAAGGGCATGGGCGTGCCCGGCCGCGCCGTCACCAATGCCGACGAGTTCAACAAGGCGCTGGCCGAAGCCGTCGCCGAGCCGGGGCCGCGGCTGATCGAAGTGCAGATGTAGGATGTCTTTACCTCTCCCCGCCCTTCTGCGGGGAGAGGTCGGATCGCTATGGCGCGCAATTGCGCGCCTGAGCGATCCGGGTGAGGGGCAAGGCGGGCTGCGAACCCGGGCAATAGTCTGTCCGACTCGCACGCCGCAAGCGTTCGACCTATCATTCAATCGAGTTTGCGGAGACGGCCCTCACCCCAATCCTCTCCCCGTAAGAACGGGGAGAGGGAGCAAGAGACCGGACGAAACGCACAAGGTCGAAATGGGCCCGGAGGCACGATGCAGACCGAGCTGAACAAGGTGATCGCGGCGCTCCGGGACTTCTACGCGCAGGAAGCATTTTTGTTCGAGAAGGACATCGGCGAGCGTGCGATCACGCATCGCTTCGCCGTGCATCTGGAGAAGCAATTTTCCGGCTGGGCGGTCGACTGCAACTACGACCGGCTCGGCGAGCGCACGCTGCATCTGCCGCACGGCACCATCATCTCGACCGACGATCATCTGGGCAAGTCGATCTATCCCGATGTCGTGGTGCATCAGCGCGAGATCCCGAACAATCTGCTCACTGTGGAGATCCGCAAGGCGAGCAACCACACCCCGCTGGAGCACGACCAGCACAAGCTGAGGGCGCTGACCGATGCGCATGTCTGGTTCGCCTATTGGATCGGCGCGCTGCTGGTGCTGGACAAGCAGCATGTGACGATGTCGGAGGTCTATGTCAGCGGTCACGTCGACGAGCCGCTTTCGCGCTGGTTCGCGGCGCGGCTTGTGGAGAATGGTCTTGGAGCCGCGCCTTAGGGGGTGTGCTTCCCCCGGGCCAAAACATCGAGGGCTATTGGCATCGGTTATGGATCGTGGCTGCGGAAGACGAACGACACGTGATGACGTTCCGTCCTGTTGGTTTCTGCGTGAAATGTGTCAACGTTGCAGTCACAAGTTTTCAGCAGCTTGGTGGAAATGTTCGGAGATGCGCACGTTGATGCAGGTGGCAGGGTTTAGATGGAGAACAGCCATGCGAGCGCTTTCTGTGGCAGTGCTTGCCATACTTCCACTGATATCGATACCTGCTGCCGCCCAGCAGCAAACGGGCGCGACGTCTCAGGCCGGTGTGGACCAAAACGTGCAAACTGAAGCCGATAAGGGCATAAAGACCCGCAATTCCGGCGAATCCGGCTATGTTGCCAATCAGGATAGGCCTGGCGCGGCTTCTCATGCACCGGGAGAGACAACCAGCACGGTCGGAACGACAACCGGAAGCAGTACGTCCGGCAATCAGTCAAACATCAACAGTTCGCAGGCCGATTACAATGCTTCTCTAAAGGACGGCTCTGCGCCGAAGAAGTAGCGAACTTCGAAGACGGCAAGGCGTTTCGCAGTTCCGAGGCACAATCAAAACCGCCCGTGGCAGCCAGCGCCACAAGAACTGAAACCCGCGAGCAGCCCAAGCGGGTTTCTTGATTTACGCCGCGGGGTGTTGCCCCGGAGATGTCCGTTCCTGTGAAGGAGATCTCCATTCCCGTGAAAAAGGCCGACATGATGTCGACGCGACTTGAGCGTGAAAGGCCGCTCGCGTGACGCGAGCGGCTTTTCATCGTCCGTCGCAAGTTCAGTGCAGCGGATCGCCCTGGCCGAGCGCGTAGGCGACGAGGTCCTTAAGTGCGAAGCCGGAGCCGGTCACCGGCGTCCATTGCGGGTCGAGCGACAGCACGGACGAATTGTCGCCGAACAGCATGCCGAGGAAGACCTCGGCGACGATGCGGCCGCCGACGGGGCCGAGTTGCGGCGTGTTGACGGTGCCGGGCCCGCCGGTGACGGGAATCGTGACGGCGGTCTGGAACTGCCGTGCTTCGGCCAGGATATAGGTCCAGAGCGGGCAATTGCCGGCAAACACGCCGTTCGCGATGGTTGCGATCTTGGTTTGCGGATCACCCGCGCCGGGCTCGTCAACGGCCCTGCCGATGATGATCTGATCGTCGTTCAGCGGCGTCAGGTGCATTGCCCTGGCGACGGCCTGGCCGGAGGGGAGGCCGAGCCGCCAGCCGCGCTCGAGATTGCGCAGCGCCAGCGAGGCCGGATTGGACGCGACCTCCGGCGGCAGCTTGCGCAGCGGATCGACCAGCGACGTGTCGATGCGATAGGCGAACTGAAGCCGCCGCTTGTTGTCGGGATTGGTGTCGTCGTTCTCGTCGCCGAAGGCGCGTTTGTCGATGTCGATGAAGCGGCCCCAGTCGATGGCGCGTCCCGGGCCCATGGCGCGGAAGCCGGTCAGCGCGTTCGTGTCGGGATTGTTGGGGTCGGGGAAGATCTGGAGCAGCATGTTGTCGGCGTTGTTGAGCCGGTAGCCCGGGCGGATCATGGAATGCCCGAGCCGGTAGGCGGCGACCGAGAACTCGACCGGCATGAACGGATAAGTGTGCCAGTGGTAGTAGGCGAGCTTGCTGCGGTCATAGTGGCCCGCGGTCTTCAGCCCGTTCAGAACGTCGGCGTGGACGATGCGCGGCAGGAAGTCGTTCAGCACGACGTATTGATAGTGGAAGCGGACGCGCTGCTGCACCTCCTCGAACGACAGGCTGTCATTGTCGTCGACCATGCGGTTGTGAAAGCGCAGCATCAGGGCCTGAAACTGCGAGACGATGCTGTTCTCGTCGTTGCGGGGATCGCCGATCAGCGCGCGGCCCTTGAAGCGCGGCAAGTCGCTGGCATCGGATACGCCGGCGCCGGTCAGCTTCTCGCCGAGCAGGAACTTGATGCCGTCATACATGTAGGGCTGGTCGTTCGGACCGCGGCCATAGAGATTGTCCAGATCGAGCGACGGCGTGCGGAAGTCGACAAGCCCGTCAGGATCCTGCTGCTTGGTTAGCGAGCTGACCGGATCGAAGGTGATGTCGTGGTCGATGAACTGGCCGAAATAGGTGTAGAGCGCGGGAATGCCGCTCTCTTCGGCGTCCGGCCCGTTTTTCGGCGCATCGAAGCTGCCGATCATCCTGTCGGCGAGCGCCGACAGGTTGCCGACATTGTCGGCGTCGTTGGCGCCGAATTTGGCCGGGCTGAGGTTGCGGAACATGCGGCCGAACCGGCCTTGCGAAAGCGGCGAACGGGTTGCGTTCAATCCGCGCGGAACAATTGCGTGGCGGCTGCTCATTTCAAATTCCTCCCTGAAAAAGTCGCGACAACGAATAAAGCTCAAGTTGTTGGCCGTGGAATATGCAGGCGAAGCTAGATCAGGGATTCTCGGGCCACAAGCGGTCGCTTCACACAGTTCGCGATATCGATGCTGCTCCGGAGCAGAGCATTGCGAGCAAGCTGTGGGTGTGCTTTGCAAATTCTTCCCTGAGCGATGACGGATAACATTCTCGTCATCGACAGGCGCAAGCAGCTGGCGCAGTGCCGGCTCGCCCGCGTGTCGGCGAAGCGGATCGCATTTGAAGATTGTGGCGCGGCGCGCATATGCGTGCAGCGCGCAATGCTGTCAGGAGTCGCGCTGCTGCGAGAACGCATGCGATGATGAGGCAAGTCGCGCTGAGCAATGTGATCTCGGCCACAGTTGGCGGGCCTGGGCCGGCCTATCGTCAACAGGCTTGCACGCGTCGATCCGGCAGGCCTACGCTTGGCTTCATTCGGGTCAGGCAATTTGGAGGTTTTGATGCAAAGGTCATATTTACTGGCTGCGACAGCAGCGCTGGCGCTTCTTGCGCAAACGCCGCTCGCTCTGGCGCAGGGCACGCCGGCTGCCGGCGGAACCGCCGCGCCTGCGGCAACAACCACCGCGCCGGCTGCGACGACGACAGCGCCCGCGGCGACAACGTTGACGCCGAGCGCAACCGACGCGTCCAGCCAGTCATCCGACTCCAAGAAGAGCGCGTCGAAGAAGCCGGCGAAGAAGAAGATGACGCGGCAGCAGGAGATCGACCATTCCGTCGATACCGGCACGGTGCCTGCGCGCTACCGCAGCTCGGTGCCCAAGCAGTACCAACAATATATTCCGTTCGATAAGCAGTAGCGGATCGCACGGCGGCGCGACGCGATCGGCCGTTGCGCCGCAAGTGCTGTCGATGGATTTGTCCTTCGAAAGACAGGGCTGGCCATGCAAAATCCGGCCGCACATGCCCGGTGGCGGCCGGCGCGAGCGGTGCTAGAGTAGGCTAGAGCCGTGGGAAGTGACGTGGGGGGGACGCGACGGAATGAGCGACGAGAAGGATGCTGGCCTTGTGGCCATGATCAGCAGCATCCTCGGCGGCAACAGGCGCGCAGACAATGTTGCACCGCCGCTCATCGAGACGCCGCCGACGGCACCAATAAATGGATTCGAGCCGGCCGCCGTGCCCATCCTCGATGCGGAGGCGGCCAAGCCAGAGACCGCATCTGCGCCGGCCGCGCCGAAGCCGGTCGAGCCGCCGGCGAAGATCGCGAGGACAGCGGACGGCAAGCAGTTGCTGCCTGCGGAAGCGATCGCCGATCTCGTGCTCGGCGAGCTGCGCAAGCTGGAGGACTTTCCCGCGACCGGCGCCTCGGTCACGGTCTACGGTTACAGGCACTGGAACGCGATGATCACCTTCGCGCCGTTCTCGACCAGCTTCCAGAACGCGACCCGGTTCCGCCAGGCCGTGCCGGACCTCGTCTTCAAGCTCCGCCGTTTCGTCGAACTTGAGATATAGTCAGGCAAATCGCCCGCGGCGCCAACGCGCCGCGATCGCCAGACACGTTCGACAGGATCTTCGAATTGAGCGTCGCCTTTACCAAGGAAGAAAGCGCCGAGACCGCGTCCGAGACGCTGCTGCCGGATCGTCCGATCTCGCCGCATCCAAACCTCGTGACGGAAGCGGGCTTGCAGGCATTGCAGACGCAGCTTCAGGACGCGCGCGCGGCCTATGAAGCCGCGCAAGCCATCGAGGACGTCAACGAAAAGCGCCGGCAGTCCGCGGTCCCCCTGCGGGACGTTCGCTATCTCACCGAGCGACTGCGCACGGCGCAACTGGTCCCCGCTCCGGCCTCGACCGACATCGTCGCCTTCGGCAGCACGGTGACCTTCAGCCGCCCCGACGGCCGCGTGCAAACCTATCGTATCGTCGGCGAGGACGAAGCCGATCCGAAAGCTGGATCGATCTCGTTCGTATCGCCGGTTGCGAAGTCGGTGATGGGGAAGGCGGTCGGCGATGTCGTCGGTGCGGGGAGCCAAGAGATCGAGATTTTGGCGATAGCGTAAGGGCACAGGGCGAGGCGAAGGGGTGCGGATTTGGGAGGCAATCTGCGAGCAAGATCAAAATTCCCCAAGAAAAGAAGCGATTGAGTTATGAACACGACCGACGCAACACTTATGGGGAAAATCAGAAAAGCAGCCGAAAGAATATTCCGCACAGCAAGCAGATCTCGCATCAAGACGAGCGTCGCTCCGTGCGACAAGCTCTCATTCCCGCGCAGGGGGCCGTTGTAGATGAAGTGGCCGACGAAGCGCAGTCGCAAGCACTGCGCAAAGGCTGGATGAAGAAGCTTGAGGCATTTCGAAAATCGCCTGATCGCCCGCTGGGAGAAGTCATTGAGCGACGGTTACGTAGACGGACCAGCAAAAAAGAATAGTCGCCTGATCCTCTTCCGGATGCTGCCATCATGCTCCTGTTTTGCCCGACGGGTCAACGCGATTTCGGAAAATACGCAACCCATTGATCCGACTGAGGTCGGCTACTGTGCATGGGGTTGTTTTCGAAATTTTTGATTGAGACGGGTCTCGAACGCCGTAAGGCCGCGATGACGATCCGCAACCGGCAGGGTTCAGGAGGATGGATGGTGGGCGCACAAGGGATCGAACCTTGGACCTCTCCCGTGTGAACCACAATCCGTAGACCCGAGCCAACCAAATCCGGCCATAGTTGAGGTGTAAAAACTCTTTTTACTTGAATGTGTTGTGGCCATGTTGGACCATAGGAGCCCATAGGTGGCCTTACTACATTTTGTATGCCCCCGTTGTGCCCGTCGCGGATTTTCCCTTGGGGCACAAAAAACGGGGGAGGTCTGAGACCCGGTCTGTTCGAGGGCTGACCGCCCCTCTTGCGGGGCACACCGGGCCACACAGAGAGAGGCAAGAAATCATGACGGCGCCAGCCAACCAGCTGACACTCACTGATGCGGTGATCCGCAACGCAACGCTGCCGCCGGGTAAGGCGCAGCATTATCTCCACGACGACAAGCTGCCCGGCCTCGCCTTGCGCATGCGCGCCACCGGCGGCCGGACCTGGGTCTTCCTCTTCACCAAGCCGGGGGTGAGGGGGACCCAGCGCAAGACTCTCGGTGCGTGGCCCAAATATAATGAAAAGGCCGCGCGCAAGGCCGCCACCATCGCCGCAGGCGAGGTCGTCAAGGGCTTGGACCCGAACGACGCGAAGCGGGAGGCGAGGCGGCAACAGGCAGCCGAGAAGCAGCGCACCACGCTCGCGACCCTCATTGTTGAAGATGGTCCATACCAGACGTCCCTGACCGAACGTCAAGTTGTAAACTGGAAGCCAGCAATGTCGGCGCTGCGGCGCGGGCTCAAGGATAACGCCGAAAGCGGTGTGGGGGACCTGACGCGACGGCAGATCATGGCTGCGGTCGACAAGATTGCCAAGACCGGCAAGCGCGGTGCAGCTAGGGACTTGCGCAAGCACGTGCATACCTTCCTCGAATGGTGCGTCGGCGAAGGTTACGTCGAGCACAACGTGCTCGCTGGTTATCGCGCGCCCAAGGAAACCCGCGCGCAAAGGATCGGACGCCGAACGAAGGGTCGCGCGCTGACCGATGAGGAAATCATCAAGGTTTGGGATGCATGCGGCAAGCTCGGGGCTTTCGGTCTTCTGGCACGCATGTGCCTGCTTGGTGGCCCGCGCCGCAGCGAGCCTACCATGATCGAGTGGCGAAAGCACATCATGGACGAGCGTATCACCTTCGATGCGGCGTGGACCAAGATGGGCTTGCACCACGATGTACCGCGCACTCACCTAGTTGACGAGGTGCTCGCGGCCGCGAAACATTTCCAGCGGGCAACCTCCGACTATGTCTTCCCGTCACCGAAGACCGGCGGCCAGATGTCCGGGTTCACCAAGATGGTCAACCGCCTGGTCAAGGAAGCGAGCGTCGCCAAGTTCACCATGCATGATCTAAGGCGCAGCCTGCGCACCATCATGTCACGCTGTGGCTACGACAACGAAATCCAGCGGCTGTGTGTTGGGCAAAAGCCAAGCGGAATCGATCAGGTATACAATCACGACGAACAGTGGATCATCCGCAAGATGGCGTTCGAAGCGGCTCACGACTACATTGCGGAGTTGGTTGGCGCCAAACGGGTCGGCAAAATCGTGCGCTTGCAGCGGACGAACCCGCTTGACCCGATCAAGGCCGAGCTCCTCGGCCGTCTCCGTGAGCATTATGCGGCTGAGGCGTCTTAGTGGTTCTATTGCGCTGGGCCAGATAGTCGCGCACTGCGTCGACACGATAGAGCGGCCGGCCATCGACGTAACGCCATTTCAGCGGGTGGTTCGGATGCCTCCGCCACTGCTCCAGCGCGCCGGGCGTGCGCCGGAGAACGGCAGCTGCCTCCAACGCCGTCAAATTAGAGCTCCCCGGCAGAGTATCGATATCGAACGGCGCGGGCGGCGGCATGCCACGGTTCTTGCGACCGCGCTTCGTGGGCCGGGGCGTTTCCGTGCGATCTGGCGACCCTAACGCCTCGATCCGAGTTCTCTCGTCCTTGCCGTCCATGTCTCCCACCGAACCTCGACCGGCCTGGGTAATAGGATCGCAAATCTTGCCAGCAAAAAAGAAATCTAGGGCGCCGGTGCGGCTGCTGGATGCCGTGGCGTACGAATAGGACGAACGATGCGAAGTGTCGCTCACCCTACCAGGCAGATGTAGGGCGGGCGGCATCAAGCGTTGCACATTAGGCAGCCGAGAGCACGCCATGGCGCATTGTGCCCCCCGCGGTATTCTTGGCAGGTCGCCCAGTCTGCCCCTACATCGGTCAGATTACTTCAAGTTCGAATTGGCCCACCAGCAATTGCTAAAACAATTCAATAGTTGCGCAAATCCCCGCAATACTGCCGTCGAGAGAGTTCACGGATGTACTAACACATAGAGTCAGCCGATGGAGAGTTGCGCCTCAACGCGGCTGTGCTAGTACGCCACTCTCGAATCGAGGAGCTAAAAGTGGCGAAGAAGGCAAACAAGACGGCTACGAAGAAAGCAATGCGTCGCGAATACACAAAGGCCGACGTGAAAGAGCTGCGCGCTCATTCGAAAGAGAAGACGCCGGTTGCAAAAATCGCGAAGCTCACAAAGCGCTCCGAAGGCTCACTCCGCCAAAAGGCACTCAAGCTCGGAATCGGGCTCGGTCACCAGCGCTAGAGGCGGTGTCATGAGGCTCTTCAATAGAGTGTTCTCGACCAGAACATTGCTGCAAATCATCTGCGTTCTCGTCGCTGTTGTCGCAATGAAAGTTGTTGAGCGCTCACTATGACTTCAGCTGGGCAACCGCAGTTAGCGGTTGACTAGAAGCACCTGGAACGCTGAGCAGAAAACAAGCCCATCGAGTGGCGAGCTATCACGAGCCGTTCAGGCCTGCGAGGCGCCTCCAGCCGCAAGGTCAGGAGGCCGGTCAAAAATCAACTGGGGCGATTTCCCGACATGCCCGGCAGGCCTCAAACCATCGATCAGGCGGTTATGAGCGGCAGAATATCGATGGACTTCTTGATTTTGCTGCACTTTCGTTGCGTTTCAATCGTCTTCGTTGCGTTTTGTTCGCGCTGTTTCTGGTGCGACACTGGTGCGGTTGTATCTTGACCTTTGTTCTGTGGAACAGGAGGTCGGTGGCTCGAGCCCACCCAACTGTACCATCAAAATCAATAACTTACTCTAGCAAGCGCTCGAAGCCAAAGTCGGCTAGCTACCATATAGCTAGCATGGCAACGGGGGATGCGGTGCGGTGATAACGCGACAACGCAAGTCAGTTCCGGCGACCGAAGGCAAGCGAATTCCCTACACCAACGTACTGGCTGATCGCGGCGGCGTGTCCCCATCCGGTTCGTAATGCGCTACCCACGAAATGTTGGTTGTCACCGGCGAAGGTGAAGGTGCGTTCTGGACCAAACTCGGTGCGGCCTGGCCTCATGACGATGGCAAGGGTTCAACGTTGAACTGATCGCCTTATCCGTCAGCGGCCGGCTTGTCATCCGGGAGCGCAAGGTGGGAGCGCCTGAGCGGATCCACGGTCGGCGTTTCCCGCCGGTCTCGCAAATAGCTTTGTGCGATTCTTCCCAGAGCAGCGGCTAGGCACGCTGCCGCGGTGAGGGAAACCATTTTCCAAGACTCGGAAATGGTCGAAGCCCGTTGAGAGCTAATGACTCGCAACGTGCAATGCTATTTGCCCCACATAGGCGACGATGTGGGGCTTTGGCTTAGTCAGCGGAGTTGAGCCGCTCCTCATTTCATGATGACACTCAGCTAATTAGCTGATATGCTGTTATAAAATACAAGAGGCCAGAGCCAGAGAAAGAATATGAGTCTAGATATGTCGTCCTTCGGACGCGCAATCGCTTCAGCACGCAAGCAGAGGGCCATGAGTCAAAAGGAGCTGGCGGCAAAGGTCGTTAAGGAAGACGGCGAAGCTATAACTCCCCAGTATCTGAATGATATTGAACACGATCGAAGGAATCCTTCATCGGATCATCTGGTAAGTGAGTTTGCAAAGGTTCTGAAAATAGATCCGCTGGCTTTGTACGGACTGATTGGAATGCTCCCCGAGCAAGACCGGAAGCTCATAAGAAAGTCCACTCCCGACCAGGTCAACCAAGCGTTCGTTGCGTTTCGGAGGCACTTGAAAGGATAGCTCTTGAGGTACGTTCGCGACACGATGCATGGGTTTCGGGAAAGGCCACACTACGAGCCTGCCGAGCTTGATTCCATGTTTGAGAAGATCGTGGCGGAACATTTGCGGAGCAAGCACGGCAAGGTCGAATTTCCCATCTCGACCGACGATATTACCACCCTGATCGAACGCGATGTGGCAGATCTCGACCAGTACGCTGACCTGACGATATACGGCACCGGCGTGGAGGGCGTGACGGAATTCGCCCGCACGGGGAAGCCGAAGGTGTTGATCTCCAATGATGTTCACAGGGTCGAGAACCGGCTGCGCACCACCCTCACCCATGAATACGGACACGTTATCCTGCACGCCTACCTTTTCGCACTGGAGCAGCGCCGGCTACCGGTAGACGGCAATCGGAAGCCCAATGCCATCTATTGCAAGCGGGACACGATGATTTCCGCGAGCAAGACAGACTGGATGGAGTGGCAGGCCGGATATGTATCCGGCGCCGCCCTCATGCCGAAGACCTACGTCCAGAAGATTGTTGGTGAAATCCAGCGGGAGCGCAACATTTACGGGCCCTCGCTGCCGACGAGTGAGAACGGCCTAGCGCTTATCGGCGCGGTCGTGAATGGCTTTTCCGTGTCGCGCGAAGCGGCCACCGTGCGACTGAAGATTCTTGGCTTCCTTGGTCAAGAACTCGCGACGGGCAACCTTTTCTCCTGAAATCAATGGTTTGCCAGCCTATTGACTCGGCTGTCGCTTGGCGTAAAATACGCTAATCAGCATATCCGCGGACTGTTTGATGAAGGAGACGGCAATATGAGCGAAGCGAATCAGGAAGGTCATCAGGAGCCCATTGAGGCGGGGCCCAAGGGCCGCGAGGCCTGCGGGCATGATGAAGTCAAAGCCCTGCACGACGTTGAGGAGGCCAAGGCCGACATCGACAAGGCCAAGGGGGAGATCCGGCACGGGATGGAAGACCTGAACGCGGCAGAGCAAGAGTTCGATACCGCCGAGCATGAGCTTGAGGAGGCCCACCACCACCCGAAGGTCATTCATTTCTCGGTAGACGGGGAGAACTACGAGACCGAACAGCGCAACTGGACGCCGAACGAGATCATCAAGGACTTTTCCGGTCTGGATATCGCGACCCACTACCTCATCGAAACCGATCCCCATCATCAGGCCAGCTTTCAGGGCAAGGGCGACGTTCCCTTCCAGTTGCACGAGGGCGCGCGCTTCCAGGTGATCTCAGTCGGGCCGGCTCCGGTCTCCGACGGGACCGCAAGAACCGGGGTGCCCTTCTTCATGGCGGGTCTGAAATCACTTGGTTTCAATCCCACGGTCGTCCCCGGCAAGTCCGAGCACGTCTACTTCGCCTATGAAATCCCGACCGGCAATTTCGCCGGGCGGCAGGTGCAGCTTGGCTTGATCGTGCCGGCGGATTTCCCGATGACATCGCCCGGCGGAATCCACGTGTCGCCGAGGTTTTATCCCAACCGGGGCGGAGGCACACACCCGACGGGTGGCATTCACGACAGCGCGGACTTTCAGAACGCGCTGGGCGGTGAATGGCAATACTGGTCTCGCCCCTACAGCAACTGGGGCGCCGCGAAGAAGGCGGTAGCCACCTACATGAGCCACGTCTGGAAATTGTGGGACACGCAATGACAAAGGCCGTCCGAGGTGCGGCCATGTCTGAGTCGGTCGACGCGCTGGGGCGACGTCACCTGTTGCGCGCCGACCGGCAGGAAGATCTCTGCTTTGCGCTCTGGCACCCGAGCACCGGGCAGACGAGGACGACTGCTCTCGTTGAACGGCTCATCTTGCCGACGGAGGGCGAGCGAAACGTCCACGGCAACGCCAGCTTCGAATCCCACTACTTCACACGGGCCCTTTCAGAAGCTGCGCAGGCGGGCGCCGGCTTAGCCCTGATGCACAGTCATCCAGGCGGGTTATCCTGGCAGGGCATGAGCACGGATGACGTCAATACGGAGCAAGGTCATGCTGCAGCCGTCTATGGCGCAACGGGGCTTCCGTTTGTCGGCTTGACGATCGCAGGCGATGGAGCCTGGAGCGCCCGATTCTGGGAGCGCACGGCACCGCGGCAGTACGCGAGACGGGACTGCGCCACCGTTCGCGTGGTTGGAGAAAGGCTTCGATCGACGTTCATGGAGGCTCTCGCACCCGTCCCGCGCGGAACAGAGGCACAGATTCGAACGATTTCCGCCTGGGGAAAGAAGAAACAAGCCGATCTCGCGCGGCTCCGGGTGGGCATCGTCGGAGCAGGCAGTGTGGGCGCCTTCATCGCCGAGGGCATGGCCCGTTCCGGGATTGAAGATGTTACGGTGATCGATTTCGACAGGATCGAGACTAAGAATCTGGACCGCCTCCTGTACGCGCGGAGGGGTAACGTCGGCGCGCTAAAAGCGAACGGACTTGCTGACCACTTGGGCGAATGCGCAACGGGAGCGCGATTCGACGCCATTCCGGTGGTCGCCGCCGTGTACGAGGATGCCGGCTTTCGCGCTGCGCTGGATTGCGACATTCTGTTTTCCTGCGTTGACCGCCCCTGGGGGAGGCATGTCCTCAATTTGATTGCCTATGCTCACCTAATCCCTGTCATTGATGGTGGAATTTCCGTTCGCACAAACCGGCATGAGGAATTGGCCGCAGCTGACTGGCGCGCTCATACAGTCACCGTGGGGCATCAATGTATGCAATGCATCGGCCAGTACGATGCCGGGCTGGTTCAACTGGAACGAGAGGGCTACCTGGATGACCCGACCTACATCCAGGGATTGGACAAGGGCCATCCGCTGAAAGCTCGGGAGAACGTATTCGCGTTTTCGATGGCTTGCGCGAGTCTTCAGACGCTCCAGATGCTTGCAATGGTCCTCGATCCCCTCGGCCGGTCGAACCCGGGTCAGCAGCTCTATCATTTCGTCGGCAGCTTCATGGAGCCAAGTCAACACGGGAAATGCAGCCCCGAATGTCTGTTTGCCGACATCATCGCACTCGGGGATCACTGCGGGTTTGAGGTGACTGGCGCTCCTCCAGCGAACAGAGACCCTGTCGTAGAGAAGTTGCCTGAGCCGGTGCCGAGCCTGTTCCAACGAATCTCGCGCGCGGTCAAACGCCTTTTCATCGGCTGATGGGTGAGCCAGGGACCGACTCATGCGCTTCGACCTTCCAGTCGATGTAGGCACGTTCGAGATCCCGGACGATTGGTGGCACTTCGCCGAAATGGAGCACTTCCGTCCCAGTCCTGGCGGCTATTACCCATACAAGATCCGGCCGGAGAATGACATTGACGTAGTGCCGATCACCGACATCGAGCCGCCTCGACGCGATCCCGGCGTACCGATGCTGAAGAAGTTCAAGATGATGCCGGTCCTCTTCGCATTCCAGTCTCCCGAATGCGCGCTCCCGGCCGTAGAGGTCTATCTCGCGACCTCTGGTCCGTACCGATTCACGGTGCACAACGGCTTTCACCGATTCTACGCTTCGGTAGCCGCAGGATATAAGCACCTGCCAGTCCTTATTTGCGAACCTCTCGACCTCTGATGCGCGTCAAATCTCCGCCCACTCGACCACAAACTCAATCTGGCGCGGTTCTATTGCGTCTCAGGCCTACTTCCGTGTGGGGACTGCATCCATTGCGCGACCAGTGGGACGGGGGATTTTGACCCGACGCGGGTCGGCCAAGTATGTCGGACGGGCGGAGCCTCCTCCGCCGCTCATCCTTTGCGTCTCCTGAACCCTCTCTGGCAGTGAATGGCGCCATCCGAGGATGTCGCTTTGCACGGAGCGCCGCTGAAAAATACGTTGCCTTCTGTTCACAACCGAAAATAGTATCCCTCCAGCGGCTTGCGGTATACATTGCCTCCGGAGGAATTTTTGGAAGATGACTCGCCATACGATCGAAGCTAACGAGAAGCCGATACTTGATATCTTTTGCGACAAGTACCTTTTCAGTATCCCGTCCTACCAGCGGCCGTATGCCTGGACGACCGAACAGGCGAGCGAACTGCTTGATGACATAACGACTGCCTGCGGCGACACGGCAGACGTCGCCAATGCGAGTCCGTACTTTCTTGGCAGTATTGTCCTGATCAAGAACCCACAGGCGCCGGAAGCCGATGTTGTGGACGGCCAGCAGCGCCTAACGACGATAACCATTCTCCTTTGCGTCCTCCGGGACCTGGCGGATGCGAAAATCGGTCAGGCGATCCATAAGTACATCTGCCAAACGGGCGACCCGATTAAGGAAACGGATGATGTTTTCCGGTTAGCACCCAGGGAGCGCGATGCCGAGTTCTTCCGATCGATGATCCAGACGATTTCGCAGACGGGAAGTCTGCCTGACGCCCGGCAGTTTTCCGATTCACGCGCACGCATGATCGAAAATGCGGCGTTCTTCCGCGAGAAACTGAAGGACGTACCTGACCAGCAGCGACGGCGGCTCACCATGTACATCGCTCAGCGGTGTTATCTGGTCATAGTGGCGGCTTCCGATCAGGAATCAGCCTTCCGGATATTCTCGGTCCTGAATTCCCGCGGCCTGGACTTGTCTCCAGCAGACATTCTTAAGGCCGAAATCATCGGCGCTCTCCCAGGCGACAAGCAAGATGACTACAACAGCATCTGGGAAGACATTGAGGACGAGCTGGGGAGGTCGCGATTCGCCGAACTTTTCGGCCACATCCGGATGATCCATCGAAAGCAGAAAATGCAGGGCACACTGATCGCGGAGTTCCGCGAGTTCGTACCGACCCGAAAGAACCCTGCAGACTTCATCAAGAAGGAATTGTCGCCCTACGCCGATGCCTATGAGCAAATCACTGATAAGAGCTTTGTCAGCTTTAAGCACGCCGATGAAATCAACCGCGAGTTGACCCACCTCTCTCGCCTGGACAACTTCGACTGGCAGCCGCCGGCGATCGAAGTCATTGCGCGAAAGAGAGAGAGCCCCGAATTTATTCTTCGCTTCTTGTCGGACCTGGAGCGGCTCGCCTACGGCCTTTTCCTCATGAGGAGCGATCCGTCCGAGCGTATCCGGCGTTACGGTAAGCTTCTCGGTTCAATTCAGGCCAGTGACGACCTATTCGCGGCCGAGTCGCCTCTACAGTTGAGCGTTGACGAGAAGAGATTCGTGCGGGAAGCCTTGCAGGGCGACATCTACAGAGTCACGCGCATTCGCTTGCCGCTCCTCCTCCGTCTCGACGAGCTGCTGTCCGGTGGCAGCGCCGTCTACAATCAGCCGATCGTCACCGTCGAACACGTACTTCCCCAAAACCCCTCCGAGGGAAGTCAATGGCTGACTGACTTCCCGGATGCGCCGGAGCGAGACCGATGGGTACATAAGCTCGCCAACCTGGTCCTTCTCACCCGCCGCAAGAACTCCCAGGCGAGCAACTTTGATTTCGTCGATAAGAAGGAGAAGTACTTCGCGATGAAAGCTGGCGTCGCCAATTTCGCGATCACGAGCAACGTCCTGAAGGAAAAGGAGTGGACGGTCGCAACGCTGGAGCGGCGCCAAGCGGAGATCCTTGGTGCTATTGCCCAGCTCTGGAGGCTTGATTGACGGCTCCGGTGGGCGCGCTTCACACAGTGCCGCTGAACTCATTTTGGCGCTATTCTATTGCTTCTCTCGCATCCTCTCGGCGCATCCGCCGCTGAAAGCCAGGGCAGAAGGCCCACTATTGCCGATCGCCAGGTGGTCCGGTTGTATTCCCACTCTCGGGCCTTTATAGTTTGATCAATTAAGACGTCGGTCGGGGGGCTGATGCTGTCCTTTGAAGAAATTTTAAAGCGTCTCATTGCGCACCTGCGCCGACGCGGCCGCTTTGAGAACATCGATCCTAATCTTCCGCTGAGCCGCTATCTATCCAAAGAGCAGACCCGCCTCTTGATTGAGGAAGTGAGGCACTTGCCTTGGATCCAGAGTGGTAAGATGCAATTGCATCAGCGGGCGCCTACCACCCTGGCCGCGATGGCTCTGGATCTGTATCAGAGCCAGCCGCAACGTACTCGTATCGGAAGCCTCCCAAAAGGGAAGGCTCGAGCATCGAAAAAAGCCAAAAAGGCGGCCAAGAAAGCCGTCAAGAAGGCGGCCCCCAAGAGCGCAACCAGAGTGCCTAGGAAGGCCACAAAACCTGCGCGCCCCCGAGTTTATGACCGAGGCGACTCCCAAGACCAGGCTTCCGTTGATCCGGGCGAACCGTATCAAATGCCGGAGTCGTCCGACTCTGGCGCCACGTCTAGCCCGGCTCCCGCGAGCCCGCCCCCGCTTCCGGAGGAAGCAACAGCTGGTGACGCTATAACTCGCAAAGATCTCACCTACAGCGTCTGGTTCGGCACGAACCGGAAGCCCAATGATGCCAGCGACTATGGAAAGGGCTTTTCCGGCAGCCGGGATTCACGGATGCATCTGGGAGTATGTAAAGTCTTCGTGCCTGAATCGCACATGATAGGCTCGACTGGCTCAAGTTGGTGGAAGCGCCTGATAAAGGGCGCTGATGACCGGCTGAAGCTCTCGGATATCAAGGCGCTGGCAGAAGCAGAATTCTGGGCGGACGTTACGTTGCAACTACAACGATTGCGGATTTCCGACCGCGAGGCGGTCATCTTCATTCATGGCTATAACGTCTCTTTTGAAGATGCCGCAATTCGGGCAGCGCAGCTTGGCACCGATCTTTCAGTGCGGGGGTGCATGGCGTTCTATAGCTGGCCATCACGCGGCAAGACCAGCCTATATTCCAACGACGAAGCGACCATCGAAGCCAGCGAACAATACATCGCGCAATTCTTAACAGATTTTGCGCAGCGATCTGGCGCCTCGAAAATCCATATCATTGCGCACAGCATGGGCAATCGCGGTGTCCTCAGAGCTGTGAATAGAATCGCTACAGCGGCAGCCCGCCGGACCGGGAAAGCATTTGACCAGATCATTCTAGCTGCTCCCGATGTTGATGCAGACACGTTCAAGCAGCTCTACGAGGCCTACGGGAAGATCTCCCGGCGGACGACTCTTTACGCCTCAGCCAAAGATCGAGCGGTTGGGCTCTCGAATTGGCTACACGGATATGACCGGGTCGGGCTTACCCCTCCGGTAACTGTTCTTCGCGGCATCGATACGGTTGTCGTGACGAATGCCGACGTGACGGTTCTTGGGCACGGATACGTCGCTGAATCCAGGGGCGTCCTTACCGACATTCACATGCTGATAAAACACGGAGCACCCCCGAGCAAACGCTTCGGTCTGCAAGCTCAGTCGCAAGGCGACCTGAAATATTGGCTTATCGGAGCTTAGCCACCTCCCCTTGACGAACGAGCGGGATCACCACCAGTCTCAAGGTATCGCATTCAGAATCATTGAGATTGTATCAGCCCATTTGGCCATTTCCACGGAGCTTAGTCAGCTAGGCCAGGGTGTGTCTCCTACCCCGACCCTCGAAAACCAATTCAGCGCGGTTCTATTGCGTCTCAGCCCTACTCCCGTGAGGAGCTGCATCCATTGCGCGGCCAGTAGGACGGGGAATTTGGGACCGAAGCGCGTCAGCGCAAGGCATCCAACCGTATCCCGGAGGGTCCCTCGGTCGGAGCCTCCTTGCCCTGCCGCTCATCCTTCGTTCCTCAAGGAATTCCCGTCCGGCCGCGATTGGCGCAGCCGGTAAAACCAAACGGGAGTACCGAAGATGAAACGCAACGAAAAGAAACCGGCGCCGCATGCGGTCTATGTGATCGAGGGAGAAGGTGACAACGCCTTCTGGACCAAGATCGGCGCAGCCTGGGAGCATCAGGACGGCAAGGGCTTCAACATCCAGCTCAGCTGCCTGCCCCTGAATGGCCGCCTGGTCATTCGCGAGCCCAAGGCCGACGCGGAGGCGGGGCGATGAGCCCCGCCGCTTCGCGGCGCTACCGCGTCGGCTTCATCGATTACGAGCTGCACGAGACCATCGTGCTTGCCGAAAGCTAGGAAGCCGCGATTGCCAAGGCAGTCGCCATGTATGAACTGAACGGTCCGGCCGAGTTCGATTCCAGTTCCGCTCACGGCATCGATTGGGAGGCCGAACTTCTCGGCCTGGAGGTGCGCTCATGAGCACCGCCATCAATCAGCCGCTCAACACGGTCGTCCATGGCGACTGTGTTGAGGTGATGCGCCAGATGAAGTCCGCCTTGGTGGAGTTCACTCTCACCGACCCGCCCTACTTGTGCAGCGGTTCTCGGCTCGCAGCCATCGCGTCCAGTGTTTGCTCTTGACATTGCGGATGTTCGTGGTCCCGCCGTCCGGCTCCATCCGGAGCAACTGCTTGAAATCGACGGGTTGCCCCTTGGCCTCGAGTTTCTTTGCCCGTTTTTTGGTCGCCTCCATCAGGGCCTGCTGGGATGACGGCATTCCCCACCGCGCGATAGCAAGCTCGCGGCCTTCGGCGCCGTTGCGCACGATTGGCGCCTTGTAATCCGGAAACACGCCGGATCGGCGCCAGGTTGCCGACATATCGGTTCACAACGCGAAATAGCGCGCTGATAGCGGCCTGATGGGTCGTGATTGAATAGAGATCGCACATCGGTCAGGATTCGGTTCGAGGTTGGCGCGGCTGCCACGTCAACTGTAGCAGAGTCGCGGATGGACGCCGGCTCGCCTTGGCGCATTTGCGACAGCGCAGCCGGCTGGCGAGATCGTGCACGAAGGTGGTCGGCGGGTGCTTCATCGCCGCGAGGTCAATGTCGCTCGGCGTCTTGCAGCGCGCGCACCTGATCTCCAGCCATGGGAAGCCTCCGTTCACGGCCTGATCGATGGTCGGCGACGGATCGATCGGTTCGCCGTCACTCCACATCCGCTCGTTCCAGCTTTCGCAAAGCAGCCTCTCGGCCTCCTGGATCATCGCCTCGCTTTTGGCCCGCATCTCCGCCGATCGGGCAGCCAGGATGTTTGCCATCGCGCGTGCCTTGCCGCGCTCTTTTGCCAGAAGCGATCAATCAGCGCGAAGGGAGTTCGAAGTCCGCTCAGTTCCACCGAGGCGGTCGGTCCGAGCAGGATTCGCGTCCCCACCGGCAGACTCTCAAGATCCAGGTCGGCGGTCGTGATGTTCTCGCCGAGTTGTCCCGGAGCGATTTCGTAGCCGCAGCTCCGGAGCGTGCCGAACAGCTCGGACGGTATCAGGTGTGCCTGGCGCAGATTGGGCAGGCGAGGCTGCCTTCGGGCGAGGTATCTGTGCCGAACGAAACGGCCAGCGTGCGCGTCTCCTTCGACGCCATGGCCTTCCACCAACAGGATGTCGCGTTGCGGCATCTTGCTGAAACGATGCCCGCGATCTGCCGACACCGCCAGAACGATGCCTTGGAGAACGAGGCCCTCATCGTCCGTCAGGCTGCACGTGCAAAGGAGCGCCGCCGCTGGCGAAGGTATCGCGCGATGTCCGCCAGCGGCATGGCATTCAGCACTCGGTCCGCTGGCACGCCGCCTTTTCGCGCCATCTCGACACCCCAATGCATGTGATCAAGCTCCGCGACCGAGTGCGCGTCCGGATTGATGCTCAACATGCAGCCGCATTCGAGCGCCCGCTGATGCCAGCGCCAGTCCAGATCGAGTCGCCACGGATGGGCGTTGATCTCGACCGCGACGTCGTGCTTGGCGCAGGAGCGAAGGACCTTTTCGACGTCAATCTCGTACCCCGGCCGGCGCTGGAGCTGGCGGCCAGTCATATGGCCAACGATGGTGGTGTAGGGGTTGGCAATCGCGCGGAGCAGCCGTTCGGTCTGGGCCTTTCTGTCCAGCTTGAAGCGTCCGTGGATACTGGCGACCACAAAGTCGAAGCTTTCCAGCACGTCGTCAGGATAGTCGAGCGCTCCGTCTGCCAGGATGTCAGATTCTACGCCTTTCAGGATGCGGAAGTCCTTGCCAGACTTCTTGTTGAGCCGGTCGGCTTCCTGGTGCTGCTCCTTGATCTGCTCAAGCGAGAGGCCTCCGGCGTAGTGCGCAGACTTGGAATGGTCGGCAACGCCGAAATATTCGAAGCCGCGCTTCAGCGTCGCATTCGCCATGGTCTCGAGGCTCTCGGTTCCGTCCGAGGCGTCTGTGTGGCAGTGCACGATCCCGCGCAGGTCCTGGTCAGTGACGAGCCTTGGCAGCTTCCCCTTCAGCGCCCGCTCGATCTCGCCGTGGCCCTCGCGCAGTTCGGGCTCGATGAATGGCAACCCGAGCGCGCGGTAGATGTCTTCTTCGGTGCGTGCGATCACGCTGCGCCCCTTCTGCAGTCCGTCTTGTTCAAGGCGCATTTACTTCTTTTCGGCGAGCGCCTGAAGCTGCTCCAGGTGGGCCGCCGATCCTGTTGCCTGCAGCAGGGCGGCGCCAAAGTGCTTGCGATCGGTGAGGTGAACCTGCAGTCCGCCGGAGTCGACCACGTTTGGCTCGCTGCCGCTCCCTGGTGCTTCGGCGACAATGGCCAGATCAGCGACGAGCTCGCAGCCCCGCCTGAAGTCGCCGGCGATGGTGAGCCGTTTGAGCTCGGGCCGGGCGTTCTGCAGCGAGTCCTTCGCGTGCTTGAGCAGGGCGGCAGCGCGATGCAGGTGCAGACGACCTTCGCCGCTTTTGGCGATCGCGAGATTTTGCAGGATCTTGGTCTGCAGCGCCGACCCGAGCCCCTTGGCCTTCTTGATCCGGTCCTCCTTCGCTGCCTGCTCCAGTTCGGCGAGGGAGGTGACGCCCAAGTCCTTGTAGAGCCGCAGCACCTTGTCGGGCCGAAGCCCGGGCACGCTCAGGAGCTCCAGCACACCGGCGGGGATCTCCTGCCGGAGCTTCTCCAGGCTGGGGTGAGTGCCTGTGCGGTGAAGCTTGATGATGATGTCGGCGATGGCATCACCCACGCCAGGTATCTCCGTCAACCGGTCCTCTTCAATCAGACGTTCGATCGGGACGGCCAGTGCCGTCAGGCTGTCGGCGGCGCGGGAAGCGGCGCGGGAATAGGCTTTCGCGCGGTAGGGATTGCCGCCGCGCAGCGCGCTCCGCTGCGCGTACTCCCGCAGCAGCTTTGCGATATCTTGCTTACCGATCTTGGTCACCATGTCTTCCGCACGCCTTTTCGAAATCCCAACGGGCCGCAGCGGCAAGCAGTTCCGGAAGGGCTATTGCCGAGCTTGGAACAGCCGGGAATTGAGCTGGTTGGCGAGCGGGACCGTGGAGACGCTTGCATGATCGAGACCGAGACTCGCTGGGAGAAATGCCCACGCGGCGGCGCTTGGCCGATTGCTGCGAGACTGCAGCGGGGTCGTCTCCGCAGCCGCAAGTCCGGTTCAGGTGCGCGAGGTGTCACGCCAACGAAGCCGGTCGGCTACGCCGCAGGCCGGTGCGTCACTCCATGGTCCGGGATCTGGACGCAGCCTAACCCGGTGCTCCCAACGGAAACCGAGCTGGCACTCTTTGCCGGCTACGAGAGGACCTCGCATCCCTCGGCGCCATGGCTGATCGTCGTGCGAGTGCTGCGGCGCGGCAAATTCCAAGTCTTGCGAAGAGCCAGTCCGAATGTAGACTAGTTTAGCCTGGATTTTACGCCGCTTTAACAATGTTGAATTCGGCGCCTTTACCATTGCAAAACGGCTGCTTTTCCTTTTGGGGGGTCTGCCATGTTCGATCGGGCAACGACCGCGCTGTTGCGCGCTGTCCTCGACGAGGTCTGCGAAGACGTTTCGCGCTCCGAATCTGGCACACGCGCCCACGTGGCGTCCAGGATACTGGAAGCCGCCGCGGAAAGGTGACACTTCGCCGGACCGGCTCAAGCAGATCGGCCGCGAGGCTCTCCACGACGCGCCGACCATGTGGCGATAGCGGGGAGGGAAGGGGGCGTGAACTTCCAGGTCACGGTGCTCAAGATCCTGGTGAGTTATCCGGACGGTTTCGCCGTTATGGCGGACCTCAAGCGCGACATGGCCATTCTTGCGACGAGCGGACGGGATTGGGCTGAGCGCACCAAGCGGCTCGCCGCGCGCGTACCGGACCTCGACATCTTCTCGCAAGGGCTGGACGCGTTTGACCTCGGCGTTTGGATCGCAAGTCAGAAAACCGAAGAGGTCGGCCGTGATCTCGCCTTCCATGGCCTTCCGGACAGACGTCCAGTTGGTCCAGAGGCCGGCAAACGCTAGGAGTGGGCGGCTCGCGTCGCGTCGACGTTTTTCGTCATCGAATAGAGATCGCACAAGGTCACGTCTCCGGAGCGGAGTGGGGCCGCTGTGTTAATTGGAGAAGGGTCGCCGCAGGACGCCGACCAGCCTTAGCACATTTGCTGCACCGGAGACGGCTGGCCAGGTCGTGCACGAAGGTGGTCGGCGGGTGAGGAAGGGCGGCCAGATCGACATCCCGGCGTGTCTTGCAGCGGGAGCATTCGATCTCAAGCCAAGTGTAGCCGCCGTTGACCGCTTGATCGACGCTCGGCGATGGGTCGATGGGCTCACCGTCCGCCCACATCCGTTCGTTCCAGCTCTCGCAAAGCAATCGGTCCGCTTGGCGGATAAGTGCGTTGCCTTTGCTGCGGGCTATCAAAGCGCCGCTAGGCCAGATACGCTGTGCGCCGATAAGAAAACAGGGCCTCCGAAATAGTGGGTTTAGCGATGTATCGGTCTATTGACTCGAACCCCCGACAGATCACCGCATAGCCACAGCGATCCTTCGCCGGCTCTTGTGCCTGCGCGATCCGAAGCCACGGTCACCCCCGCTGTTGGGGGATTGTGTTGAAAAAGCCCCGTCCGGCGTTGGGGCCAATTTTTTAAGAGCCGTGGGTGCGATCGTCGTTTTGGCACGTGGGGACCGCTTTGACTTGTGCGGATTCATTCGTAAGCGCTGTTCAGCGGCCACCTACCGGACTGTGGGTCTACGGTCTGGTTTCGACCGTTGGGCTTAGAATGAACACAGTGCGTACTGCTATCATGGGGCCGGTGCGTCGGCTTGAGGTCTTCACCAGAGCTGGTCGTCGGCGAACAATGGCTGTGTCTTCACAACCTGAGATAGTGACCTCATGGTAAGTGCCAGCCGAAATCCGCGAACCGGGAGATACGGCGTGACAGGTCGATCACGATGATCGTCCGTAGCGACACCGCGCGGGCACAACGGTTTTCACCCGAGCTGCTCCGGCACTTGCTCGATTTCTTGCCGCTTCTCGATCTTCCCGCGATACCATCCACCGACTTCGACAGTCACCTTAGTTATTCGCAGGGCGATCGCGGTCGACAAAAGCATGAAGCCAATGTACCGCATCGCATCCATTATTGCAGGTGACAGCCAGACGAAATCGACGCCGGTCTTGACGGTGGCAGGCATGTATTTCTGAAATTGTTCTTCAAAGTGATCGTAACCGGCTCCCGGCACCAGGTGATCTAGCTGCCTCACCGTGACGATTCTTTGGGCCAGAAGCCCGTACGAAGCATCGCTATCGAGCGGTCCGTCGATGTCGTAAGTGTCCAACCACTCCTTCAAATACCGACATTTGTCCTTGTCGAACGGTATCAGGAGCGCCCGGATGGAGACGTTCTTGTCATCGGTGCAATTGTGCGAATATGTCGCACCGTAGATTTCTCGTGCGGCCGTGAGCGCTGACACGACGTGGGAAACTGCATCTCTTTGGGTCTTGTCCAGGCGACTGTTGGTGTATTCGATCGAACTGGCGAAGAGACCTACCGCGCCGACGAAAAGATAGACGTAGTCGATATACCTCGGCACGTCGGGGCCGTGCTGCTTGCGAAAGAAAAAGAACCAGCAATGGCACGCGACGAGACTGACGCCGAAAGCTACGAGTATGCTGGCGGGAACGGAAAGTCCCAGTAAACGACCTAGCCAACCGAGACCGGCAGCCAAGATCATCAGCAATACGACGATCAACGGCATTTCTTCGTAAGGGGAAAATGCCCGCATTCGGCTACGCTCCGGCTTCGCTATCACTTACATATACTAATCAGAGCGCAAAGGCAGTTGGGAGATCGACCGATTGGCGGATGTCGCAGACTGTCCTCCGAGTGAGCACGGGCGAGTGAACGTCTGCAGTTGCCGGTCGGATTGTCGCGGGAGCCTACGGTCGCGGCCGATCTCCGGTTCGGGGGCGAGCCCCGTGGGGGAATGTTCCTGAGCGGCCTCGGATGTGGTCCCATCGAGCGCGACGAGCGGACCTTTCAATTCGCCTCCCATGAATGAGGCTCGCCGGCGGTATTACCGTTGAAAGAGCGAGCTGCATCGGATGCAGCCGGACCCGGGCAGAAAATCATGATCAAGAGATCTCTCGTCACCTACGTCCTGATCTCCGCGTTCTTCCTTTACGGCAATGGGGTGCGTTCAGCTTCCGTGGCTCCTCCCGCGGGAGAGCATGGCATGGTCGTAACGGCGCAGCATTTGGCTTCGGCGGTGGGAGCCGATGTTTTGAAGAACGGCGGTCATGCGATCGATGCGGCGGTCGCGATCGGCTACGCACTGGCCGTTGTGTATCCCGCAGCCGGCAACTTCGAAATCGCGGTGACGCGAACCTGCCGGGACTGAATTAGTGTCAGGGATCTGATGCGAATAGCTACGTCGGGGCGCTGAGGCGAACGGGTTGATCCACAAGGTCGGGACGCTTTCGCCGGGTAAGCAAGCTGACATCGTATTGCTCCGAGCCGACGCTGTGAACGTGCCACCGGTCAACGATTTGACGGGGGCCGTAGTGTCCGGCACGGACGTAAGCAACGTGGACACCGTCTTGGTTGCCGGGCGGGTCGTCAAGCGTTCAGGTCGTCTCTACGCCATGGTCTACGCTGCTCGAGATCGCGTGTTCGCCAAAGCCGAGGTTCCGTGTGGTGTTGCCGACACTTTGCTGGTCGGCATCTTTTTGCCCGCCATCCCGCGGCTCACTAGACTAGCTGGCCTCGCAGCTCCGACCCAGATTTCAGGAATGATTTTCCCTTAAAGTTGCAGGCCGGGATTGTGTGCGATGCATTGTTGTGATCAACTAGTGATTGCATGTGCCATGCAATCACCCCAAGGAGGATGTCTTGAATATCAAGATCTGCGTTGGGTTACAGAAGAGCGCACGTTGCTTCCTTACGGTGCTGGCGCTGACATCCGTGGGTCAAGGCGCGAACGCTGGCACTACCCTGCCCACGAACGTCATGTCGACCTGCTCCTTCACGTCGCAGGAATTCAGCGCGATATTCGAAGCCGGCAGCGTCTCGAATAACGGCGGCGTTCGGCCGGCGAACAGTTTCTCGTTCGCACCGAATTCGCTGTGTTCGTTCTATAAGTGGGCCGAACAGATGTTTCTCTGGGTGGGTTCGCCGGTGCCATCGCGACTGGGCAGCGGCTCCCACGTATTCGAATCCTCCATCTTCTTTGCCGTCTCGCCGCTCGATTCGAACGGTCAGCGCAATCTTATTCCCGCCGCGCCAGGGCGCTCCTTGCCGTTCCTGTCCTCCATCTCGCAGCGCGGAAGCAGAGGACAGGAAGTCGTGTTCGATAGCAAAGGAAAAGTGCACGACGTCATTCATCTGGCTGTCGGCGCGAACGGCAAGCTGCTGGCGCGCGACAAGGCGGGCCAGTCGGTCGAGATAGAGCGGATTCAGGCGTCTCCAGACGGCAAGCCGGTCTTGTTCGACCGGTCGAACAAACAGATCGAATTCCAGGGGACGCCGGGAGGCGCGCCCATCTTGTTCAGCGACCGGGGCACACCTCTGGGCTTGCGGCCGGATACCGTGCTGGTGAACGGGCGTCCTCGTCTGGTGACGTCGTCGGGCGCGGTGATCGAGACCGAAGAGAGCCAAGCGGGCGGTGGCGCGTTGATGGCGCAGAACGGATCGCTGGTCTTCTATCTGCTCCAGGTGAACGATGTATGGGCTTACTTCAACACGGGAATGAACGACAATAAGATCACCAATCCCATTCCGTCGACATTCCCGACCACGGGCGCCACTCTCGGCCAGATCAACACCGTCGCGCAACAGGCGCCGGCGCCGTTCAAGCAGTCCGCCTTCCCAGATAGCGTCGCGATGGCCGTGGAGATCAAGTCGTCATGGATCGACGCGACCGGCCTTGCAAACCCGGGCGACTACATCACCATTGACGCGACGATTCCGACCTACGATCCACCATTGACGCAGCCCAACAACACCAAATCGATGCAGTCAGGAACAAAACCGACCAAACTGGCGCTGCTCGGCATCCACATCGTGGGCAGCACGCTCGGCCATCCGGAAATGCTGTGGGCCACGTTCGAGCACATCAACAACGCTCCCAATCCGCAATATACGTTCACCACGACGTCGGGCACAGTAGGCACACAGCCGGCAGATGGACCTAGCGGCTGGGTGTTGTCGTCGACCGGCGCAGCGGCTGCCAATCCGAACAACCAGCGAATAATTCCGAACGGCACCACCCTCGGTGTGGTCCCCGGCCAAACGATCGGTCCAAGCGACATTGTTCGGATCGCGCCCTGGGGCACTGCCGCGAACGATCCCAATTTTACCGCCAACAACACCGACATCGTTTCGCTCAACCACAACGTCATGGGGCTGCTGGCCGCGGGCGACGTGCGCCGGAACTACCTCCAGGTCGGCACGACTTGGGTTGCGAACGGCGGCCTGCCAAGCAAAGGTTCGGTGGTCGGCACGCCGCAACTGGCTAACTCGACGATGGAAACCTTCCTCCAATTCGGCAGCTGCTTCGGATGTCATACCGATACCGACGGCAGCGGCATGCTCGGTACGCAGGCTAATCCAGATGGCTTTCGCGGCGGCCTCAGCCACATCTGGGCTGCGATGCAGCCGCTGTTTCGCTGAGTAACTAAAACGACCGGACGAGCTGTGAAAGGGAACAGCCCATGAGTACGGCAAAGGATTGGAAGTGGGTGGCGACGAACTCGCCGGTGGCCAATTCCCGGACCGACGACATTTGGTTCTTCAACGAGAAGAAAGGCTGGCTCGTGAATAGCAACGGGCAAGTCAGCCAAACCTTGGACGGCGGCCATACCTGGACCCCTCGGAAATTCATCGATCCGAATACCAACGGCTTTCCGTATCTGCGTTGTACGGGTTGGGCAAACGAGCAAGTCGGCTGGGTCGGCGCAGTTACGACGTTCGACGCCGGTAACAAAGACTTCTTGAAAATTCTGCTGCATAGAACCGTCGATGGCGGAGCAACCTGGGACAATATTTCGAACATGCCCGACAGCTCACCTGCTGGCATTTGCGGCATGTCAGTCGTCAACGAGAAGGTCGTCTACGGAGCCGGAACTAACGATCCGAACCTGCCGGGCCCGGGGCTTGTCAAGACCACGGATGGCGGCGGGACCTGGACGCACACGGATCTCAGCCAGCATGCCGACAACTTGATCGACGTGTATTTTTCCGATGAGAACACCGGATGGATCGTCGGCGGGAAAAAGGAATCTTCGTGCCCCGCTGTCAAGCCTGGCTACGAAACGCATCCGCAATATTCGCAGCTAAAGCCGGTGGTTCTAATGACGGCCGACGGAGGCGCCACATGGGTCAACAAGGCCGCAGGCGTTGCCGGTTTTGATTGTGGCGAGTGGGGCTGGAAGATTCAATTTGTGGACGCCATGACGGGGTTTGTATCACTCGAGAACTTCTCTACGGCAGCAATTCTCAAGACGACGGATGGAGGAGAGACCTGGGTGCGGTTGCCGGTCGTCGACAGCGCCGGTCAGTCCATCAACATGGACCTCGAGGGCGTCGGTTTCATTGATGCGCAATCCGGCTGGGTCGGCGGATGGGCCGACAATTTCGAGGGCCTCTTCAACAGCCTGTCCGTAGACGGCGGCAAGTCCTGGACCGCACAAAACAACGTGCCGGGCAATTCGAATAGCGATCCGAGAATTAAGATCAACCGGTACCGGCTGCTAGGCAGCCCCGCTTCGACGGGGTATTGCAGCGGAGCAAAGGTTTACAAGCGCGCGGACCTCGCCGCACTCGACGCCGTGGTGGCCGCCGCGGGGATCTCCACCCCGCAATCACCGGGTCTGGCGCTGTCCCACACCTCCAATTTCAGCAGCCGTTCCGTCGAAATCACCTATGTGCTCCCGCAAGACACCAAAAGCGTGTTCGTGGGGATTTGGAATCACTTCGCCTTTCACGTGCGCACACTTGTCGACGGTGAAAGCCAGCGCGCTGGAAGGCACACCGTCACATGGGACGGCTCTGACGATAAGGGAAGGCCTCTGGGCGGCGATCTCTACATCTGCCGAATGTCCGTCGACGGCAAAACAGGAGAAAGCCAGTCGGTTCGGTTGCCCAAATAGGCCATGCCCCTGGTCGGTTGCCGTGGGGACGATCACATGCGGTTTGAGTCAATGAGCGAAGACAGGAGTATCCGATGGCGGTGACTTGGGAGACGATCAAGGCTTACTTCACCGATATGGACGTCGATCACATGAAGCGCGTATCGGTTAATTGGCCGAAGGTCCTCGATTTGCACGACGAGACAAGTGTTCTCTATTACGCCACGCAGGTTCATGCCTCCGTCGACAGCGGACGCATGCCAATCGGCGAGCCACGCTGGACTCCGCAAATGGTGGCGGACTTCCTAGATTGGTGGCAAAGTCAGGCTCCGGGTGCCAAGCCGATTGTGTAACGGCACGGCCCTTCGCGCGCGCCGACACTGCCGGGAAACGGTTGTTGAGACACTTTGAGCGCTGGTGTCCGGATGAGCGCGCTCTGCGGAGCTTGTAGGAACAAGGAGATGTCGTCCGGACCGGATCAAAGCAATTGGTACATGCAGGGCATTCAACAAGCCGAGCAGAATGGGCTCATCCATTATGCGTACAAAAAGGCCGCCAGTTGGTTCGTCGATTCAGATGACTACGGTCACATTTGTCGTGACGATGGGACGCCACTTCTACTGAAGTATACAAACACACGGCCACTTTCATTCATCGCTAGACAAATCCTTACTCTGTACAGGAACAACGCAGATGTCCGATTTCTGGAGTTGGGACCAGGGGCCGGCGTCGCGTGTGCAACCGTTGATCGCCTTCTACATCGTGCAAGAATCGATACCATCTCCCTGACGCCTCTCAACCCCTATTTGAGATTCCGTTGGGATGATGTGTACGATCACTTGGCGGAACCAAATTCGCGCGAGAAGTGCTTTCTACGTTTTTATAGTTCTTGTCGCACCCCATTCGTGCAGAAACAATACATAGGACAGTTTCCGCGAGAGGTCAGCCTTCCAAAAGAGAGCTATCATTTCATCTACGAAAACCATGGCGCGATCTTTTATAACTTTCATCCACATCGAAATAGCGACATGATGGAGCTTTCTGCAGTGTCGATCTTCGCGGCTCTGTCGCTTTTGCGACGCGATGGAACGATGTTGATCATGGCCTCTGACGGCCGGCACAGATTGGAGGACGTCCTCGAATCAATTACGGCCGACACGGATGTAATTGTGACCTGCGAGCGAACATCCGCCTACCATAGCTTTCCCTGCATTGTAGCGAGAAACGAGAGTCCGCTGTCGATGCGTCTTCGCGGGGGCGATACAGCCTTATTGTCAAGATCGGAAGGAGTATTGCGACTAGATGCGCAAACGTTCCAAGAATCCATTTCGCGAATTTGTCGACTGCGATATTAAGCCTGGCATAGATCAAACCCGCTGGTCCATGGATCTGAAGCGACATCCGCGGCGCCAAAATGCCTGGTTGCTCCTATCGTCTGCATCGGTCGAAGGGGCTCCGCGTCGCTGCGGATGCCCGCGCGAAGGCCACCGTGCATCGATCTCGATACCGCCGATTTGGTACGCATACGACGAAGGCCGCCTGATTGACGCGTGCGCGCGAGCACGGCGAGTTCTACGATGGCGTTGCGTGAAGGTCAGGCGGCTTGCTGATCGGCGGACTTGCCGGCTTGGTGCAGGAGGTTCCGTTCCCAGGGCAGCAGTTCGCGCAGACGCGAGGTGGGAAGATCAGCGATCCGGGCGAGGACGTCGGCGAGCCAAGCCTTGGGATCGACGTCGTTGAGGCGACAGGTCGTGATCATCGTCAGCATGATAGCTGCACGATCGGCGCCACGCTGGCTGCCAGCGAAGGTCCAGTTGCGCCTTCCCAATGCAATGCCTCTCAATGGACGCTCAGCGCAATTGTTGGTCAAGCAAATCCTGCCATCGTCGAGGAAGCGGACGAAGTCGTCCCAGCGCTTAAGCATGTAGTTCATGGGCTTCAGGACCTCGGCGGAGCGCGAGAGGCTTTCTCGCTCGCGGAGCAGCCAGTCGTGCATGTCGTCGAGCAGCGGCTTGCTCCGCTCCTGGCGCACGGCACGCCGCTCGTCGGCACTGCGGCCGTTGATGGCGCGCTCGATCTCGAACAACGCATCCAGACGTCTTACCGCCTCCAGCGCGATCGGGGAGACCGGTTTGCCCTTGCCTTCCCGGGCGGCTTTCTCGATGTCAGCCAGCTCGAAGAATCCCCGCCGCGCATGGGCCAGGCAAAATGCCGGCGTGATCGGCATTGCTTTCCTTTTTGGGTCGAACAACGGCTCGAAGCCGCCATAGCAATCCGCCTGCAGAATGCCGGCGAAGGCGGCCAGATGCCTCTGAGGATTTTCGCCCCGTCGGTTGCCCGAGGCATAATAGACCGCCGCCGGCGGCGCAGGCCCGGCGAACGGCCGGTCATCCCGCACATACGTCCAGATCCGGCCGGTCGTGCATTTGCCCTTCGCCAGGATGCGGATGGTGGTGTCGTCGCCATGAAGGCGCTCGGCTGCGAGCACATGACGCTCGATCAGCTGGAACAGCGGCATGACGGCGAAGGTTCCGTGGCCGACCTGGTCGGCCAGCGTCGACAGCGGCAGATCGATCCTCTCGGCCTTGAAGCGCACGCTCTGGCGGTTGAGCGGGATATGCATGCCGAACTTGTCGAACAGAATCGTCGCCAGCAATTGTGGGCCGATGAAGCCGCGCGGCGTCGCATGGAACGGTGCCGGCGGCTGGCTGATCTTCTCGCAATCGCGGCAGGTGAACTTCTCGCGTACCGTCTCGATGACCTTAAAGCGACGCGGAATCTCCTCCAGCGTCTTGGTCACATCCTCGCCGACCTTCGCCAGCCGCGATCCACCGCAGCAGGCGCAGGTCGTTGGAGCCTCGATGACGACGCGCTCACGTTCGATGTCGTCCGGCCACGGCTTGCGCACCGGCCGCTTGCGCGTGAAGGCGCTCACGCTCTGGGTTTTTGCCGCGGCAGCCTGCGCAGCCAGCTCATTCTCGGTCGCCGTGGTGGCGAGTTCTTCGAGCTCCAATTCCAACTGCTCGAGTAGCCGCGCCGTGCGCTCGGAGCGCTGCCCGTGCAGTTCGCGTTTGAGCTTCTCGATCCGTAGCTCAAGATGAGCGATCAGCACCTCGCTGTCCGACAGCTCCGCCCGCGCGTTGGCGGCATCCGCGACTGCTACATCGCGTTCAGCCTGCAACGCCTCGCGCTCGGCCAGCAGCGCAAGGTAGGCGCTTGCGAGATCCGACGGAAGATCGTCCGGCTTCGATGTCATGAAGCCATTGAATCAGATCGAGCATCAGATTCAAACCCAAAACGATTATCCGACCCGCGTCGGACGCTGGGTTTCTTGCGGATTGCGCCAATCGATCCCGGACAGCAGGTAGCTCAACTGCGCCAGCGAGATCGTTACCGCTTCACCGGCAACCGATGGCCAGATAAACTTTCCTCTCTCGAGTTTTTTTGTGAACAAGCAGGCTCCCTGACCATCGTGCCAGATCACCTTCACAAGATCGCTGCGGCGACCGCGGAAGACAAACAAATGACCGCTAAGCGGTTCTTTGTGCAGCACCTCCTGCACTTGGAGGGCCAGCGATGGAAAGCCTCTGCGCATATCCGTGTAGCCTGTAGCCAGCCACACTCGCACATTCCCTGGTACAGAAATCATCGGCGTCCAAGCACATCGAGGACCCGCGCCAACGCCTCCGGATCGACGTGCGCATCCACCCGGATGCACCGTCGGTTGCCGAGATCGATCTCTATCAATCCAGTACGCGCGGCTGCCGCCGAACGAACTCGGCCATCAACCGTAGGCAAAAGCTTCGGAGTTTCTTCAGCCGAGGCCGCTACGGCGGCGATCTGCACCGGCGTAAAAGATGGCGCAACTTGTTCCGATGTCCGTGCTTGTCGACGCCAGGTAAACACCAGGCTGGCCGCTACTCCGTTGCGCCGCGCAACCTCAGTTACCTTCGCGCCCGGTGCCAGCGTCTCCTCGACAATCCGTGCCTTGTCGTCCTGCGACCAACGCCGCCGCCGCTCGAGCCCGCCCAAAACCTCGACCCGCATCGCCTGATGACCTTAAAGCTAGACTTAAGGTCACACGCTTCGCGAATTACCACCCGTCACGCAAGACGGTTCTTGTCGGAGGCGTACCCGATTTGCGCGCAAGACCGATGTGATACCTGACAGGGGCGATCGAGTTGGATCGGTTGCTCGCATGCGGCTTGTTCAGGCGTGTTGGCGCAGTGATCTACGACTGATGAGGGATGCCGACATGAATGAAGACGTTCGCTATACGCTGTGGCTCGAGGAACCTGAACTCGATCAGGACGATCGCGTTGCCGCGGAAGGGCTGACGTTCGAAAACGAGATCAGGAAGTCACGTCGCCGGGCAATGGGATCCGCGAGCAGCATGATCGGCCCGTCGGGCGACGTGGTTTCCAATTGAACCGATATTTCCTGATCCGGATTGTTCACTGTCGAATCCCATTCGAACTCGGTCTCGAAGCTCGTTCCGTTTTGGCGTAGCCGGAAATCCGCTTGTTTGGCGATCGCTCCCGAATATCGATATCGTTCTACGATGCGCAGAGTTGCGCCGGTTACCGCCGAGGGATCGGACGGACGAACCACGATCTTCACGGGAGCGGCGTTGTAGTGGCCTGCTCGCGAGCCCAGAAAGTGAAAGGTCCAGTTCATCTGGATGGTGGTGCCGTCCGTCCAAGCGCCGGTGCCGCCCGAGATCAGTGTCGCCACTCGTTCCTCGGTCATCAAATCGCCTGAACTCATATCGTTTCCCGTTGCTGACACGTAACCGATGCGTTCGACCGACAGGCTTGCCATGCATGCTGCCGGTCCGGGGGGCTTGCCGCTTCTCAGTCGTAACCACCAAACATAAATAGCAGCAGGTTTTCGTCGAGAAGATTGACGAGAGCATGGAATTGGCCCGGCTTCACCAGAGATAAATCGCCCGGCTTCATGATCCGCAGCTCGACCGCGCGGTCGCGCGAAGGAAATTTCTCCCAGTCGCCCATCACCATCAGACCCCGGCCTTCCATGAGCAAGAAGACCTCCTGGTTGTCGCGATGCCGATGCATTCCGATGATCGCGGCGCGCTTGAGGATGTGGAGATCCATATAGTCAACGGCGAAGAAATCCTCTCGGCTCTTTTCGGAAGGCTTGTTGTGGTCGGCATCGAACTGCCAGTTCCTCAAGACACGGCCTAGCTCCGGCGTCCACTGCGCCCCTAATTCTCGGCGCCGTTGGCCCTCGTGGCCGAAATAGTTCGAATAGAGATTGCGGTATTCCAGGCCGCCGACGCCGCCGTGGGGATTCTGGCTGTCGCCGATGGCGAAATAGCTGCCCCACCCGCGCATCGCCATCGAGAATTCGTAGACGTAGTTGCTGCCGTTCGCGTTGTCCCATTTCGTCGCGCCGGCGTCGGTCCAAGCGAGTTCGAGCCGCAGCGTGCGAACCGGATGCATGGTGTGGTTGGGCGCACGAGCCATCATATCCACGCCTTGTCCTGCGGACCGGGCTGCTGCCGCGCGGGCATCGTCGAACGGGACCCCGACGAAATCGCTGAATTCGCCGTGCACCAGATCCGGCCTTGAAACGAGAGCGCCACGCGCTACGGCGTCCTTGCCGCGCGGGCCGAGTTGCGCCGCCAGATCTCGACCGGGATACGCCCAAAGCTCGATCTCGTACCGGGCGGAGTCCATACTATATGGGACGATCAGATAATTGGAGCCGGTCTCGTCTTGTCCCACTTTCAGGTACAGCCGGACGGAATCTCCCGGAAATACGCCGTCGGCTCCGACCAGCGGGGAGCGGGGCACGTACGCGATGCGCAGGAAGCTTCCTACCCAATCGCCGGCTCGCGCAAAGCCGCGTGTGACTTCGGTGCCCGTCAATATGAAGTCGTAGAGGTTCTGCTTCTGGAAGTCCTCCTTGACGTCCTGCTGGCGGGGATTCTTCTTGTCACGGTCGTCGCCGGATGGACCGAGGAGAGCCAGGCTTTCGAGGCCGAACAGATGTTGGAGCGTCTCCGGAAGATAGTGCTCGCGATCGGCCTGTAGGACTGCGGCCTCCAGCACCTTGACGAGCTTCCAAATGGGATTGTTCTGATCGTAGTTGGGCCGAGCGTTCGGCGGAAACGTCCTGACGTTGGCGATTTCCGCATCGACGATGGACATGATCCGACAAGCTCCGGATTGCACTAGGTGCTGTGGTAAAGAAAGGCGACGAAGCGCAGCGGCTCGTCGTATGGATTTTCGATGCCGTGGATGCCTCCGCTCTTCGTGTAGATCACGCTTCCCGGAGCGACATCGAGCTTCTTGCATGGCTTCGGGTCGAGGCCGAAGATCTTGCGTTCCACGACGGGAATGGAGGCGTCCTGGGCGAGAGCCGGGTCGTCGTCGGCGCCCATGTAGGCGATGCCGCGCCCTTCGAAGACGTAGTAGAGCTCCTCGCTTCCGATGTGCTGGTGGGTTCCTTCGATCGTATGCGGCGGGATAGTCACCTCGTGGAAGAAGACGACGGTGCCTCCGAACTCCTGCTGCAGCACCCATCGCATCTCGATGATATTGGCGTCACTCGCTTGCGGATTGTCCCCTTCCATCATGCCGTTGCGATAACGGACCGGCGCGATGTCGCGAACCTTTTTGATGAACCAGCCGCGCTGGAAATCCACGCCGTAGCCGTCTTGGCGCACGGTGTTCTGCCCGCTGCTCGGTTCCTGGGTGTTCGGGACCTGGACGTTCCGTTGGTAATAGTTGTCCCAGGCCGCGTCTGAATCCGGAATGGCGGTCCGGGAGGGATAGGACACGTCGTTCTCGCGGAAGGCCAGGTCTATCCGCTTCAGGGCATCGAGATTGGCGAGAGCGTCCGCGAATGCCGGTACTTTGGTGATGGGACCGCGATAGCCCATCATGTCAACGACCTGGTAGTCGTGATGCTTGCCGGCCGGCGCATCGAGCGTTTGCCACAGCTCGATCTGAAAGGCATGGATCCATGGGCAGAAGTGCAACCGCACCTGCGCGTCCACCCTTTTTCCGTCGGTTGTCGTCAGGCCGACATTGGCCATGATGTCGGGGCCCATGAACCGCCCTTTCTCGCGGACCACTTCCGCAAGACGGCCGCCTCGTGTCTCGATCCGCAGAAAGTTGCAGATCTGCAGCCCATCGATGAAGACGAACCCCTTCAGCAGGTTGCTGTCGGACTTTCCGCGGACCTCCTGCACGACATAACGGTAGCGACTGCTGCGCGTCGCGTTGAGATATTGCGCGTGGTAGACCCGGTCGGGAAAGAACACGACCTCGAAGATCGAGTTGCGCGGGTCGGCGGCGATGTCGTTGAATCTCGGGTCCATCCGATCCTCAGATCGTCAGCAGGTGCGAAGCGACGCGGAATGCGTTGGCTTGGATGGTCAACGTCGGATTTGCTCCGCCGGACGTCGGCATGAACGAGCCGTCGGTCACGTAGAGGTTGTCGGCGTCCCAGACCCGGCAGTTCGGGTCCAATACGCCGAGTTCGCGCGAGGGCGCGAAGCGGGCGCCGCCCATGATGTGATTGGCTATCCGGACCGCGTTGCCGTAGACCGACCCTGAACCTAGCTCGGTGTACTTCGGCACGCCCTCGACCATTATCTGTCGGCATACGTCGGCGAACAAGTTCATCACTTGTTCGTCGTGCGGGTGGAAATTCTTGATGACGTGTCCGCATTTCCGGTTCCACTTGTCTCGGACATCCGGATGCAGTTCGATCCGGTTCTCGAAGCGCGGTATCTGGTTTGCCATGAACGCCGCCGACAGGCGCGATCCGAACGCTCCGTTGAGCCATTGCAGCGCGGCTTCCGAGGTGTGGTCCTGCGCTCCGATGAAGCCGCCCCAGAAGAAATCGAGGTCGGTGTCGCCTTCGGTCCGTGCCATCGTGATCGGCAGGCATTGATCGGACGTGTTGTTGTAGATGGCTCCTCCAGCCCACAATCCGTGCGCGTCCAGGAAGTCCTCGGAGGCGCACGAGTCGGTCGCATAGTCGCTATCGAGCGAGATCGACTTGTCGAACCGCTGTCCCTTGATCTGGACCTCGGCTCCGCCGAAGGCATGCGTGAGGAAGAACCGTCCGAGCAGGCATCCGTCCTGCCGATAGCGGACCAGAGAGGCGAAGTTCTCCGGATCCTCCTCGGCCGACAGCATGAGCAGACGAACGGACTCGATCGCCGAGCATGCGACGATCACGAGTTTGCCGCTGACGGTACGCCGATTGCCGCTAGGATCGCGGTAGTGGACCTTCGAAATCTTGCGTCCGCTGGCCTCGAGATGGGTCACCACGCAGTTCGGTCGCAGCTCGAGATCATGCCCGTCGCGTATCGTCGGTCGGAGCAGCGAAACCCAAGTATTCGACTTATATCCGAGAGGGTCGCCGTAACGGTTGACGTAGCCGACCTTCGGATCTCCCGCCGTACGGCCGCTCGGCTCGTGTTTCTGCGTGATGACCGCTAGGGGCGTGCGGTAGGTCTGAAGTCCAAGCCTCTGCATTCCAAGCCGTGCGAATTCGCTGATCGGGTTCGGCAGCAGAGGCGTCTGGTAGTTGTCCTGCGAAAACTTCTTAATCTGTCCGGCCACCGTGCCGTTGATGCCGATGAGATGCTCGGCCTTCGCGTAAAAGGGCTCGATCGCGTCGTAGTCGAAGGGCCAGTCGATCACGTGCTTCAATGCGTCCCCGCCCGGATCGCCCTTCAACTGCCGTCCCTGGTTCGCCGTCTTGAGCTTGAAGTCCCGCTCGGCGAAGCGCAGGGATACCGCGCCGTATAGCTGGGTGCCTCCGCCCACGACCTGCGCAGTATAGCCCTCGATCGTGATCTTGGACCCGTCTTGCGGCCGGTCGACGTTCGTGAAGACGTGAGGTTCGTCGTTGAGGTCGGGTTCGACGTGGCTGGTGAAGAAACTGGCGCCGGTGTTGACCATGCCAGGGGTGGTGATGATCCGTTCCGGTCCGGCGTTGAACATCTCGTCGCGCTTGAAATCGCTGAGTCTGCCCGGACCTCTTTCGTCCTGTGTGCGCAGGAGTGCACCCTTTTCCAACACCAGGACCGACCTCTTCGCCCTTGCGAGTTCATAGGCGATCGGCGCTCCTCCGGCGCCGCTGCCGATCACCACCACGTCGAACTCGTCGCGTAAGTCGGCCATCGTCAGCCCCGATATTCGCCGCTATTGCCCAAGGGTGGTTCGATCGCGCGCGCCCAGTTGAAGGCGGATAGGGACGGATCGGCGGAAGTGCGGAAGGTCTCTCCCAAAAATGCCCAACCGAGGCCTCCGGGATTGCCACCGTATTTCGGATGCGAGAAGGCACCCGTCCACGTGTGCCTTCGCAGGATATAAAGAAAGTAGCCCGGATTGCCGTAGGCGTTGTGATCCCATCCGTCCCGGGCGAGTTCCGGCGTGTCGTTCTTCATGTCGTCGAACAGACCCTTGTATATCGGATCGCTCAAGTCGGCGGGCTCGACGCCCGGGTTGCGTCGCCTGAGGACCCTGTCGATCATCGGTAGGCATAGTTTGTATGAATGAAGATGGTGGCGTTCCTCGCGTGCCAGAATATTGTCGATGTAGTTTGCGACGCCGACATGAATGTCCATTCGGAAGAAATGCGCGACGTTGCCGTCGTTGAGCCCGCGCTCGATGAGATTGCGCGTTTCGCGTCCTTGAAACGGCAGAAGCGCGGACGTCATGCGGCCGATCAGGGCCATTTCCGAACGTTCGAGGTTGATGGGCTCGTTGTAGGACGACGTCCAAAAACACGACCAGGGTTCGTTCTGCGCCGTGTCCATGACCTGAGGGTTGATCGGGTCGAGTTGCGCTCGACCGTCGACGATGAATCGGTAGCGGTACCGGCGCCCTTTCGGCACTCGGAGGGTCAGAGAAAGATAATTGCTGTCCCCGACCGGCCTCAGGTCCGCTGGCGCATGCAGCCCGAGACATGGGGTCAGAAGTCGGACGACGGCGTCCCGACCGCGATACACGAAACTAACATGATTGTGCTCGGACGCGCCCGCTTCGCCACTGTCGTCCGCGTCGACGACAGGAAATCGCCAGCATTCGCTGATCTTCGCCCGCGGCAGACCGGCGTCCAGTCCGAAGAAGCTGTGCCGTTCGTCAGTGTTGTCCCGCGCCAAGTACTTTGTGCAGTGGTTCAGAATCCAGTCGGACTCCTTGTCGACGACCCTCGCGAGCATGGACCCACCTCCGACGAAAAGGATCACATATCGATTGGTTCTCGTCTAGGTGGCAAAATTGTGCAAAGCTGATTTGGGGAGAGAGCGAAATGTCGGCGAGTCAAATGCACATCGGTCGCGGCACGGCGATGGGTTCCAATCTGGTGGGCGGTGGTTGCGCATTTCGTCTATGGGCCCCCCGCGCGAGCGAAGTGCACGTACTCGGCGATTTCAACGACTGGCGCAGATCCGACGCCTCTTTGCTCGTCGAGAACCAAAGCCATTGGACCGGTTTCTTTCCGCATGCGAAGGAGGGGCAGCACTACAAGTATTGGGTTGCCGGACCGGGTTCCACCGGAATGAAACGGGACCCTTATGCGCGCGAGCTCGAAGGAGCGTTCTGGAATTGTGTCATCCGCGATCCGCTGGCCTATCCCTGGCACTCCGCCGGGTTCAGGTCGCCGGCTTTCGAGGATCTGATCGTCTATCAATTCCACGTCGGAGTTTATTATGCGACCGACGACCGCGGCGGCGATGCGAGAGCGGCCCGTGGAGCCCGCTTCCTGGACGTGCTCGACCGGGTGGAATATTTCGTCGAGCTCGGCGTGACGGCAGTGCAGCCCCTACCGATCGTGGAATTCTCGACGAGGTTCAGCCAAGGCTACAACGGCACCGACTACTTCTCTCCCGAGTTCGCCTACGGCGTCGAGGCCCGCGATCTGGATCGCTATCTGGCGACCGCGAACAAATTGTTGGCGGCTCGGGGAGGGGCGCCTCTCCGCCGGGAGCATCTCGTGGGCGCTGCCAACCAGCTTCGTGTGCTCGTGGACGTCCTCCACGTCTACGGCATCGCCGTGATCCTGGACGTGGTCTACAATCATGCGGGCGGCGAGTTCGGCGACGAGAGCCTGTTCTTCGTCGATCGCCTTCCCTTCGGAAACAACAACGACAGTCTCTACTTCACGGATCGGGGCTGGGCGGGCGGCTTGGTTTTCGCCTACTGGAACGGCGGCGTCAGGCAGTTCCTGATCGACAATGCCAAATTCTTCCTGGACGAGTTCCATCTCGACGGCTTCCGCTACGACGAGGTGAGCGTGATCGACCGCTTCGGCGGCTGGTCGTTCTGTCAGGCGCTGACGCAGACGCTGAAGTTCGCCAAGCCGTCGGCTATCCAGATCGCCGAGTTTTGGAATCCGAGCAAGGAGTTCGCGGTGAAGCCCGTCGGGGACGGCGGGGCAGGGTTCGATCTCGTATGGGACGATCGGCTGCGCGACACCGTGCGGGGCGCGCTTGCTCAGGCTACCTCAGGGCGTGACGGGAGCTTCACGTGGTCGGGGGTGGCTGCCGCGCTCGCTTCCGCGCCCGGCTTCGACGCTCCCTGGCGCGCGGTCGCCATGCTCGAGAACCACGATGTCCTTCTCGCCTCGCACTCGGAAGCCGACAAGAAGCCACGGATCGCCGCCGCGGCCGACCCAAGCAATTCCCGCTCCTGGTATGCGCGCAGCCGTGCCCGTGTGGCGGCGGGATTACTCATGACGGGCCCGGGCGTGCCGATGCTCTTCATGGGGCAGGAATTTCTGGAGGACAAATACTGGAGCGACTCGACGGAGCAGGCCAACCTTTTCATCTGGTGGGACGGGCTCGCGGTCGACCGTGTCATGTCGGACTACCTGCGCTTCATGCGCGAGCTGATCGCGAGGCGTCGGGCCGAGGTCGCGCTCCGGCGGGGCCGGATCAATGTCTACCACGCCTGGGATCCGACCCGGGTGTTGGCGTTCCACCGTTGGATGCACGGTTCGGGCGAGGACGTCGTCGTGATCGCGTCCATGAGCGAGACCACCCACTACGGCTACAGGATTGGCTTTCCGCGCGCCGGCCGATGGACCGAGTCCTTCAATTCCGACGTCTATGACGGGTGGGTCAACCCGGAGGTGGCGGGCAACGGCGGCTCCATTGAGGCCCACGACGGTGAGATGCATGGTCTTCCGGCCTGGGCCGAGATCGTTGTGCCGGCGAACGGCCTGTTGATCTTCCGCTTCTCGTCGACCTGATCGATGTCCGGATCGGTACCGGGAATGGGAGCGGCTGCGACCGCGGGTATAGGGCGGGCGTTAATCTATCGGCTCGTTCGACGCATTAACGTACGCCCCGGTGGAACCGGGTTGATTTTATAACAACAAAGACTAGCGCTAGTGGATCGGGGCGCGTCGGTCACAGACGTTCGCACAAACCGAGCAAACAGCTCGGGAGGTCGTCGAAAACGATCGCTTAGGTATGTTGAGGTCGGAGTTGGCATTCCGGGCCATGTCGGTCGGGACTTGCTCCCCGAGCGCGCTTGTGCCGACGTCAGCCCTATTGGGCTCAGCTCACTGGGACGGCTACTCCTTCTCCCGTCTCGAAGAGTCCGGCAAACACCACGCCTCCGGATCGCTCTAGGGAGAAGAAACCTGCTCGGATCGTCGTCTGCCGCGGTCCACAAGGTGTGGACGGCGACTGTAATCGGTGCGCCCCGCTGTCCTAGCTAACACGTATCGAACAAGACGAAAGATCGCGGAAGGATACCGCAGGCTCCACTCAGGTCGCCGTGGCTTGTCCAGACGCTCAGCCGATAGAACTGCGCAAACTCCAGTCATGGCAACGAGGTGATGGTCTTCCATTGCGAGAGGAATCATCATCAGAGCCCAACATGCGCCGCAGCACCAAACGCCCTGCGTGTATCCAAATCTCCACGCGGACACATCCGCTTCGAGACCGTGGATGTCGAGAGCCGGCAGGCTATGGCAGTGGTTCAAGCACAGTTGCTTTGCCGGACTGCACTGCCACGCGAGACCGATCGCGAAAACAATCGCGAGGGAGACGATAGATACTGGGAAAAAGATAGGGATCGCTATCACCATCGTCACGATGGGCAACGCGGCGGCGATCCAGACCATACAGTATCCGGTAATAAAAAAAGCCGTCGCCCTGAAGCGGCGGTGCGGCAAGCTTCTCGCCCGCACATGACTTACCGGGCCACCGAGCATCGGCGTCATCATCGCCGCGACCATGAGCAGCCAGCCCCCTGTGAGAAGGGGGAGATAGGCTGCTACGGCAAAAGACAGTCGGTCGAGAGAGAGCGTAGGCCAGGATGTCGGCCTGCAAAACTGGAGAATGACACCCTGTCGATCGTCGGCGATGACCGCAGACCAAGCAAGCAGCGATATCGCGACAAGCGGAATGCGCGATCGCCTCCGCTCATGGGCTGCAGGGGTCACGGAAGCACCATCATCCGCCTTGTCGCACGATGCTTATGCGGCCGACCTTCACGTCGGCCGAAGGCTGGACGGGGGCGACGGGCTCCAAGCGGACGCCGATCTGGCTCAGATCTGTGTTGACCGTGTTGGCGGCGTCGGCAAAAGCCTTCGTGATGTTCAACACGTAAGACAGACCGTTGCCGACATGCCCGTCTTCCGGCTCCGTGGCCTTCGTGACGCCGAACAATCCGATGCTTCCCACAGGTTGCTCGACCGCGGGTGTCCCGCTCTTTCCCGGGAACTGAACGTAGATTTGTAGAACTGTCGCGTCCGAATATCCACGAACATTCTCCAAATTGAGCAGCACCTTTTCTGCTCTTGCGCCGGGAGCGGGACCCGCGGCGATCTTCCCGGCCACCTTGGCGCTCATCGTCGCGTCGAGGTCGATGGATGCTTGCGCTCCATTTCCGGCGATGGAAAGGGGTTGCCTGGTGGCGCCTACGAGCTCCACGACCGAACCCTGGGCGCCTCCTCCGGCTTGTGCCATTGCGCTACCTCCCGTAACAGCGGGGCCGGCAGCTCCGGGCCCGCTTCCGCTGGACGCACCAGCGGCCATGCCAGCGCCTGTCTCGGCGCCCGCCGGCGTATAATCGTCGTAAGTATACTCCAAGTTCGCGAAGTCGGACATCTTTCCGGGCGTGAACTCCCATGGCGTGCCGTCCGGCAGCGGTACGACGAAGCTGTGCTGCCCCAAACTGGCCGGACCGTCCTGCCAACTCGGCGACTTCGGATCCTGATTTCTCGGATCCCGACGTTTCCAGACTTCCCACAGACGATCGATATTGGCGTGGTGCAGCCAGAAGATCGGGTCGAGCCCGGCCGTCTGCGGTGCGGACATCAGTCCTGGGAGAGGTCGGGGATTGCCCGGGAACATCTTCTCGCCGCCGACGAACCCGTGGACCTGATCGTGGGGCTGACCCTCGATGTCCCCATGTACGCCGCCGTTGTGCTCGAATCCCGTGTCGACCCCGCCGAAACCTGGGTCGCCACCGCTCGCTACGCCGGTGAATTCGGAAATCGTCAGTGCGTCCAGATTGACGGCCTGAAGCGGAATGACGACCCTTCCGGGGTGTCGAGGATCGGGACCCCAGCGCTCCTCGACGAAAAGTGGGTTGGTCCCCCCGTCCGGCCAATTCTTGCTGCCGAAAGCGGGAGGAAGCGCGCTCTGCCCGGGCTTGAAGTAATTCCAGTAAGGCAAGGTCCAGTCGTCCGGGCCGCCAAGGCTCTTGACGGTGGACCTAATGAGCTTCTCGAAGCCGATGAGGTAACCTCGGTGCCACGGAAGGAAGTACCAACTTCCATGTTGGCATTGGAGCCAGTAGCGGTCGAAGTCGGCACCGGCCGGCACTTCCTCGGTGGTGGCCTTGTACTTGTAGAATTCCCATAGACCTTGATGGTAGCCGTGCATCCCGGCCCAGAATCGCCAACTCGTCCGGTCGGTCAAGCCTTTCGGCCTCAGCGCCGCGACAGCGCGCGCGTACCAGAGGATCGGAGGAGCCCAATCGTTTCCGAGCTCCCAGACGTTGCGCCGCATGGCCATGCTGTCTCCTCCCCATCTCCTGGTCGAAGTTCGAAATCTAATATGTGGTCACTCGAGCTTGATCGTTCGCTGATCTACGGTCCGGCTCTGAAATCCGGCATTCTGCGTAACGCGGACTTCCAGCGTAGATGCTCCGGGAAATTGGTTTTTGTCGACGACGAAATCCGGGGTCGACTGTCCGACAGAAAGTGTCTGCCAGTGGGCAGCGTTGTCCGCCTTTGCCTGCACCATGTAGCTGACGCCGCTACGCGCCTCGATGGTCGGTGTTCCTACGGACAGTTTGGTGTGGTCGCCAGGCAAGGGAAACCCGAAATTCGCGGTTTCGCGAAACTGCTGGTCGACGGGCGTGGACGATCCGGCTCGAAACGTATCGATCGTCTTGCCTTGGTATTCCAGCTCGATCTGCGACAACGCATCGGTCACCGAGACGTCCTGCTGAATGATTGCCCGATGGGGCTTTTCGCCTTCGTGGCAAGCCTCGAAGCGTAACTCGGGCTGCACCCGACCGATCTCTTTGCCGGTAGAATCCTTGAACACCAATCTAACCTTGAGATCGGCTTTGTCGGGGCCAGCTTGTTCGACGGAGCTGGTACGCCGCTCGGTGGGGAGGATGTAGCGGATCTGGCCCTTACCGGTCTCGGTATCGATATTGGCGATGACGTGCGCGAACTTACCGCTCTCGTTCTCGGCCATTGCGATGTCCTTTCTGCGTCCGCTCGAAGCGATTAAGCCACGGCGGGTGCGAATTGCTCGTCCTCTGCTATCAGCCTGACGCGTATTCCTTCGAACGTATGCTGGCAAAGCCACTGATTGTTCGCATAGGTCATGACGTCATGATGGCTGATCCCGGCCATCGACTGCAGAGGCAGGCCCAGATTGGCGTCCCCGAGATCGTAACCGACGAACCTGCGGTCCGCATTCGATAGTTGCCCATTCTGAAAGGGAAAGGCGGGATCGGATGCATCTTGCTGGCCCGGCGGGAACCCAGGATGGTAGCGACCGAAGGTGTGTCCCAATTCGTGGGCGCCATACCAATCGGCGTATGAAGGATCGTCGTCGCCGCCGAAGCCGTTCGGAACTCCGCACGGCGCCGAGGCGACCGTATCGGGCTGCGGCGTAGTCGGAATTCCCATCGCGCGGCCGCGCATGAAGTTCTTGCCGTTGCCATCGTCTACGAGCGCGACGTAGTGGGTGCGCGGATCGACACCGCTGTTGACCTCGGAGCTGCGTATTGCCGCGATCTGCATATTCGCTTCTACGACCGTGTCGTCGTTGAACGGTGCGGCGAAGCTGGCGTCGACGACGATCTGGGACCAGATGACGGAAGGGACCGGATAGGCACGCTCGAGAAAAGATCTCAGATACGTGAAGTGAACCGCGTTCGGTGAGAAGGTTTTTCCTTGGGCGTCGCGATATCGCAAACCGATGCATCGAATCCGCAAGGGCGCTGCCGCTACGAAGGTTACGGTGGCGGAGCGGGGGCCGCTTAGTGGCAGATCATCGCCTCCCGTTTGCATGACCCGATTGACCTCGATGATCAGCGTGCCTGCGGCCGTCGCGGCGTCCGGCAGGCGGAAGTTCAGGCTCTTCGCTATCGCATCCCGCTTGTCGTCGATTACTGATCCGTCCGCCGGGTCCAGGACGAGCTCGTTCATCGCCGGAACGTAGGTGGCCGGTCCCTGTGCGCTGGTCTTGAACGTCATTTCGCCGCGTACTTTTGTCGCAGCAGCGACGCGGGATTGATCCAGGTACACCCTCACCAGTGTCGCTTTGTTGGCGACGAGTGTTACGGTGTTGTCGATGCTTTGGATGGTCTGGCAGACCTCGATCGCCTGAATGGCGATCCCCGCGGGCCCAGGTCCTGCGAACGCCACGGCCGGCGGCGTGCTCATCGGCGCAGTAGCGTATGGATGCTTGGTTTTGAGCGATGTGGTTTCCCGCTGCATTCCTCGCTTTCTGACCATCGCGAACTCCCCCTTGCAAACCCATGCGACATCACGTTAATACACATCCTAGTAATTGTGTAGATATTTTCTTGCACGTTGAAAACTAGACGTTTCGACTCCTCGGAATGCATCGTTGGCTCTGATTTGCGCGTGCGGGCGATAGCGCTTCGCTGTGCCCGATCGCACGTGCTTGCTTTCATTGCGGGTGTTCGTGGTTGGCAATAGCTGCCGATTATGAACTCATAGAATGTGACTATCTTCGACGTTTTGCGGCGCGCCGCTCGATTGCATTGAAGCGTCGGTTTTGAGATCGTAACAAAGATGCGTAGGTCTCGATCGACCATGTCCATTGCTTCGGTCCGCGCCCTAACTCGCGGTCCTGTATCGCTGTAAAGGGTCAAGCCGATGAGCGCAGACGCATCCGATCCTTGCAAAACCGATTTCGTGGAGCACACTCGCCACTTGTTCGTCGATGTCGCGCAGGCGAGCGATATTTCGAAAGGAGGGAGGCCGGCAAATCGAGCGGTCTTTCGGAAGATGCACGGGATCGCGTCCGCTCGAATGGTGCTCGATTCGTCGCGCCCGGCGGAGTTCTGTGCCGGCATTTTCGCTCGCGATGCCTACGATATGTGGGTTCGCTTCTCGAGCGACGTCGCTCCGGATGCCGACGATGCGGAGAACGGCACGATCGGCGTCGGAATGAAGCTCTTCGGCACAACGCCCCCAACGCTTGCATCCGTCGACCCGGAAGCACCCACCGCAGATCTTCTGCTGCAGAATCACGACGTTTTCTTCGTCGATACCGGCTTCGACATGTGCGTCTTCACCGACCTGGCCTTGAGAGGCAAGATCGACGACTGGTTCAAGGACCATCCCGAGACCAAGCAGATCCTGGCGGACATGGCTAAGCACGAGGAAAGCGTGCTGACGGCCACCTATTGGAGCGTCCTTCCATACGACTGCGGCAATGCCGGACCCGTGAAGTACCGTTTGCGACCTTTGCAGGGAGATCCGAACAGAGCGCCATCCGGTGACGCCAACCGCTTGCGTAGCGACCTTGCCGTTCGGCTTTTGGCTGAGCCCGCGGCTTTCGCGTTCGAGATCCAGAAGCCGAACTCCGGCGCGGGTCTTCCGGTCGACAGAGCGACCGTGCGATGGAACGAAGCCGATGCTCCGTTTGTGCCGGTCGCGCGCATCGAGTTTCCGCAGCAGGACGTTCGCGCGGAGGGGCAGGCTTCCTACGGCGACAATCTCACTTTCGCACCCTGGCGGGTGCCGGCTGCGAACAAGCCTCTGGGTTCTATCGCGGAGTCTCGCCGAGCCACTTATCCCTCGTCCGCCGCCAAGCGTCACTTCGTAAACGGCATACCGGACGCCGAACCACACACGCCGCGAAAAGCTTAAGTTTCCCAGAGGCCGGGAGGGGGATGCAATGGACTTGAAGTCGATCGATTCCATCAAGATCTATCCACCACTGGGCATCGCCCGTGTGGGCAATGCCTCGGGTGCCGACGACTTCGTCATCGGACCTGAGGTCATCCACGGAACGGCCACGCTGCCCGATGGTTCGAGCGCTCGCTACGTCGAGCACTTCCGTGCCGCCGACGGCAGTATCAAGCGCCAAGCGGCTCGCTTCCGGCTTTACGCCCATCTGAAGGACGGATCGGTCGTAGAGATAACCGCGGACGATGCCGAGATCGAGTGGCGTGTCTCGATCGCGAACCTTAAGGCCGGGTGGTACGAATTCAACCAGGCGATGGACCTCCCGAACGATCTGAGCCAACCGGCGCGCCAGCGAAATCATGACCTTGTCGGCTCTGACGACCGCGCCAAGCTCGATATCGTACCTAGCCCCCGCAGCATCAAAGGACGCAATGCCGATCCCGTGGTGTTCAACGACGGCCAATTTTGGCACAAGAAAGTCGAACTCGGAGAACTGCGCACCGACGACAAGGGTCGCTTGCTGTTTCTGGGCGGCAAGGGAAAGTCTGCGCCCTTCCATAAGGGCATCGCTCCCATCACGTTCGCAAACAACGTCGGGTGGCACGACGACATCGCCGATGGTCCTGTCCGCGCGATAGTCAAGTTTGCGGGTGCCGATCCGGTCGAAGCCGAAGCCGGATACGTCGCGGTAACGCCGCCGAATTTCGCGCCGGGCCTCCTTGGCCTTGTGACCATGGATGACGCCGTCCGCGAGACCTTTCAGGACCAGGGCTGGATCGCGCGACCGCTCGATACGTCCTTCACGAACGACGTTTGGCCGATCTTCGACCGGCTGACCGGATTGCAATGGGTCGATCACGGTCTGTTCGTCGTTCACGGCTACGGTTCGCCGATCGATGCGCGGGATCCGCAGGTCGTCGAAAAGCTGCGCAATGCGAAGGCCGCGAATGCGCCTTGGCGAAATGCTCTGTTCGATCTTTTCCGCAACCCGACCCAGAGCGGCGACCTGGAAGCCAAAATCCCGCAGATCTACGGCGATGCCGTCGATACGCTTTGGAATCCACCGGGCCAGCCGGCGGATTCGCATGCGCTTCTATCCGTGACCCCCACCCAATACCATCACCTGTCCAATTGGGCGGCAGGCAAATGCGCGGACGATTGGCCCGGATCGCCGCCGCCGGCGCCTGCCTTCGATCAGCTATCGGCGGCTGAGCAGATCGGTCATCTCGAGCGCGCGTCACTCAGCGACTGCCTCGGGGGACCCTTCCATCCCGGTATCGAGTTGACTTGGACCATGCGGATCCCTCGTATCTGGAAGAGGGCCTACCGTCTCAACGTCTTGCCCGGCAGCGATCCAGCCAAGCAGGATTTCGGCCCGACGTTGACGCCGGCCGTCTGCACCGGAGCTAAGGGGCCGTTCGATGGAGTCGCTGCAGGGGCTTTGACGCGGTTCATGGGGGTGCCGTGGCAGACGGACGGCACGTCCTGCAACTCTGCGGCCGACTACTTTCCTTGGACATTCCTATCCATGCCCACGTTCTGGGGCGCGCGGGTGCCTGATCAGGTGTTGGCCCAAGCCAACTACGAGCGTGCAGCCGCACTGGATCCTGCGAAGTCGCTCGTCCAGCTTCACAAGCACTACATGTTGCGGGTCGATTGGCTCCGCGACGTTCGAGGTGCGGACTATTACGAACGTCTCGGCCATATGTTGGACAACTGGGCGGACCTCGGCATGGTCCTTCCCGTGCGGAATCCGCCGTCGCACTTGCCGCCGGACACGAGGGTGGAGCAAGGGCGTACCAACAAGGCGTCTGGTGACGACCTCAAGAGGGTTCTCGTCAAAAGCGTTGAGGAGCTCAGCGATCCAGCAAGCATTAAGGCGGGTCTCGCGTTCGAGCGACAAGCAGGCGGGGCTCCCGCGCGCAATCCCGGTCGCCGCGGTTTCCGGCAGGGTGAAGTGTAGGGATGCAGGTGGCTTGCGAAACAGCGGTGGCCATCGCAGGTGCTGGTCCGGCCGGACTTACGGTCGCGCGCCTTCTGGCTCGTGCCGGAATGACGGTCGCTGTCATCTCTCCGCCGATGGGGACCAACCGACTCGAAATGCTCGCGCCTTCGTCGATGGGCATACTCGTCGCCCTCGAGCTGACGGAAATCGTTCGGGATCCGGAGGTATCCCGTCCTTGCGCGGGAATCCGTCGTCGCTGGGTGTCCCGATCGATCGATTACGATGACTTCCTCAGACGTCCCGGGGGAGAGGGGTTTATCGTGGATCGGCGGCTGTTTGACCGCCGCCTGCGCGAGCTTTGCGTCTCGGCCGGGGCGCGGATGATCGCCGGAAGAGTGACGGCGGTGAGGCGGACGCGGACAGGCTTCGTGCTCGAGATCGCGGGAGAAGAAAGCGATGTGACGCTCGCCACCGAAAACGTCGTCGATGCCACCGGCCGGTCGTCCGCGCTGGCGCGCCGCTTAGGCGCGACCCGAAGACTGTTCGAGCGCCTTGTTGCGGAGCGATGCGGAACCGAGGCGGGTCGCGAACCATCTCAGGAGCCGGTGTGGCTCGACGTCGACGTAGTTGAGACCGGTTGGAAGTATGCCGTTGCCGGTCCCGACGGGAGATCTGAAAGTTGGGCGGTTCATCGTCAGGCCCGGCGGAGCGGAAATTCCGGAGCGCTAGTCAATGCTTCCTCGGTGACGTTGTCGCATGCCGCGGGCGCCGGATGGATCGCTGTCGGCGACGCGGCCGCGGCCTTCGATCCCATAACGTCGCAGGGATTGGCGAACGCTCTTTCCTCGGCGTTGGTCGCCGCCGGCGCGATTGTCTCGGCGGGTGGCGTGAGTGACGCAAGTGCAGCAAATTATTCGGATATCATATCGAACACCTTTTCATACTCCGAGGTGGGCCGTGCGGCCGTGTATTGCGATATGAGAGCCCTGTAGTCGTCTAGGGTCCGCAAACTTATCTTGGCGCTATCAATAGCAATCGAAGCGCTGCGCGCTTCCTTCCCGTTGATAAGATCTTTTTGCGCGACGCGGGCCACCGTGTGGAGATATTCGCAATTAGTAGGAGAAGTTCAATCATGGCTTGCGATGATCCGCGCGGATGATACGACGACACGAGGCCTGGGGGATGCTTCGACATGTTGATTACTTCGTGCGCTTCCGTTCGGCCGAGGGCAGGCTCGAAATCGCGGGTAGGGAGCGCGCCGTCTATCATTGGCTCAGGGACCGGGGCGACGAGATCGATCGCGTGCTCCTGGCTCCTCGCCTGGACGACGGCGAGCGCGGCGTCCAATACTGGGAAATCTGCGATCGGCGGCGCCGCCTCAAGCGCCTCAAGGAATTCTGCGCGACCGAAAGGTTCGAACTGAACCAGCGCATCGAACTGTGTCGCCAACTCCTATCGGCCGTTTCTGGCCTTCACCGAAACGAGTCGGCGCATCTTGATCTCGGGCAGCACAGCATCTGGCTGGAGGCTCCGACGACGATCCGGCTGTCGCACCTGTTTGCCGCCCGGTTTCCGCAATTGCAATCGCTTGGCGAAAGTCGCTATCAATTCCTCGCCAGCGTCCGCGTGCCGGAAGACCTCTTGGGAGGCGACAGCGGGCCGATGCGCAGGGATATCTTTCTTTGCGCGATCGCGATGCATCAACTTCTCTTCGGAAGCGTGCCGGCCGGGGAGCCGCCGGAGTGGGATCCCGCGGTCGATCCTCAGAAGAAGTTGGTATCCCTTCATCACTGGTTTGCGCACGCTCTCGAGCTCGATGCGTCCGTGCGATTTGCGGATGCAACCGTCGCGCTGGAGGCTTTCAACATAGCGACCGCGGCGAGGCCTACGCCGGAAGAAGCTCTCCGCGGCCTCGAGCATTTCCGTTCGGAGATCCGATCCCAGTGTGCATTGGCGGCGATCTATCCAGCCTCAGGTGACGTCCTCGAGAGCGATCGCATGGAAGTGTGGCGCAGCGAATATCAGGGGATACCCGCGCTGGTGAAGATGTGGAAGCCGGGAACATGGGGAGACCTCCGCCGCGAGGCCCCCGCGCATCTTGGCGTTTCTGGAGACGGCGACATCGCTGAAAGCCGAACGGCCGGAAGGACTTGCTCCGGTCCACGCCGCGCATTGGCTCGGGGATGCGATCGTCCTGGTCCAGGGATATATCGAAGGATCGACGCTCGCCGCTCTCATCCCAGACGGCTCCGGTTTCGGCGAAACTCCGAACGAGGCGCTGGGCTTTCTACGTACGCTGTTCGCTACCGTCGAGCGTTTGCACGAGAGCGACTACGCTCATGGCGACCTCAAGCCTGACAATATCGTGGTCGCCGCGGACGGTCGACCGACGTTGATCGATCCGATCGACTTCGCGGCGGGGATTGACGGAGAGATTTCGACGACGGCTTATGCACCGGCTTCGGGCAACAGGTTCGAGCGGGATCGTTTCGCATTGCTGAAGATCGCTGAGGAGCTCTTCGCCAAAAGCGGCATGGATCCGGAAGACGCGAAGCCGCTTGCTCTCGCGATCTTCGAGGTCCGGGAGAAGGTTCCGAAGCTCGCTACGCTGCAGCCCGTAATGGAGGCGATGGACAACGTCGAGACGACAATTCGACAAAGGGCGGAGGGCAAGGCCGAGGCGGCCGGCTGCGGTATTTCCAAGATGCCGCGCGCGGGACTAGGTCGTTGTTCGTGCGCGGTAGTGTAGAGGAGTTGGAAGTCCGCTTGGACGCTGATGCAAGACCGGTTTCCGGCCGCCGTCGCTCAATCGATCAGCGGCGCATCAGTCTGATCGCCAAGTATGAATTTCATCGATTCCGCGGCGAGATCAGTATTCAACGGTCGGACGTAAACGAGTTTTCCGGTCTGGGCGATCTGCTGGTATCTCAGCCGGTACATGAACGGTTTTCCGGCGCGGACGCCAATTCCGATGCCGAAAAGATCGATCAGATCGAAGACGCGCCGGAGGCGAGTAAGGAAGAGGTTGCCGAGGATCAACTGGCAGAGGAGATCGCGTCCGCGCCGGATGCCGAGCTCCCGAAGATCGATATCCGACGGCTGTGGCGGACACTGATCCAGGCCGAGAAGGAATTCACGACCGAAGGCGTCGCGCAGCGCGACAGCGCCTACGACCGGACGATCGGTCGTCACAGAGTGCCTTTTGAGCTCGAAAGCGGTGTTTTCGATTATGCTCTGAGCGATCGGCTCGGGGTCGAGAGGCAGGATCATCGGGCTGCGTGGCGGCGTATCGGCGAACTGGATCTTGCGAGATCGCGTCCGGATCTTGCCGTGATCGTGAGCGGCGATGGAAGGAGACTTTCCCGATCATCGCTCGTCGGAGCCGGCGACCGATTGCGTTTCGTCAGTCATTTCGAAGTGCAGAGCCTACGGCGGCGATCGGATGCTGTGGATCGTATCTTGGCGGGGAACGGCAGATCCTCCGACCTGCTCTCCGTTTTCGATCCGGAATCATACGCTAAGCCGAATGATCTTGGAATCAAAGTCGCGAAGCAAGACCTGGTTCCGTACGAGCTGAACGACGAGCAAGTAGAGGCGTTCGGGAAGATCGTGCGGTTTCGACCCGTCGGGCTCCTGCAGGGACCTCCGGGGACGGGAAAACGCGCTTCATAGCCGGACTAACGCATTACGCGATCACGAAGAAGCTTGCCCGCAACGTCCTTCTTTCGAGCCAGTCGCACGAAGCGGTGAACACCGCGGCCGAAGCAGTCCTGAAGCTGTTCCGCAATTCGGAACTGGAGGCGAGTATCCTTCGTGTCGCGATGAAGGAGGACGTCGTCTCGGATGCGCTGAAACCGTTTCACACGGCCCAAATCGAACAGGCGATGAAGGATAGGTTTCGCGCGACATTCGAGCCGCGGCTGTCGATAGTGGCGGAAGAACTCGCCATCCCGCGAGCTATGGTGAAGGCCGTCATCAATATTGAGCTCGAGATCCGTCCGATCGTGGATCGCCTGGCTGAACTGGTCAGGAAGCAGGACGTTAGGAGCCCTCGCTATGAGGGATTGGTGCGTACCTTAGGTACGCACTTGGACAAGTTCGAAGTGGAGGACCTTGACCCTTACGAAGACGAGACCTGGGAGACCTATATGCATGAGGTCAGGGAGAAGGTGATCGACGCCTTCTCGACCAGGTTGGCGGTCAGCGGCGGCGACATCGCCCGCTTATTTGGCGCCGCCGCGTTGGGATCGGACTTCATGGGCAGCGTGTCGCGCTCGGGGCGCAGCTTCGAGCCGTTTCTCGCCGGAACGAGACATATCGTTGTCGGAACATGCGTCGGGCTCGGTCGTACGTCGCTTGGCTTGACGAGCACACCGTTCGATCTGGTCATCGTGGATGAGGCCGCGCGCTGCACTTCGAGCGAACTGCTCGTTCCGCTACAAGCGGCCAGGTGGGCGGTATTGGTCGGCGATCATGCGCAGCTTGAGCCGCACCATGAGGTTGAAATCGTCAAACGCGTGGCGAACAGCGCCGGAATCGACAAAGCGGGAAGTAAAGCGGAGCGACTTAGAGCGGGTATTCACGACCGAGTATGGAAGATTTGCCGGTACTAGCCTGAAGCGGCAGTACCGCATGCTGCCGCCGATAGGGCGTCTGGTGTCCGAAGTGTTTTACCACGATCTGAAACTCGAGCCTGGGAGGTTGGACCCCGAGATCGATCCGTCGTGCCTTCCGCCGAATCTGGACCGTCCGTTGCTTTGGCTAGACACGGACAAATTGGGAGAGCGCGGTTACGAACGGGTTCAGTCCGAGGGATACAGCCGCGTGAATCAAGCGGAAGCCAATGCCATTGTCGCACTTTTGGAGAAGTGGATCGGCCACGCCGCGTTTCTTGAATGGCTCACGACGCAGAAAAAGCACGACGCCGGTATCGGCGTGATTTGTATGTACGCGGCACAGAGGGATCTGATCCGCAGGTTGTTGATGCGCTCCGCCTTGGGGCACCTTGTGGGGCACCAGATCAGGGTAGGCACGGTGGACAGTTATCAGGGAAAGGAAAACCCGATCACCATCGTCTCGCTCGTTCGCAATAACGTCGATGGCGCCTGGGAGGACGATCGCAAGACGGTTCAAGAGGGTTTCTTGAGCACCCCCAATCGTATTAACGTCGCTGTCAGCCGGGCAATGGACGGTCTGGTCATAGTCGGCGCTCGGTCACGATGGAAGAAGAAGAGCCCGGTCGGCCGGATAACCGCCACAAGGCCGAACACGACGACCATGCCGAGGCAGGTGCCGAAAGCGCTGTCGGGCAGCTTGATTTCGAGAGAAAGGGGGTTGAGCGTCGCCTTGAACATCGCAGTCTCCTTTAGATGAGCCCTGCGTCATCGCGCTGGGCGACCCCTATACAAGAGCCCAGCCTTGCAAAAGGCGATACCCAAAATCTGGAAATCTTATGATGGGCCTGCGATACCGCCCAGGAAGGGCGGTGCTCATGCCCTTCAAACGCACTGGCGTGGCCCGTGGCGGGTTTGAGGGTTTGGCCGGGTTGGGAGTGCTGCCGAACAACTCGCGGCTGAGGCGATTAGACGCCGGGAAACGCCCAAGCATTTGGAGTCGCGACGCCTTTGCGAATTTTCTTGATTGCCGGGTAGTCCGACGAATTCCAGAAGGCGTGGATTGCGTCCATGGAGGGGAATTCGAACATGACCACCGGCCGGGTGTCATGCTTGCCTTCGAAGACGTGCACCTTGGCCCCCCTTGCGGCCAGCTTGCCGCCAAACTTTGCGATGAAGGTACAACGGCTTCGCGGTACTTTTGATATTGCGCTTCGTCGGTGATTGAAATCTGTACGATGAAATATGGTCATGAATTACTCCAAATGCTTAAACTTCGAAACCGGAGACAATTACTACATATCGGGCTACACCAACGGCTGGCTAGCGGCTTGTAGCGCTTCTAAAAGACGCCCTACGTCCTGTTCGTGGATGGCCTGCGAATCTCTCACGGTGTCTAGCACCTTGCGCGCGTCGGCGGTGTCGTGGCCGTGCCGATTTAGGTCCGCAAACAGTGCCTCTTGGCGGGCTACAAGGAGCCTGCCTTCGGAGGTGCGCCGCAACTACGGGCACAAACACCACGCAGGCGCCCACGTCGAACAACTCCACCAGCCAGGCGCAGACCACCCAACCCTCAAACCAGACCAATCCGCCTTCGAACCAGGCGCAGACCAACCCACCTGCGAACAATCAGACGCAGAGCGCGAACCCACCGGCTTCGGACACCAATCAGGCGCAGTCCCCGACGGTAGCAATTCGACCACCACGGCCCAGCAGCCGAACAGCCAGCAGAACACGGCCGATCGCTCGTCGAATACGAACGTGAATGCGTCTGTAAATATCAACGATCAGCAGCTGACCCGGATCAGCACGTCGATTTCGCACCTGAACGTGCAGCCGCTCACCAACGTGAACTTCTCGCTGTTGGTCGGCACCGTCGTGCCGCGCGACGTTCGTCTTCAGCAACTACCGGCGGAAGTCGTCGAAATCGTGCCGCAGCACCGCGGCTACGATTTCGTTCTGGTCAAGGACGAGATCGTGATCGTGGAGCCCTCCAGCTACAAGATCGTCGCGGTCCTGCCGCTCGACGGCGGCCAACGGAGGAGCGCAAGGCAACGTTCAGCGATCGCGATAGGGAAGTCGGCCGTAAACACGCCAAGGCGCGCCCTGTCGAGCTGGAGAAGCGGGTGACCACCGGCAGCACGGTCCGGACCGAAATCCGCACCGGCGCGCGCGTGCTGGAGGGCGTTGAGATCGAAGCGTTTCCGGAAGAGGTGTATCGGGATGCTCCGACCCTGCGGGAGTACCGGTACATCAACCGCGACAGCCATACCTACATCGTCGAACCCCATGAGCGTCGCATCATCGAAGAAATCGACTGATCTCGAAGCCGAAGGAGAACATCCATGAAGACCATCGTTCTAGGAGCGCTCGCGGCGACCCTGATGGCATCGTCCGCAAGCGCCGCTCCTCTCGCGCCTGCGGCCGTCGCGTCGACGGAGGTAGCAGGCATCGAGCAGGTGCGTCTCGTCTGCGACGAGTACGGTCGCTGCTACGGACCCGCGGTCCCCGCTATGTCCAACGCTATTATGGCGGAGACGACGGCTATGTGGTCCGCCGGAGCTACGGCTACTACGGCGGTGGCCCAATCATCGGCTTCAGCTTCGGCACGCGGAGCTGGTGAATAGAGGAAGGGCCGCTCAAAGAGAGGAGGCCCTTTCGACGTCGATTATGTTTACTCGGTGATGAATGTCGGCTGTTGCGAACCTCCAGGGCCAGAAGGAGCAATTACTGGCGCGGCTCGAAGCCATCCCGGCTCGAACGAACGTGCCGAGATCCAGGCGCTCCTGGCCAAGATCGAGACCGCGTTGAAGCTGCTTGGCGCCCAGGATTTCCACCGCTGCAGCAGAAGACGAATAGCTCTTGAAAGCAAGGATTGAGGGGTGTCCTGTCAACATCGTTGATCTGACATACATTTTTTTTGAGCCGACGGCAAAACCAGTCATTGCAACGGTCAGCCCCAACATCGTCCGCGGCCCTGATGGAAGACCAGTATCACGACCCCCGGGCTCACTGGGTCTTCAACACCGTCGAACGCCCAAATCATTCATCGAGCTCACCGGATTCCCACATCGAAACCGGCTTACCAAGATAGATGCGCTTCAACTCGGCGACGAAGGCGACTGCCTTAGCCTCATCGCCATCGAGCAGGGTGATCGCGAGCGCGTCGACCAGCTGATATGAGTTGTCCGAGGGGACATGCGCGATGACCTTGATGGTGAAGCCGTCCTTTTTGAACTCTCGACTATGCATAGGGCACCTGTCTGAAGCGCGCGAAAACGCGGGAAATGCGACCGCGCGATACACCATCTTGATCTCCCGTGCAAGTTGAGGAGGGCTAGCCCTCCGGACGGCTTTCGCGCGCCTCAAGGTTGCCGTAGACTGCCGTCCGATACTTTGGGGGAGAAGTTCAAATGCCTCATGTCGCAATCGCGTGGCTTCGCAAAGAGGATTGGGACCGCTGGCAGGAGATCGACAACCAGTTGCCGGCTTATGATCGATGGCTCGCTAAAATCGAGGATGCGATTAAGCAATCGACTGCCCCTGGAAGCACGCCGACCAAGGTCGATGTTGATCCTGATACATTTCTCGCATGGTGCAAGACCAACGGAAAGCCAGTGCACCGGGACAGCCGAGCACAGTACGCCGCCCAAATGCTGATTAGAAAACTCGGGGCGCATTGACGCCTCGGAGCTTGAACATGAATCGAACGATTGAGCGAGGAACTTTTATTCGATCACGACGCGGGACATAACACCGCGCACGCTACGGGACGGTAGGCGTCACATTAAGCGGGGCTAGAAAAGCGGTTTCGGCGGGATCTCCAAATCCTGCTGCCGATATTTAAACATCTTTGGCTCTTGGATAGCTGTTCGCCGCGCGACAGCGAGACCTTCGGTCGCAAGACATCCTACTTCGGACAATCGCCACACGGCGGCGATGAATGAGGATCCAGACGTAATGAAGTCGTCAAAAAGAACAACTGGCCTATCGGGTTTCTGGATCACTTGGAGATTATCAAATCGCCTCTCGGGAGAGCGAGCACCGGCCTGCTTGTGCATCGCGCCTGCCGCGGCCTTCCAGCGTAGCGCATCAAGAGCAACCAGCTTGCCACCAGACGCCGCAGCGATCGCCTGCGCGTATAACAGCGTCTTGTAGTTTGCCGATTCACCAACAACACCGGCGCTATTTGGAATTGGGACAATCGCAGTAGACTGGTTCTGCGAGTTGAACGACCGACCTAATGCTGACCATAGATGGACCAAAAATTCCTGCTTGTTTCGTTCCTCCAATCGGAAGGTAGTGCCGGCGACGCTAACTTGAGCGTACCCCTTAATGGGCTCACCTTTCAGGCATTTTACAACCTTGTTGGTGTCCCAATCTTCCTGACGAGGTTTGATTCCGGTCCAATCCGTCAGGTAGTAACAAAGGTGCTGCACGAGCATGTCAAATGCCAAAGGTATGAAAAGATTTGCTCGGTTGATTATAGCACGGCCACCTCTGGTTGCTTCAAAGACTTCTTTGGCCAGCGAGGGATTTCCTTCCCGTTGACATGGCATTTTTCGGGTTAAAACCATACGGTACAGTGATTCGGTGACCAGGTGAAATCCGATGAAGCGCTGGTATCTTAACGAATTTGAAGAGTTTGGAGACGACGAAATCTCTGCGTTCGGGCACTATCACCCGTACCGCCAGCATATGGCGCTGTACGGCGATCGGTCGATCTATCCCACCTACAGCGCAAAAATTCTAGATCTGAAAGAAAAGAGGCACGGAGGTATCGTCTATTTCTTCAACAAGGTTGAGCCACTGATCCGGAAGGAAGTGGCGTTGACAACGGTTCCGTCCCACGATCCGCAAAAGAAGATCAACGGCATCCGGGAGCTCGCGCAACGGATTTGCATTGACGATCCGCGTATAGACGCGACTGAGGTGCTGGTGCGAAAGAAACCCGTTGAGAAGCTTGCCCACGGCGGCGACCGAAGCAGGCGCAACCATCTAAAATCAATTGCGGTCGAATCACCGCAATTGATCCGCGGTCGCAGGGTCTTGTTGCTTGACGATGTTGTCAGCACCGGCAATTCGCTGCGGGCTTGCAGAGATTTGCTGCTTTCCGCCGGTGCTCGGTCGGTCTACTGCGCGGCGCTCGGCAAGACTACCTAGCACCGACGCGCGTCAACACGTCCTCGACCGAGGTCAGAGCAGCAGTCTTTTCATAATCCAAGAAGCGCGCCGGCCACTTAAGTGTCCGATCGTCCAGAACTGACTTGGCGATGAAAAGCCAGCGATTAAGCTTCACGCATTCTGACGCCTGGTGAAGCGTGCCACTGGTGTCCGACGCCTCAATAATCACCGTGGCGTCAGTAATCGCGGCCATGACGCGGTTCCGAACCGGGAAATTGGATTTAAAAACGGGCGCCCCATTGCGGAACGGCGAGAGTAGCAAATGATGCGCATAGATTGTCTGCTGGAGATCAGCGTTCTCGGCGGGGTACGCCTTGTCCAGCGGCGTACCGATGACAGCGACCGCGTGGCCGCCGTTGTCGACGACGCCCGTCAAAGCGGCGGTATCCACACCCTTCGCAAGCCCGCTGACAACCGTCACGCCGGCAGCCGAGAGCGAACGTGCCAGTTGATAGGCGCGCGTCCATCCCTTTTCCGAAACCTCGCGCGTGCCGACGATTGATACCGCCGGAGAGTCGAGCAAATCGAGGTGTCCCGAATAAAAGATGCTGACTCGACCATTGAGGTCGGGCCGCAACATTTCTAGTTGTCGATCCTCAAGCTCGCCCCTTCCGATTCTCTGCAACAAATCGGCAAGCTGATACTGATGCTGATCGTCCGGGGGCGCGTAACGGGACGTCCGCCCTCGACCGCGTTTCTGGGCCGCCGCTTTGTGTGCCATGCTTCCTAAAAGCACCGGGAAATCCCCTTCGTCAAATGCAGAACATAAAGAGAACATACACGCCCGTCCACAGGATGTATATCCTTATCGCGTTGATTCGCTTCAAATCTCCTTAATGTCCCCAACCCCCGATATGCGGCAGGCTCGCGGCTTCCATGCCGACTCACCCCCGCAATTCTCGGGTGGTCGGCGGCGCGAGCGCCTTGGGGCGGTGTGACAACATTCACACCGCTCTCGGCGTACTTGGCGGGACCAAGGAGGAGAAACTGTTCGAGATCGGTACAGTTTCAGCGGAGCCGCCGATCTCGACAGTAGCGGCCTCGTTATGGGCGGCGGTCCTGATCCCATTTTAAGGCCCACAGGTTGCTGAGGGCATCGTCTCTAAAGCGTGCTGATGCTCCTTATCCGGCCAGATAGTCACGCAGCGCATCGACACGATAGAGCGGGCGGCCATCGACGTAGCGCCATTTCAGGAGATGGTTCGGATCGCGCCGCCACTGCTCCAGCGCTCCGGGCGTGCGCCGGATGATCGCGGCCGCCTCTAATACCGTCAAATTGGAGCTGCCCGGTAGCGCATCGATATCGAACATCGCCGGCGGCGGCACCCCACGGTTCTTGCGATGGCGCTTCGCGGCAGGCGGCATTTCCTTAATATCTGGCGACCCGAATGCCTCGATCGGAGTCTTTTCGACCTTGTCGCTCATGCCTCCGCCCCGAACCATGGTCGGTGTGAGGAAATAAGATCGTACGCTTCTCCAGCAAGAAAGGAGTCTAGAGCTCAGGTATGGCTGCTGGGTAGCTGCGGCGTACAAATAGGACGAATCGCCCCCTTTTCGCCGAAAGCCTGATGAGCAACTATCAATCGGCGTGAGGTCCCTCTGGTGCGAAACCGGTGCGGTTGGCTTGGGACACGGCCGGGACCGTTTATCGCTTTCATTTCGACCTTCGGCCTCATAACCTTGAGGTCGCTGGTTCAATCCGGCTCCCGCAACCAAAAGTCACAAAACATACTCTGCACGCTTAACCATTGCTCGGTTCCAGTTCGATCGACTTCGACAGCGACGGCAGCCCGAAGCTCTCTTCAAGAACCTGGTCGATCGGCTTCTTGTGTTTCGCCATCAACGAGCCGCCGTGAGTTGCTTGGTTGTGAAGGTCGTAAAGAACGGCCATGCCATCCCTGTTTTGCTGGCGCGTGGCGAGTGGACCGCCGATCAACTGCGCCAAACGGACACTGACTTTCCAGCTCGGGGGAGCATTGTCAGCCCGATCACTTAGGGCTATCTCGAAGGCGAGCGCGAGATCGAGAACGCGATCTACGGATTGCTAGCGAGACTGGCTAAGCCTGAAGCGCTCCATCGATAGAAAAACGCGCGCGCGGTACTCCTCGGCAAGACTCGCGTAATGTCGGATGAAGGATGTCCTACTTAAACTTCATCTGCCGCATTTACTTGGGTGACCGAAATATCGACGATTGATTCCTACAATAATTCGTCAGCTGGGCTCCGGCGAATTTTCGGTCACAGCCTTATCGATGCCACTTCGTCAGGGCGCGAAGTTGTTGGACTGCATCCTGAATGTTGACCTGACGCTGGACAAGACACGCCTTGAGAAGCATCTCGCACGCGTGCTGCAAATGAAGAAGGGTCTTCGTTGTTCGGCCATCCTCATTGAAACCATTGAAGGCCTCGAGGCCGATCTTCAGCGATGAAATCGCTTTTGCTTTCAGGCTCCTAGCCTCTCGCCGTAGCTTCATGACGTGAAATCTCTGAGCAAACTCGGCAAGACCGCGGTCCGCCGCGGCCAGACCGTGGAGGGGTCGAAAATCTTGAGCTCCTCCGGCGTGGCCATCAATCTGCGCCGAAACAACGGGCGAACGATTTCCCCTCTCCAGCATCGAGGGATCCAGTCTGTTTGGCTGCCAGCGACGATCAGCATCAGCGGCGTAGTCACGCTTCGAGCTATCCGCAAGAGCGTCGCCGAATCGAGATCGCTCATCTCAGCGACACCATCGGGATGCGAGTGCCAGTCGCCGAGATAGTCGAGGTCGCCTTCGCTCGCTTCGAATGCGCTCTTTATTTCAGCCACCTGCCACTTGTGATCCGGCACGAAGCAATGTTGCCCATGAAGGGCGAGGCGGCCGGGGCCGCGCAGATCGACGATGATACGATCCTCGCCCGAACGCCAACCTAGAAGAATGCCTCCGTTTTCGAGCGGAGACAGCTCCCGCGCGTACAGCGCCATCGATTGCATCACGCGCGAGGAGAGCCATACGGTCATTGATTGGCTCCGCAGCATCTGGGGTGAGGCGGGCAGGAATGTCCCTCCCAGCGCGGCAGCGTCCTCGACCCGTCCTCGTTCTTGAGCGTCAGTACGGCGACGGTCCAGCCACCGGGATCGTAACTTCCTTCCGAAAGCAATCCAACCGCCGCACGCACGATTTCGAGCGAGATCTCCTGCAGGTCGAAGCCACCCCCGGTGAAGGTCGGGGCATTGCAGCCGACCGGAACGACCATGCCCGCATCGTCGACGCGTGGCTCGGGTATGTGCTTGTCCTTCCAGTGCTCGTTGAGGCAAACGAAGCAGCTTTCGGCGTCCGGCAGAAAGCGCGCGACTAGGCCACCGGCGACCCCATAGGTTGCATGGCCCACCACGTAAGGCACGCCAAAACGCTTGCAGTAGTGGGACAGTGCAAGCTGTACTTCCTCCGATGCAGAGGCGTCGACTACCACATCCGCGTTGCGGAGTAGCTCAAACACAGGTGCCAGAACGTTGCTGGACCCAGGCGGAAGCGCCCCCGGATCGGTCACTGTCTCGCCGAGACGCGCGGGCATGAAGCTCGCCCTCGTCAACGGATAGTTTTCGGCGATGAAGTTCGCGAGAGCCGACCCCTTACCTCTTCCCCAAGCGGAGCGGCCCAGCGGCCAGCGAAGGCTGTTGCCGGGCTGGACAATGTCAAAATCTATGAATGTGACTTCGCCCATACCGGCGCGCGCCAATTCGAGCCCGGCGAAACTTCCGATCGCGCCACTTCCGACAACGACGGCCTTCTTGCTTAGAAGCGACTTGGCGACCGGTAGCCTGGAAACGACGTCGTCCTTTCCCGCACGCTCTGCCCGAACCAACCGGGTCTCCGCCGGCACTTTGCTTGCGTCACCTATCGCACGCCGGGTGACCAGGAACATCCTGCGCCATTCTTTTGAGGGCCGTACTTGATCTCCTCCGGGAACACGATGCCGGTGATCGATAGGGAGCCATGTGTCACCTCGTTGACCTTGCGCACGCTGCTCGGCTGCATCACGGCCTGGCGCGCGAGCTCTGCTTCGGCAAGCCGGAGCAACTCGCGCGCATCTGTCGTCGCGGGGGGAGTAAACTTGACCCACCGCCCGGTGAGAATCTGAGCGTCTTTAGGCTCCGTCCGAAATCCGAACCATTTCCCGATGGCCGCCCCGTTGCTGGTCTTCACTTGCCGCAGCACGCCTTCGAACGCGGCGTCGTTCGTGCGGCTATAGCGAGCCGAGCAGACCACCTCGAGCAATCCATGCTGCGCCGGCGGGAGCGCCGCCTGACCGTCGAAGAGGACGACAGAGTCGTCTTCGGAAGCCGGAGCAAAGTAGGGCATTAATGGGTCGGCGGCCTGCTCCTCGAGCTTGGCTGCATCGGCCCAACGGGCTTCCTTTCTGGCTTCAAGAACGCGCAACAAATGATCCAGCCGCTCTTGGATGAAGTCGGCGACTAGCTGGTTCGAGTCCCATTGTCCCGATTCCTGAGTAAGCAAGCAAAGCTCGCGACTCAGCGGGTTTTGGTGGCGCTCCAGGCTCTCGTTCGGCGCGGCCACAGCCGGCCGGAAGAAGGGGTGCAGCGGGGAATAGCCGATGCGAAGCAGCATCGCTTCAGACCGGCCTACTACAGGCCAATCCGTTTCCAGGATCAGAATCCCGTTTCCCTTGTGGATAGTTCGAGGCTCGATCCCCAGCCGCGTAAACGCAGCCAGCTCGTCATCAAAAACTTCCGGCCAGATCCTCCACCAGTCCTGGTCCGCGCCGGCCTGGTTGTGCTTGGCCAAGCTTAACCTACAGGGCGATGTCCAGGCGGCGTGCTGGGGCGCGGGGGACCCTTACCCGGCGTCTCGCTGGGCGGGCCTGGCGGCACGTCCGGATGCTCCGGATGGGTTGGATGGGGTGGCTTAGCCATGCGTGAATTCCTTTTCAGCTTGCTGTTACTCTCGGCGCAGTGACGCCGAGTATTCGTTCGCTCGCTTCGCTGCCTCTAGGAGGAACGACAGTACTGGACAATTAAGCAGAAGTTCCCTGACGTCGGCCCTCATGTCGCCGAAATTCTGCAAGTGATTTGCCGAAAAGCGAAGCGTTTTGGTGTGAGAATTTTGGAGCGATCGATCTCGCATGAATTGCTGCCGACGCCGGTCTAAGGTTGCGATGTTGCAAGAAGACTCAAAACTACCATACGCGCGTAAACATATCCGCGCCCTTCAACTTGCTAGGCTTGCCGTTCTTATCAACGTAGAACAGCGTCCATGACGTTGGCATTTGAGACCCGTTGATTTTTCCAACCCATCGGGTGAAGGAATTGCATTGGGCAAAAGTAACAACAAAATACAAGCCGCTCCGACTAGCGGACCCCGATGCAGGATAAGGGATACCCTGGCACGCAAATCCTTGAGCATGGTTTGTGAAGCTCCCTTGTATTGCCCCGCTATTGGCGGACCAAACAACCAGTTCTGAACCCCGTTCATTCTTCCAGTATGAGGGAGCAGGCAGCCCCTGCGCCATGGCCTCGGCGGAAAGGAACAAGACTTGAGCGACCAGCAAGAGTCCCAGAAATCTCATGTTGATGCCCCCAAAAGAGTCCGCTTAAAATTCGCAACTTAGATCCATGTACTTTGACACATCTCCAGGTGAGTCTCGCTGCTCTTGTTTCGCGTTCGGCAACGAAATGCAGCGCATACGCGCGAAAACGCGCTGGATCGCGGCGAAGTCTGACGACGCCGAGCCCCGTAGCCCCTGGTTCTTCCAGGACGCTGCGATTCCTAAGTCGATGTTCGACCCGGCACCGATCGATCAGGCGCGCCCGGATCTAAGGACTCATCGACTGTCTCTGAACGTCGTGCGGCGAGGCGGGTGCTGGGTAGCAGCGAAATGACGCTAGGTGACTTCTAAGCCACTTATCATCAACATTGATTTCTTGTTCTTCTTCTTCTTGTTATCGGTGGGCCCGCCTGGACTCGAACCAGGAACCAGACCGTTATGAGCGGCCGGCTCTAACCATTGAGCTACAGGCCCCCGCCGCGGGCAATCGCTGAAAGGCGGCCGGACGGCGTGCCGGGATCGTCTACAGGGTGGCCGGCATTCCGGCAATCCCATATCGCTTCGAACGAACCAGGGTCTTGCAAGCAGTCCGCGGTTAGCCACGCAATTTGGGAAGCGTTCAGCAATGGCAATGCGGCTGCGAAGTCAGTTCGTCTTTCGGACGTGGATCCCTGGCCTTGTAGAAAAGCTGAAGTTCGGGAATGGAGAACGGGATTTCGGTTGTCGACTTACTGGTGAGCTCAATAATGGGCTTTCTAACGAGAACACATCGGCGAGAAAGCCAGTCCAGACCATCGCGCTTCGTCGAGCATGACATGAAAGGCCCACGGGGACTTTGGTCTTTCCGGCACCAGACATCGTGGACGCCGTCGCCCAGAGCCCTTCCAATTTGCCAGAAACGCAGTTGGCCCGGTGGCTCGGCTAGCGACGGCGACGAGATGCGCGCGTGCAACACTGCCCTGGAAACCGTCTGAGCCGGCGACAGGTCGAAGGTGGCGAGCCCGCGCAGAGTATAGCGATCGCCGTGAGTCGCCGCAACTATGCCGATCATCGCCGGATCGGTCGCCGCAGCGAGCACGGTGACAATCCTGTTTTCGAGGTGACAATTTTGTTTCTGCGGAGCCGTTTGGTGACGAGATTGTTTTAGGCTGCTCCGCTAGGGCTTCTTCTGCTGCGTGGCCTGGGCGACGCTACCGTCCTTCTTCGCGACGCGGACGGTAAAACCGTTGCCGGTCGTCGGCACCGAGAACGTCACGACGTAGGCGTCGCTGTCGGCTTCCATTCTGTCGAAATGGATCATGTCGGTAGTGAGCTTCGTTTCCTTGGCGACGAAACCGGCGGCGGTCGTGACCGCGCCTTCGGGCGTGGTCGGCGGCGCGAACAGCCGGTTGACCGCGAACGTGACCGTACCGGCCAGCGCCACCGAAAGCGCGATGATTACGACCCGCGCGTGATCGCGTACGCCCTTCGAATATTTTTCGACGTCATTCGTGTTCAGAGATATCTTCGCGCTGACGGTCAGCAGATTGGCGTAGGCCGAGAGTCCCATGACGGCGAAGGCCACGACGAAGACCAGCCCGGCGCCGGCCAGCACCAGCACCCACTTCGAGAACGTGTCGCTCGGAACGCGCGAGGAGTCGGTGAAGAGCGCCGCAACGCCGCCGATTCCCGCGAGCCCGAGCGTGAGCGTCTGCTTGAGGAACTCGAACCGGCCGGAGTTCGCGTCGATCGTGTCCTTGATCGGCGGGGAAGGCGGAGGCGCTGCATCGTTCATGGACGGCTCAGACCGGCCAGCAGGTGCAGCCCGAGAGGCTTTCCCACAGCCTCATGTTCTGGAGGACGAACACGCCGCCGATCGTCCGCTTGGACGTCTCGACCTTGTCGCGCTTGTCGGCCTTCCTGGCGAGATCGAACAGAAACTCGGGCAGGGCGTCGATGACCCGATGGACGATGGGGGCCCGGTCGACGGCCACGGCGAAATCCCCGAGACCGAGCATATCAACGTGGACTGCCTCGAGACCTTCCTTGAGGATGGTCTTTGCTTGCGGACTCAAGGTCCAGCCGGACTTCTTCTCGAAATCTTGGAAGATGCTGTCGAGCGGATTCGGAGCGGCTGACTCGATCATGACCATGGATCACCTTGGGGGTCGCGCATGCGCGGAAATGCAACTGCAAGGCTACCACACGCGGGCCGGGTGACAACCGTTCGGCGCCCCGAAGGCCGGCACGCCCAGCCGGCCTCCGACCAGGTCGAACCCCGCTTGAGGTGCGGATGCGCGCTCCAGTCGATCCGGTCGCTCAGGAAAACCTCGATGATGTGCGCGGATATGTCGGCGAGCGAGAACCCGTCGCCCGCTGAGTAGGCCGTCCGCGCCGCGAATGTTCGCTCGCGACGGCGGCGGTCGCGTCCAGGCTCGACGCTGCGTCCGCGTATGCGTGCCGGATAAAGGCGCCGGGCCGGTACAGGGTATGACGCCGATGTAGAGGTAAGGACGCCGCCGAGGATCGTTCGATACGCCGTCCGGACGGGGCCGTGCGGTACCGGTCCATAGGGGCTAAGCCTCGTCGAATTCCGCCAGCGCTTCCTGGATGGCTTCCTCGAGCATTGTGATCTCGTCGTCGGTCAATTCGGGAAACTGCTCGCGTTTCTTCGTCGAAAGCTTTCCGGCGTTCTGCATGCATAGGCGGACAAACAACGACGCGCGTCTGTTTGGCATGTCGATCTGGTTCGTCACCGCGGTGTACGCCCGGTCGAACTTCTCGACGAACTCGACTTCCTCCTTGAGGTCCGTGGCGATGGTCTCCGCAAGCTTGTCGTAGAGGTATTCGACGAAACGGGTCGCGTCGAAGTACCGGTAGAGGTGGGCGGTTTCGTTCAGTACCTCGACTTCGTTCTTCGGCGTCATCTTGTATTTGACGTGCGCGAGAAGCGGCTTCGAGTAGCTTTCGAGAGCCGTATCGTACTCCTTGATGTTGCGCAGGATCGCCGCCGAGACCGGAAAGATGATGCCTTGGGGCGTGTAGTGCTGGGACGACAGCACGTGATGGATGAGGAAACGGTGGATGCGGCCGTTTCCGTCCTCGAACGGATGGATGAAGACGAACGTGAAGGCAATCAGCGCCGCTGCGGTGACGGGCTCGGCGTCCTGCTTGAGGCGCGCGGTCATCTTCATCCAGTCCGACATCAGAGGCTTCACGTCCTCCGGTTTTGGGCAGACGAAATGCACCTTCTCCCGGTGCGAGCCGAGAGTTTCGCCCACGAAGTTCTGGAAGTCGCGGACGTCCGAGGCGGCGTATCTCGGGTCGACGATCTCGTTCTGGAGCGCGATGAGACTTTTCTCGTCCGTCGGGTCGAACTTCTCGCCCTGTTCGAGGGCGGCGATGAAGCGCAGTGCCTTCTCCGGCGTCGGCCGTTCGTGTTCGATCTCAAAGGAGGATTTCGTTTCCTTCGTATACAGGTACTGCACGGCCCGCATCAGCGTCTCGGCGGGCACCTTCTCCGTGTACGCCTTCGCGACTTCGTCGAGCTTCTCCGCTATGTGCTGCTGGATCTGCGCCGTCCGCCGGACGGTGAGGTAGAAGCCAGGTACTCCGAGGAGATTGTCCGCCACCTTGTGCCTGCGGGACCGCACGCCGTTCGCGACGATGTGCCGTTCGGGATCCAGTGCGTCGACGTACGTCACCGCGCCGGCGTCTTCGATGTTGAGCATGTCGCCGGTCAGCGTTTCATAGAGAAACCATGCCCGCCGAGAGACGGCGCCGGTCGGCTCGGATTTGATCCAGGTCTCGATGTCCTGCTTCGGCATCGCCTTGAAGGCGGCTGCCAGGACGCCCATGTCTAGCGGTTCGTGACGTAGCGCGAACTTGAGATGTTCGATCGCGGTGTCTTGCGGGACGTACCGGGGAGGAAACTGTTCGATCAGTGCGTCCTGTCCCTCAATGGTGCGACGGTTGCCGCGGACGGCCGTCGAGCGCACGTGCGGCTTCGGTACATCGAGCTCCAGCATCTCATGGAGGCGGAGTTGGCCTAGGCTCTGGTCCTGCAATGGAACTCCTCGTTCAAACCGGCGCTCGGGCGGAATATCGTTCAGCAAGATGGCGAAACGTTCAGGATACGGCAAGTTGGAGGTAGATCGTTCAGGTTCCCGGAAAATCGTTCAAAAATAGGGCGGGCTGCGGAAAATCGTTCAACCAAGCCTTGGCCGGCCGAAAAACCCTTCGGACGCGGAAAAACGTTCAGTCGCACGGCGAAACGTTCAAAAACAGGACAATCCGCGGAAAATCGTTCAACGAAGCCTTGACCGGCCAAAAATCTCCTCGAACGAGGAAAAACGTTCAGCCGTACGGCGAAACGTTCAAAAAAAGGGCTATCCGCGGGAAAACGTTCAAAAGTCCATATTTGGACCCTCCGGAGCGCATCTGCTCGGCCCGCAGCACCCACCGGCATCCTAGCTTCGGTGCCGCGACGATCAGCCCGACCGTGGTGATCTGGACGACCTCCCTGCGCTGGTTGCAGATCTCGCCGCACGCGACGACCGTGCCGCCCGGATGGGGCACGCGACGGGACGATCTCGACGTGCAGCACGTCGCCAGGCCGGGTGGGACGCGGCATTCGAGCTCGACACTGCGTCCAATCAGACCTCCGGCTATGGGCAGGCCGCCGTCGACGAGAAAACGCAGGTGCGAGAGCGGTGTGCCAGCTGCTGGCGGCAAGCCGGCATCATGCCTTCGCCGCCGACGGGAGGGCCGTCGACTGGTCTCCGGAGAGCGCGCTGCAGCCGATGAACAGGCTACGGAGGCCAGCCACGAAGCGCAGCATGCCGGACGTCAGGAAAGTCGGCGCGTAGGTGTCTTCGACGGTCCGCGTGAGACCGGTGCCGCGGCGACGGCGGCGCCGACCTGATGCGCGACGATCCCCAGCGCGCCGAACGCGGTGGCGACCGGACCGGTCGGGGGTGGTCGTGGCCGGCTGGACCGGATCCGCGGTGGCGGTCTCCCCGTAGGCCGCCAGACCGACGTCGGCAGGGCGGTCGCGCATCAGGCACAAGATCAGCGACACCAGCAGCAGCAGGTCACAGATATCGCGCTGGGCGCCATGGTCGGAGCAGAAATTTTGGGTAATTGAAAGACGGTGAAGTCCGGTGAAGGCTGCCTTGCTGAATGAGGCGTGTTGTTGAGAACTGTCCTTATGGACAGTGACATGCGCAGTGCCTAAGTCGAACGCCTTGAGGTGGTGGACACGGGCCGGCGGCGCTGGTCCGAAGACGAGAAGCTCAAGATCGTCCTGGAGAACTTACAGGCGCCGCGCCAAGTCGGGCAACAGCGCCGCGGTATGGCATTTCGCGTTCATTACTGCTGCGATGGCGACGGTCGTTTCAGCCTGAGCCGAAGGATGCCGCCCAAACGTATCTGCGGGAACGCTGCACTACGGTTTTACACGGAACCGGAAATCTCCGCTTCCATCCCCGCTGCTACTACTGCCCAGACGAGCATTCGCCGACCGAGACTTGCCGGCGATGATAGCCGCGGTCACGGATCTTTCCGGCGCCATCACCGGCGCGCATCGCACCTGGCTTGCGCGGGACGGCTTCGGCAACCCCGAGCCCATGTCATTCTTTGCGCAGCAATGTCAAAATATTCGCCCGGACAGCAGGCACTTTGGTCGGTGCGTGCCGTTCAGGCGGGCCCTTCTCGTAATGCGCGAGCAGACCTTAGCGACGCCATCGATACCGCGCGCAGTGCACGCCGGCATTCATGTGGCGGCGTTGAGCTTCCGACTGCAGGAGCCAAGCTCGAGATTTTTGCTGCTTGCTCAGAAAAGCGCCTCTGTGCAAGACAATGGTTCCGGAAGCGCAGGAGAGGAACCGCACCGTGACAGCCACTCTTGACGGCGAAATTCGCGGCGGACGCCATCATATGCAGGTCCGGGTCTATTTTGAAGATACAGATTCCGGCCAGATTGTTTATCACGCAAATTTTTTGCGGTTCATGGAGCGCGGCAGAACGAATTACTTGCGCCTGCTCGGAACCAATCAGCAAGCGCTCCTCGAAGAAGCAGGGAACGATGCGCCCGGCTTTGCCTTCGTCGTCCGTTCGATGACAATCGATTTTCTAAAGCCGGCGGTCTTGGACGACGTCCTTGACGTCGTCACGCTCCCACAAGAGGTGAAGGGCGCGTCAATTGACTTGCTACAGGAGTGCAGGCGCGGAAGCGATCTCCTAGTTATGGCGCGTGTGCGTGTGGCGTTTGTCGCAGGCGGAAGAGCGCAGCGCATTCCCAGGACGCTGCGGCTTGCTATGGAAGCGCATAGATAAAATCTGCTCCTCGTTCACACCTTGATCGTCCATCGACCCAATGAAAGCAATCCACTAGGATTCTGTTGCGACATCGTGAAACCAGTGTTCTCTACGCTATTATGCGTTGAGGGCTCCTACTTTACCCTATAGCGACCGAGCCTACTCCACAGCCCTACGACATGCCCCATCAGCTTACGATCCGATGCACCACAATGCAGTTACTTAAGAACTGCGATCAACTGAGCCACAAGCTTTTCGCGATCTGCGGCACGCAGCTTGTCAAGATTGATCTGCTTCCATCGGACTGCCGGGAGCTCTGCCGCTCCACCGACGCCCAACAGAGCCCAATCCGGCTTCCCGCGCTTGAATCCGATCAGAAATTCCCGATGCTCCTCCGGCATCTTTCCAGTTACCTCGGCGATCAAGTCCTCGCGGGCCTTCAATAGCTCATCCAGCGAGACTGGGTCTGACGCCATACCCTCAAAGCCGTGCTCGAATTCCTGGTGGATATCCTTTCGCCGCGGAAGCACAACCTCCGAAATGGGCCGGTCATGGCTGATGAGATAAACGATGAAAGCGCGCCTCAGATCGTCGCTGATGCCCTCATTCGCCAGAAGATCGCGGATGTCAAAAAGATCGCGAGGATGTTGGCGGTCAAGGGCGGCGACGATTTTCCCTGCGTAGAGGTCGGCGAAGGAAACGACCTGCGTTTCCGCAAAGCCAAAGCTCTCCTCGACGTTCGGACGTACGGATCGCATCTCGGGATCGAAGACGCAGCCACGAAGGACGGGAGTGACTTCGATCTTGATCTGGGCGTCCGCCCTTTGAAGGGTCAGTTTGGTAACGATGCCTTCCGCGCGGTTTACGACCTCATTCACTTTGACGCCCGGAATTCCCTTGCCAATGGCGACAGCCATTTTTTTCATGCCCGCATCGATCGCGGCCAGCGATTCCGGCCGGCCGGCGACAGGCAGGTAGGTCAGGTCGATATCGACGGACAAACGCGGCATGTCGCGCACGAATAGATTGATCGCAGTGCCGCCTTTGAGAGCAAAATCCCGTTCCGCCGCAACGAATGGCAAGGTCTCGATCAGCAGCGCAACCTGATGCCGATAGCGTTCAGACAGGGGCACTGAGATCCTCCGGCACGGTGATCAAATATTTGGGATCGAGCCTTCCGCCTTTCACCAGCATGCGCTTTCCCGTCCCCAAATCGACCTGGTCGCGGTCTATCTGCTTCAGCCATGAATGGTTGTGCCGGTCAGCGAACCAGAAGAACAACCTTTTGACTTTCACGCTTCGGCAATCGTCTAGCAGTTTTTGCAGCTTACGGGGACTGAGGTTGCGCAAGCCCTCAACAAGCATGTCGACCTGGTGGAAGCTCTCGCTATGTGGCAGCTCGTCGAGCAGTTCAAGCAACGCCCGTTCGGGCGATGAGATGGTGAGCGGCCATTCGCTCTCGCCCGATATCTGCTTGAATGGTCCTGCCTGGAATTCATCTGCGGCTGCGCCGGTATTGTTCTGGACATTCCAGGCGAAGTTCTTGAGCCCCTTCGTCACCGGATCGGCCTTGAAGAGCGTTGTGCTCTTGCGGAATGTGAAGCGCTCTTTGAGCGGAAGCTTGAAGAGCCATCCGGGCGGGGCATCGGGACCGTACAGATAAACGACGGTCGGCCCTTCAGCCCGGAGGTAGTGCGAAAAGCCTTGAAGTTCGAGCGCGGTTCGCCCTCCGACGATCAGGGGGCGCTCAAGCAGCGTCTGAAGCGATATGATGGCCTTCTGCCATGTCAGGGTGCCAAGCGGACGCTTGAAAGTCCCACGCGTCGGCTGAACCAGCCAGCCAGCCGAGACGTACTGGCTGCGCAAACCGGTCGAATAGCCATGCTTCGTCATCCACCTGGCATCGACCAATAGGCCATCCGGTAGGGTATGTTCGAGGAAGTTTAGCTTTCGTCCGGAAAGCTCAGTCATGCTTAGTAATATAGCATAATTTCAAACCAAAGCAAGTTTATAGATTTGCAAATTTGCTAAGCCTGACTATGCAGAAAACTCATAAGCAAAACCTAGCTGGTCGGGGCCACCGCCAATCACATTTCGATCTCCAATGCGCAGCCATGGGCGAAGCGAAGCGGAAAAGGGAAGCCTTCTTAAATGAGCCGTGTCCATGCGGCTCGCTTGCTATGCAAGGGCATAGATAAATCTGCTCATCATTCACGCCTAGCCGTCCAGCGACCCAATGCAAGCAACCCGTTGGACTTCTGTTGCGACATCGACATCCAGGCTCTACCTCTGGGGCTGCGACTTCACATCAACTTCGATGGCGCGGCTTGAACTTGTATGAGGCCAACTTTGCGTCTCGGGCACCGCATCTACCGGAACGGATCGTCATTCCGTTGCCAGGCAAAACCGCTTCACATGGCCGGATCTGCTCAAGGCTTCCGCGTCAGTCTCTGCACCGGTGGAGGCCGACGGTTAGGAAGCGATCGAGCATAGCATTGACCTGATCTGCAACCTCGATCGTGTTGTAATGTCCGGCGAGCATCGTCTTCGCTATGACCAGCTGTGGACAGATCTCCTGGAGCCGATCGAGATCGCGCGCCATGTTCACCAGCGGAACATCGGCCGAAATGTAAGCCATAGGAATCCAGCAGGCCTCTGCAGCCGGGACCGGATCATAGTTCAGGATGGCGTTCCGAATCATTGAATGAGCCACATGCTGCGGCGTTCTCTCGCAGGGCGGAAGTACATAGGTTTCGTAGATCAACTTTCGCCGGGCAGGATCTTCGAAATCGCAGCCAAGTTCCCATGCGTTCGCCTTTAAGACCACCAGATAGTCGGGCCCGCCGATACCTTCGAGAAGCGCTCGAACTCCGGGAGATTCGCGCAAGATCGGGGGCGGCATGATGATCGTATCGATCATCACCATGCCCGAGGCCAGATCCGGATAACGGCCGCACAGTTCGAGCGCGATCCGGCCTCCCATGCTGTGGCCAATCACAACCGGCTTGTGCAGTTCCAGTTGAGCGCATTGCCAGGCGATGTCGTCCGCAAATCCTGCCATGGTATAGTCTTGCTGGGGTGCATCGCTGGAGCCGTGACCGCGAAGATTGACGGCCACGACGCGACGGCTTTGAGAGAAGTGGGCGATCTGGGGCGTGAAGATGCCGTGGTCACCTGTCCAGCCATTGACAAGGAGCAGCGGAGGGACTTGCGCGGCTACAGGTCCGGCCTCAACGTGTGCCAAACGTACACCGTCGCGGCTCAACAGAACGGGCCTCAACTTGTGATAAGAGATCACGGTCACTTTCCTCCCGAGCTGGGCTTGCCTTCCATGGACTTCGGCTCAGCCTTCGGCCGGAAGAACGATGCCCAGGCAAGCCGCACCCACAACAAGCAGAAAGCAAACATCATTACCGCCGTCGCAGCGAACTTGCTCCAAAGATCACACGTATTCATACGGCTTGAGACACAGAGCATCGATGAAGAACAGGGATGAGCCGGTGAAATAAGCAAACGTGGATCCAATAACCGCTGCTTTGCAAAGGATGTTGCCCACGCAGACGGGATGCCGCTGACTCCGAAGATAATTTCGAATGATCGGCGTAGGGCCGAGCCTAGCGTTCGGATCAATCTTCGCGCTCTCGCTCATGCCTGACATTGCCATAAGCAACATCAGCCCTCCTGCGACCGGCACGAGGTTGATAGTCCGCCAGCTACTGAGAGCGAGGCGCGTCGCGCCGACGGTTGGTGCAATCATCGGGACGATGTAGATCGCCAAAATCACGTTGGCCATCTTTGCGCCTGCGGCCTCGCCGTCGAAGATGTCCCTGGCAATTGCAAAGGCAGCAATTGCAGTAGCGGAAGCACCGGCTCCCTCGACGGCGAGATGGACAACATGAAGCCCAAGCTTGCGATGCCAACAAGTGCACAGCCAAACAGAACGATCGGGTTGCGGCCGACGCGATCCGATATCGTCCCATAACCGAGAGGGGGCGCTCTCAAGCTCATGAGATAAACGCTCGTCGCCAAACCCAGTTCGGCCGAGGTCGTTCCGAGATCGTCTCCCGTCGCCGAAAGGCTTGGGAGGGGGTGCGTCAATGCCAAACGTCGGCAACGAAGCCATAAGACCAACTAACGAGGTGAAGGCAAATGAATCGGGATAAATGCGCAAGGCATCCTTCTCTTTGATCGGCGATTGCGCCAGCCGGCGCGTGGATAATGTTTCCACCAGCAAGAGGCAATTCATCGAGCAGTAGCCGTTTCGTTGATCGTTTGGCCGGCCCGCAATGGACCCAAATTCATGAGCGGCTCCGTCGCTGACGTCCGACAGCGGCGAGAAGCTCCATCTCGTTGACAAGGCCAGATGTATCGATATCGGCTTTAAGAGCCTCGCCAAGCTTCCGGGCCGCGACTTTGAATTGCGGTTCCGTGATCAGCCGGTTTATGGCTGCCGCAATATCCGGTTCAGAAGCCGTCGGCCCCAATCGAAGTCCCACCCCCTTCGCCTCGACCCGCGCAGCGTTGGCCAACTGGTCTCGCGCCATTGGCAGAACGAGTTGCGGCAAAGCGTTGATCAGTGAACGGGTGACGGTGCCGTGGCCGCCTTGTGATATGACGATGGAGACGTCCCTCATGACGGAGTCATGGGAAGCACCGCGCACCAAATGCACGTTTTGCGGAGCTCGAAAGTCGGCCACGTCCAGACTCGGACCTGTTGTAAACACAGCGTCGATGTCAATCTTTCCGACGGCGTCGATGACGCGCTGGAACAGATCGCGCTGGTTCTGCGCACCCGTGCTACAGGCGATCAGCGCGCGAGAACGATCAGACTGCCCGGGCCATGGAGCCTGCCACGACTTGGACCAACTCGGCACATCGAGCAACGGTCCAATATAGCGAAAGTTGTCCGGAAGAGAGGTGGCTTCGAAGTCGAAGGCCCGACTGGTCGCGAGCAGAACTCGGTCAGCCCGGTCGAACAGATCCATAACGTCGGGAAGAACGGGAAGTCCGCAATCAACGCGGGCCCGATTAAGGATAGGAAGAGACGCATTCATCGCACCATGGAGAGCGGCGCAGGCTGCTGCCACCTCGGCGTGCTCCTCTGGCGTTTTCGGTTGGCCCAATCCGGACGTAGCCGGCGGCATTCCCGGCAGGATCCGAAGGCTGACGTGAGGCGAAAGAAACGCGAAAGGTACGCCGGACGCTTCCGCCCCAAGTGCCGCTCCGAACAGAAAATCGAGGCTAAGGACGGCATCCGCCGGTAAGCGGCCAATTTCCTCCCAAATATCTGTCGCGTAAGCAGAGCAAGGCTCAAAGACGACCCTGCGCATCCGATCTCGCAGGCTCGAGACATCTGTTGGATCCGCAGCCTCCCCGATTGGGGCGCTTCGCCATGACACGAACTCGAAATCGGCGGCGTCGACTTCTGCACGCATGGCGGGGTCCGCAATGACCCGAACATGGTGACCATGCCCGCGCAACCGCCGGGCCGCGGTGAGCAGCGGACTGAGGTTTCCCAACGTGCCCCACGAGGCGAGGAGAAAACGGTAAGACATTACAGAAGTTCAACTCCTTCGCTTCAAAGAAGGCGACGCTATCGTCACTTGCTAAGATCGGCTCCCTGCGTGCGCGGACCTAAGAGGGCCCGCAACGTGCCACGCGACCACCGAATGCTGCGCACACCTCACCCACATAGGTGACCCCGGGTTACGGGCGGCCGGCCGCCCCCGGCGCTTCCACGGACTGATTTACCGCAACGGCGCACCACCACGAGCCCTCTTGGTTTTGTGAGATCTTCGATCTGCCTTGACTCCGATCTGTTTCGGCCAGCCATCAAGCGAAGTGACGCGGGCTCTCGAAAAGCACGCTGACCGAAAGCGTCACGAGGATCCCCTCGCTTCATGCGTTTCGAAGACATGTATCTCGCAATGGATCACTTGGCGTGGCAGTCAAATGTGAGTTGCCAATGAGCAATCGACGCGCCTGCGGGGGTGGCTTTTGTCAACATTTTTCAAGCCTACAACGTAACGCAACGTGAGATTCAAGCTGTTTTTGTTGACTACCAGGACCTCATTCGATTTCTGCCGCGAGCAAGGTGCATGCTCCCGAAGTGCGATAGGAGGAATCTTCCTGTGACAGGCTCTCTTGAAGGCGAAATTCGCGACGGTCGTCATCAAATGCGCGTCCGCGTTTATTTCGAAGACACTGACTCCGGCCAAATTGTTTATCACGCCAGTTTTTTGCGCTTCATGGAACGCGGCAGAACAAATTACTTGCGTCTGCTCGGAATGAATCAGCAGGAGCTCCTGAAAGAAGCGCGGAGAGATGTGCCAGGCTTTGCCTTCGTTGTCCGTTCAATGAGTATCGACTTTCTAAAGCCGGCAATCTTGGATGACCTGCTTGAGGTTATCACGGTTTCAGAAGACGTGAGGGGCGCCTCGATTATCCTGCTGCAGGAATGCAGGCGTGGAGACGATCTTTTAGTCACGGCCCGCGTGCGCGTCGCCTTTATCTCAGGCGGAAAGGCGCAACGTATCCCGAAGGCGCTGCGGTTCGCCATGGAAGCGGCGTAGAAAAATCTACGCTTGTTCACGCTTTCGCCCTCCAGCGCCCCAACGGAATCAAGCAGTTAATATCCTGTTGCGATATCGTCAGACCAGAGTTTTCCGGCATCGTCTATCACGCCAATTACCTGCGCTACATGGAGCGCGGGCGCACCAATCAGCTGCGGCTGATGGGCGCCGAGCAGCAGGCGCTGTTCGAGCAGGTCGAGACGGAAGGCGCTGGCTTCGCTTTCGTGGTCCGCTCGATGCGCCTCGATTTCCTCAAGCCCGCGCGGATGGACGACGTCCTCGACGTCGTGACCTGGCCGGTCGCGGTGAAGGGCGCCTCGATCATGCTGGCGCAGGAGGTGCGGCGAGCTGAGGACGTGCTGGTGAAAGCCGAGGTACGCGTCGCCTTCATCAGCGGTGGCCGTGCCCAGCCGATCCCGAAATCGATCCGCACGTTGATGAAGGCCGATCTGATTTCGTGATCGCCCAATAGGGCATGGCCACTCGACTCCGCCGATTGCGGCGATAGATTTGCGGCCCCGACCCATCGATGAGGCCATCATGTCGCGCCCGCCGCTTCCGCCCTTCACCCGCGAAACCGCCGCGCAGAAGGCGCGCATGGCCGAGGACGCCTGGAATTCGCGCGATCCGGTGCGCGTCTCGCTCGCCTATACCGAGGACAGCAGCTGGCGCAATCGCGCCGAAGTGTTCCAGGGCCGCGAGGCCATCGTCGCGTTCCTCACCCGCAAGTGGGAGAAGGAGCAGGACTACCGCCTGATCAAGGATCTCTGGGCCTTCGACGGCAATCGCATCGCCGTGCGCTTCCAGTATGAATGGCATGACGCCAACGGCCAGTGGTATCGCTCCTACGGCAACGAGCAGTGGGAGTTCGACGAGCACGGCTTGATGCGGCGGCGCGAGGCGTCGATCAACGACATTTTGATTGGGGAGAAGGATCGCCGGTTTCACTGGCCGGCGCCGGGACCGCGGCCGGCCGATGTGGCGGGGTTGGGAAGCGATCCGTTCTGAACTGCTTCCTCTCCCTCTGCCCGTTCTTACGGGGACAGAGGGTTGGGTGAGCGGCTGTCTCGGCAAATTCGCTGAGAGCTGGACCCGTGGAGAGTCCTCCTCACCCGGATTGCATCGTCGATGCAATCCGACCTCTCCCCGCAAGTGGGGCGAGGTGAGATCACCGCCGCGCCAGAAACCGCGTAATCGCCCCGCCCAGCTTCGCGCTGTCCATCGGCTCCGCCAGCGACGCCCTCGCGGTCGCGACCACATCGTCGGGCGCCTTGCCGTCGCGCAGCTCGCAGCACACTTGCGCGAACGCCACGTCGAACTCAGGGTGCGGCTGCACCGTCAGCGTCGTGCCGTTGGCGTAGAGCAGGCCTGCATGCGGGGTGAACTCGGATGAGAGGATCGTCAGCGCATCGTTGGGCGGCTCGATCACCTGGTCCTGATGTGAGGCGGCGATCGCGACCACTTCGCCGTCGATGACGCCGTTCTCCGGCAGCACCTGGTAGACGTGCCGTCCGATGCCCCAGCCCTTCTCGGACTTGCGCACGGTGCCGCCGAGCGCCTGCGCGACCAGCTGATGGCCGAAGCAGACGCCGACCATCGGCGTTTTGTTGGCGTAGGCCGTGCGCACGAAATCTTCCAGCGGCGCGATCCAGTCGAGCCCGTCATAGACGCCGGCGGCAGCGCCGGTGATCAGCACGGCTTCGAGCTTGCGCGGGTCGGGCAGCGCATCGCCATTCGGGATGCTGACGATGTCCACCGTAGCGGTGGGGTCCTCGGCGCGGACCATCCGTTCGAACATGTCCGGAAACGAGCCGTGGCGCTCACGATATTTTTGCGGAACCAGTCCGGTCTCGATGATGGTGATGCGTGCCATGTGCCCTCAGGTAAGAGATCGGCCCTACGCGCGCAAGCGTCCAGTCAGGGTGCGGGTTGTTCGTCGAATTCGGCCAGCGCCTTGCGCATGGTCTCGACCAGATCGAGCGCCACCGGCGAGGGGCTGCGTTGCGCCGGGAAGACGGCGGAGAATTCGAAGTCGATGCGCGGCAGGAAGCGGCGCACGACGACGCCGCGGGTGGAGAATTCCTGCGCGGTGAAGGGGTCGCAGATCGCGACGCCAAGCCCCGACGACACCAGGCCGCACATGATCTCGGACAGCGCAGTCTCCACCCTGAGCACACGGCGGACATCGTGGCGATGAAAGACCTGGTCGACAAGATGCCGACTCGACGATCCCGCCGACAGCGAGATGAACGTCTCGCCCTCGAAGTCGCGCGGCTCCAGAACCTGTTTTTCCGCGAGGCGATGACCCGTCGGCAGCACTGCGACGCGCGCGGGCGCCGGCAGCTTCTGGCTCGGCAGGCCGGAATGCGCGATCGGCACCTCGGCAAAGCCGACGTCGCACTGGTTGTTGAGCACCCAGTCGACCACGATCGGCGAGATCACGCCGAAGAAGGCGAGGTTGAGGTTCGGGCGCTCTTTCAAGAAGTGTCCGGTCAGCCGCGGCAGATATCCGTTCGACAGCGCCGGCAGTGCCGCGATCCGCAGCGAGCCGGTGCGGCGGCCGCGGATTTCTTCCGCCGCCGCGGTGATGCGTTCGAGGCCGACAAAGGAGCGCTCGACCTCGGTGTAGAGTGCCATCGCCGCCGCGGTCGGCACGAGGCCAGTGCCGCGCCGTTCGAACAGCTCCATCTTCAGCAGCGCCTGAAGGTCGCGCAGCAGCCGGCTCACCGCGGGCTGCGTCACGGTCATCAGCGCCGCCGCCTCAGTCACGCTGCCCGTGAGCATTGTCGCGCGGAAGGCCTCCACCTGACGCGAATTGATCCGGGCCATACCGTATCCCATTCATAACATTTACGTATGCAGATGGTGCCATTATTCATTGGACGATGGAAGCAGGGGTTTGCGATCTTTTTCATCAGAGCTGGAGACAGCCCGCTTTTTCGGCAGACTCGAGGGGTTCAAACCTCTAGATCGCGCCAAAACCCGCGCAGGGGGCCAGAGCCTTGGTCAGAAGGGAGCAGCGCGGAAAGAAATGCGGCAAGCGCTTCGGCTCGCGAGACTCGTCGGCACGTCAACTCATCCCGGTATGGAGATCGGTCCACATGAAGACTTTTCGCCTTCTGACAGCGGCCAGCATCGCGGCACTCATCGCCGCCACTTCAGCCGCCTCGGCCCAGCAAAAGACGCTCTACGTCGCCGGCTATGGCGGCTCGTTCGAGAAGACCATCCGCGACGAGGTGATCCCGACCTTCGAGAAGGAAAATGGCGTCAAGGTCGAGTACGTCGCCGGCAACTCCACCGACACGCTGGCGAAGCTTCAGGCGCAGAAGGGCAACCAGCAGATCGACGTCGCCATCGTCGACGACGGCCCGATGTACCAGGCGATCCAGCTCGGCTTCTGCGGCAAGCTCGAGGGTCTGCCGGCCGATCTCTACGATGCCGCGCGCTTCAAGGACGATCGTGCGGTTGCGATCGGCATCGTCGCCACCGGGTTGATGTACAACACCAAGGTGTTCAAAGACAAAGGCTGGGCGCCGCCAACCTCGTGGAACGACCTGAAGGACACGAAATACGCCAAGCAGCTCGTCATCCCGCCGATCAACAACACCTATGGTCTGGAAGCGCTGGTGATGCTGTCGAAGATGAACGGCGGCGGCGAATCCAACGTCGAGCCCGGCTTCAAGATCTTCAAGAACGATATCAATCCGAACGTGCTCGCCTATGAGCCGTCGCCGGGCAAGATGACCGAGCTGTTCCAGTCCGGCCAGGCCGTGATCGCGGTGTGGGGCACCGGTCGCGTGCAGAGCTTTGCCAACACTGGCTTCCCCGTCGACTTCGTCTATCCGAAGGAAGGTGCCGCGACGCTGCTGACCACGGCGTGTCCGATCGCCAAGCCCAACGCCTCGCCGCTGGCCTCGAGCTTCGTCAAGATGCTGCTCGACCCGAAGATCCAGCTGGTGATGCTGAAGGACTACGGCTACGGCCCGGTGCTGAAATCGCTGAAGGTGCCGCCGGAGCTCGGCAAGATGGCGCCGATCGGCGAGCGCGCGGCGAAGCTCTATAATCCGGACTGGACGCTCATCAACGAGAAGCGCGAGGAGTGGACCAAGCGCTGGAATCGCGAGGTCGAGCGCTGATCTGATTGTCGGTAGCGGAGACAGCGCATGGCCTATCTCGAGCTCGATCGGGTTGCCAAACAGTTCGGCGCGCAGACTGTGGTTGACGACTTCAGCCTGTCGGTGGGCAAGGGGGAGTTCGTCTCCTTCCTCGGCCCGTCCGGCTGCGGCAAGACCACGACCTTGCAGATGATCGCGGGCTTCCTCGACCCCACCCGCGGCGCGATCCGTCTCGAGGGCAAGGACCTGACCGCGATCCATCCGGCCAAGCGCGGGCTCGGCATCGTATTTCAGAGCTACGCACTGTTTCCGCACATGACCGCGGCGGAGAACGTCGCGTTCGGCCTCGAGATGCGCAATGTGCCGCGCAACGAGCGGGCAGAGCGCGTCCGCGCCGCGCTCGCGATGGTCGGCCTCGCCGGCTACGAAGACCGCCATCCGCGCCGCATGTCCGGCGGCCAGCAGCAGCGCGTGGCGCTGGCGCGCGCGCTGGTGATCAAGCCGAGCGTGCTGCTGCTCGACGAGCCGTTGTCCAATCTCGATGCCAAGCTGCGCGAGGAGATGCAGATCGAGCTGCGTCAGATCCAGCGCACCGTCAGCACCACCACGATCCTGGTCACCCACGACCAGAACGAGGCGATGTCGCTGTCCGACCGTATCGTGGTGATGAGCCAGGGCAAGATCGAGCAGATCGGCACGCCGCATGAGACTTATGAAAAGCCGGCCTCGGCCTTCGTCTCGCAGTTTCTCGGCAAGACCAACGATTTTGCCGGAACGATCGATCGGACCGGCACGTCCGCGCGACTGGTGGCGGGCTCCTGGAGCGCACCGGCGCCCGCTGGACTGAACGGCGCCGTCACTGTCAGCGTTCGCCCCGAGCGCATCTGCTTCGGCGATGCCGGCATCAGCGCCAAGATCGTCACGCGCATTTTTCAGGGCAATCACTGGCTGTTCCAGTGCGACAGCGAATGTGGCCCGGCGATTGTGATCCGCCAGAACGACGGCCGAGCGCAGCCGACTGAAGGCGAGGCGGTTCGCCTCACCTGGCGGCCCGAGGACATGAGCGTGCGTGCGAGGGCTGTCGCATGAGCGCGGCCGCCGAGGAGCGCAGCGCGCGGGCGCCATGGGCGCTGACCGCGCCCGCCTTGTTACTGTTCATCGGCGTGCTGCTGATTCCGCTGGCGATGACCGTGATGCTGTCGTTCCACGACTGGGGCCAGTACAAGGGCATCGAGCCGGTCTTCATCCTCAAGAACTGGCACGAGATCGCGACCGATCCCTATTACGCCGAAATGTTCGGGCGGACCTTTCGGATCGCGATCCTGACGACGCTGCTCACGGCATTGCTCGGCGCGCCCGAGGCCTACATCCTCAACCGCATGAGCGGTCGCTGGAAGAGCTTCTTCCTGCTCGTCATTCTCGGACCGCTCTTGATCTCGGTGGTGGCGCGCACGCTGGGCTGGGCGCTGCTGTTCGGCGGCAACAACGGGCTCGTCAACAAGCTCCTGATGTCGCTCGGCGTGATCCGTTTCCCCATTCCCTTCATGTTCACCGAAACCGGCATGGTGATCGCGCTTGCCCATGTGATGATGCCGTTCATGGTTCTCTCGGTGTGGGCGGCGCTGCAGCGGCTCGATCCGCAGATCGAGAACGCCGCGATGTCGCTCGGCGCGGGTCCGATCACCACCATCCGCCGCATCATCATGCCGCAGATCATGCCAGGCGTGCTCTCCGGCGCGATCATCGTGTTCTCGCTCTCGGCCAGCGCCTTTGCGACGCCGGCGATCATCGGCGGCCGTAGGCTCAAGGTCGCGGCGACGCTCGCTTATGATGAATTCCTCAACACGCTGAACTGGCCGCTGGGCGCGGCGGTCGCAACGCTGCTGCTGGTCGCGCTGGTGCTGATCGTCGTTGGCAGCAACGCGCTGATCGAGCGCCGCTATGCGGAGGTGTTCCGATGAGACGGAATGGCCCGCTCGCGCTGATCTTCCACACCATCTTCGTCATCGTCATGGTGGCGCCGATCCTGGTGGTCTGCCTGGTCGCCTTCACGCCCGAAGGTTTTCTCTCGCTGCCGACCAACGGTTTTTCGCTGCGCTGGTTCAGGGCGATCGCGAATTACCCTGAGTTCATCCACGCGTTCTGGATCAGCCTCGGGCTCGGCGCGCTGTCCTCCATCGTGGCGCTGCTGTTCGCGGTGCCTGCGGCGCTGGCCATCGCGCGCTATCGCTTCCGCGGCCGTGATGCATTGGCCGCGCTGTTCCTGTCGCCGCTGATGATCCCGCATGTTGTGCTCGGCATCGCCTTCCTGCGCTTCTTCACATCGGCCGGCCTCGGCGGCAGTTTTGCCGCGCTGATCATCGCGCATGTCATCATCGTGTTTCCCTTTGCCTTGCGGCTGACGCTCGCGGCCGCGACCGGCATGGACCGGACAGTCGAGATGGCCGCGGTTTCCCTCGGCGCCGGCGGCTGGACCCTCTTCCGCCGCGTGACCTTGCCGCTGATCCTGCCCGGCGTCATCAGCGGCTGGGCGCTCGCCTTCATCCAGTCCTTCGACGATCTCACCATGACCGTCTTCCTTGCGGCGCCCGGCACCGAAACGCTGCCGGTGCGCATGTTCCTTTATATCCAGGACAATATCGATCCGCTGGTGACGTCGGTCTCGGCCTGCGTGATCGCGATTACCATGACGGCCCTCATTCTGCTCGATCGCTTCTACGGGCTCGACCGTGTGCTCGCCGGCAAGGGCGATGCGGGACGATAGGAGAACCCATGTCGAAAGCGTTTTCGAGCGAAGTGGACGCCGGTTCGCGTAAAGAAAACGCGTCCAAACAAAAATCTGACTATGACGTCGCTGTCGTCGGCGGCGGACTGCTCGGCTCCGCCATTGCCTGGGGTCTCGGCCGGCTCGGCAAGAGCGTCGCCGTGCTCGACGAGGGTGACATCACCAAGCGCGCCTCGCGCGCGAATTTTGCGCTGGTCTGGGTCCAGAGCAAGGGGTTGGGCATGCCGGCCTACACCGTCTGGACCGTGCAGGCGTCGCAAGCGTGGCGCCGGCTCGCGTCCGAGCTGAAGCAACAGACCGGCCTCGATGTTGCGCTTCAGCAGAACGGCGGCTTCCATCTCACGCTCGGCGACGACGAGTTCGGTCAGCGCACCGAGCTGGTCAAGCGCATGCACAACCAGGTTGGTGCGGCCGACTACAAGATGGAGATGCTCTCGGCGTCCGAGGTGAAGAAGTCGCTGCCGCTGATCGGCCCGGACGTGTCCGGCGGCAGCTATTGTCCGCTCGACGGTCACGTCAATTCGCTGCGCACCTTCCGCGCGTTCCACACCGGCTTCAGGGCGTTCGGCATCGACTATTTTCCGGAGCGTCCGGTTTCGGCGATCAGCAAGAGCGGCGGCGAATTCCGTCTGGCCACGCCCAAGGGCGAGCTGCGCGCCGCGAAAATCGTGCTCGCTGCGGGCAATGCCAACCAGACACTGGCGCCGATGGTCGGTCTCTACGCGCCGATGGGCCCGACCCGGGGCCAGATCGTGGTGACCGAGCGCACCATGCCGTTCCTGCCGCATCCGCTGACGACGATCCGCCAGACCGACGAGGGCACGGTGATGATCGGCGACAGCAAGGAGGACGAGCTCGACGAGCGGACGATGAAGCATTCGATCAGCGGCGTGATGGCCGATCGCGCGCAGCGGATGTTTCCGCACCTCGCGCGGCTCAACGTGGTGAGAAGCTGGGCCGGCATCCGCGTCATGCCGCAGGACGGCTTTCCGATCTATGACCAGTCGAAGACGCATCCGGGCGCCTTCGTCGCCTGCTGCCATTCCGGCGTGACGCTGGCTTCCAACCATGCCTTCGAGATCGCGCGCATGGTCACGCAGGGCGCGCTCGAGCCGGAGCTGGTTGGCGCGTTTTCCGCCAGCCGTTTCGGCGACGCGGGCGCGGCGAACAACAGCGGCTACTAGAGATATCAAGGAGCCAAGGGGCATCCCATGTTTAGACGATCCGAACAGGACAAACGTCCACAGGTGCAGATCTTCGTCGGCGGCGTGGCCGTTGCTGCGCGGCAGGGCGACACCGTCTCTGCCGCGCTGCTGGCCTCCGGCGTTGACGCACGGCGATCCACGGCGGTGAGCGGTGCGCCACGTCTGCCTTACTGCATGATGGGCGTGTGCTTCGACTGCCTCGTCACCATCGACGGCGTCGGCAACCGCCAGGGCTGCCTCGTGCCTGTCGCCGAGGGCATGCAGATCGAGATCCAGAAGGGCAAGCGGGAGATCGGAAGATGAGTGTCGCTCCCAAGCGCGAAGCCTACGACGTCGTCGTGATCGGCGCCGGCCCCGCCGGCCTCGCCGCCGCTGCGACCTCTGCCGGAGCCGGCCTATCGACGCTGCTGCTCGACGAGAACATCGGCCCCGGCGGGCAGGTGTTTCGCGCGATCGCCTCGACCCCGGTGACCGATCGCAACCAGCTCGGCGCTGATTACTGGGTCGGCGCCGATCTCGTGCAGGCGCTGCGCGCGAGCAGCGCCGAGGTGATCCATCGTGCCACGGTCTGGAGCCTCGACCGCAACCTCGAAATCGCGGTCTCGATCGGCGGCGCCTCGGCTTTCGTCAAAGCAAGACGCGTGATCCTTGCGACCGGCGCGCTGGAGCGGCCGTTTCCGATCCCCGGCTGGACGCTGCCGGGCGTGATGACCGCGGGCGCAGCGCAAACCATGCTGAAATCATCAGCGCTGGTGCCTGACGGACGCACGGTGATCGCGGGGCAGGGACCGCTGCTCTGGCTGCTCGCCGCGCAAATATTGCGGCTCGGCGGCCGCATCGACCGCATTCTCGACACGACCGCGCGCGGCAATTATTTCGCGGCGCTGCCGCACGCCTTCGCATTCCTGACCTCGCCTTATTTCGCCAAGGGCCTGTCGATGATGCGCGAGGTGAAGGCGAAGGTTCGGGTCATGTCCGGCGTCGCCGAGCTCGCTGCGTCCGGTGACGGTCAGGTTGCGAATGTCAGCTATGTCGCCGGCGGTAAGCGCGAGACCATTCCTGCCGATCTGTTGCTACTGCATCAGGGCGTCGTACCCAACGTCAATCTGGCGATGGCGGCCGGTATCGAGCACCGCTGGGACGATCTGCAACTGTGCTGGTCGCCCGTGCTGGACGCGAGCGGTAATTCTTCGGTCGCCGGCATCGCAATCGCCGGCGACGGCGCGGGCATCGGCGGCGCCAATGCCGCCGTCGTGCGCGGCCGCATCGCGGCGCGCGCCGCGGTGGAAGCACTGGCCCCCGCGGCTGCCGCAAAGCTCGCGCCCATGGCGACGCTGCGTGCCGATCTCGCCAAGGCCGAGCGCGGCCGTGTCTTCCTCGACACGCTGTTCCGCCCGGCGCCGCAGTTCCGCATTCCCGTGGGCGACACCATCGTCTGCCGCTGCGAGGAGATCACCGCAAAGGACATTCTCGATGCCGTCGCGATCGGCGCGACCGGACCGAACCAGCTCAAGGCGTATCGCCGCACCGGCATGGGCCCGTGCCAGGGCCGGCTCTGCGGCCTCACCGTCACCGAGCTGATGGCGCAGGCGCGCGGCAAGACCCCGCAGGAGATCGGGTATTACCGGCTGCGTGCGCCGGTGAAGCCGATCACGCTGGCCGAGCTCGCCGCCGTCCCGAAGAGCGACGCCGATATCAAGGCCGTGGTGCGCGGATGAGCCAAAACGTGGATGCGATCGTCATTGGCGGCGGCATCCACGGATGCTCGACCGCGCTGCATCTCTGCCTCGCCGGGCTGAAGCCGGTGCTGATCGAGAAGGACTATGCCGGCCGCCACGCCTCCGGCGTCAACGCCGGCGGCGTCCGCCAGCTTGCGCGGCACATTCCCGAGATCCCGCTGTCGATCCGTTCGATGGAGATCTGGGAGAAGATCAACGATCTCCTCAACGACGATTGCAGCTTCGAGAGTCACGGTCAGGTGCTCGTCGCAGAAAACGAGGAGGAGCTCGCGATCTGCCGCGCGCGCGTGGCTGAGCTCAATGCGCTCGGCTTCACCCATGAGGAATTGATCGATGCCGCCGAACTGCGGCGCCTCGTGCCGGCAGTGGCCGAGACCTGTCCCGGCGGCGTGGTCTCGCGCCGCGACGGCGCCGCCAATCCGGCGCAGACGACGACCGCGTTTCGCCGCAAGGCGGAGCAGCTCGGCGCCACTGTGCGCGAAGGCGCGGCCGCCAGCAACATCCGGCACCGTGACGGCCTCTGGCACGTCGATGTCGGCAGCGAGAGCTTCGCCGCGCCGGTGCTGGTCAACGCCGCAGGCGCCTGGGCCGGCAAGATTGCCGCAAGCCTTGGCGAGCAGGTGCCGGTCGAGACCGTGGCCCCGATGCTGATGATCACCTCCCGCGTGCCGCACTTCATCGATCCCGTGGTGATCCTGCGCGGCCGAAAACTGTCTTTCAAGCAGTTCAAGAACGGCACCGTGCTGATCGGCGGCGGCCATCTGGCAACGCCGTACCAGGATCGCAACGAGACGGTGCTGGATTGGAAGAGCCTTGCGATCAGCGCGCGCACGGTGTTCGAGCTGTTCCCGGTGATGCGCAGCGCCACGATCGTCCGCGCGTGGGCCGGCATCGAGGCGAAGATGAAGGACGACATTCCCGTCTTCGGCCCGAGCAGCCGCCACAAGGGGCTCTATCACCAGTTCGGCTTCTCGCTACACGGCTTCCAGCTCGGCCCCGGCGCCGGCGCCGTGATGGCAGAGCTGATCGTCAATGGCGGCACCCAGACCCGCATCGGCGATCTCGGCATCGACCGCTTCCATCGCACCACGCTCTAGCAACAAGAGGACATCATGAGCATCACCCGCAGCATCCGCACGCCCATCATGCACCGCGCCGTCGAAGCCAATGGCTTCGTCTTTCTCGGCGGCACCATCGCCGACGACACCTCGGCCTCCATGGGCGAGCAGACCCGCAACATCCTCGGCAAGATCGCCGGCTATCTGAAGGAAGCCGGCACCGACAAGTCGCGCGTGGTCAGCGCCTCGATCTTCGTCACGGATCTTTCGAAGAAGAAGGAGATGGACGCGGCCTGGACCGAGTTCTTCGGCGACAATCTGCCGACCCGCGCCACCGTCGGCGTCGCCGATCTCGGCGGCAGCGCGCTGATCGAGGTGGTGGTCACCGCGCTCAAGAGCTGATCGTCTCTCGCAACAGGCGGAGTTGCCCGTCGAGGTCGGCGCGCCAATCCCGCCGCGTCGCTCCTTGCTGCGATCAACAAAAACCCGACGCCCTGCCCCCAGCGCGTCGGGTTGAAAAAAGAAGTATCGATCCGTGATCCCAACGCTGACGTTGTGACTCGCGCCGCACCAATTGACCATTCCGGGAAACTACCGCGTGGAACCGTCCTGCGTCTGCGCAGCGCGCCGCCTACGACGCCGTGCTGCCGCCCGGTTCCAGCGACTCCCCGATCTCCAGCGGATGCGCCATGGTCTCGTGCAGCGCGTCGCGGTCGAGCTCTCCTTCGGAGATGCTGATCACGACGCAGGCAACGCCGTTGCCGATGAGATTGGTCAGTGCGCGGCATTCGCTCATGAACTTGTCGATGCCGACCAGGATCGCGATCGACTGGATCGGGATGTCGGGCACGATCGAGAGTGTCGCGGCGAGCGTGATGAAGCCGGCCCCGGTCACGCCCGAAGCGCCCTTCGAGGTGATCATGGCGATGCCCAAAATGCCGAGCTCCTGCCAGATCGTCAGATGGGTGTTGGTCGCCTGCGCCAGGAACAGCGTCGCCAGCGTCATGTAGATGTTGGTGCCGTCGAGGTTGAAGCTGTAGCCGGTCGGAATCACGAGGCCCACCACCGAGCGCGAGGCGCCGAGATGCTCCATCTTCTGGATCATCTGCGGCAGCACCGTCTCCGACGACGAGGTGCCGAGCACGATCAGGAGTTCGTCCTTGATATAGGCGATGAAGCGCAGGATCGAGAAACCGGAAAGCCGCGCGATTGCGCCCAGCACGATCAGCACGAACAGCATGCTGGTCAGATAGAACGTGCCGATCAGGGCGGCGAGGTTGAGCAGCGAGCCGAGGCCGTAGGCGCCCACGGTGAAGGCCATCGCGCCGAAGGCGCCGATCGGCGCCACGCGCACGATGATGCGGATGATGCCAAAGAACATCTTGGCGGCCTTGTCGATCGCCTCCGCGATCGGCTCGCCGGCCTTGCCGAGAAAGGCGATGGCGAAGCCCGAGAGGATCGACACCAGCAGCACCTGCAACAGGTCGCCGCGCGCGATCGCGCCCACATAGCTGTCCGGAATGATCGCCAGCAGATGCGCGACGATGCCTTCCTCCTTGGCCTTGGTGACGTAGGCCGCCACCGATTTCGGATCGATGGTGGCGGGATCGATGTTGAAGCCGTGCCCGGGCTGGAGAAGCCCGCCGACCAACAGGCCAATGGCGAGGGCTACGGTGGAGACGGTCTCGAAATAGATCAGCGACTTCAGCCCGACCCGGCCGACGCGCTTGAGGTCGCCCATCGAGGAGATGCCGTGCACCACGGTGCAGAAGATCACCGGTGCGATCATCATCTTGATCAGCGCGATGAAGCCGTCGCCGAGCGGTTTGAGCGCCTTGCCGAGGTCGGGATAGAAATAGCCGATCAGCACCCCGAGCACGATCGCGATCAGCACCTGAACATAGAGAATCTTGTACCAGGGCTGATGCCGATGATGGATGGCTGTCTGGATCGCGATCTGTGTCATATCGTGGGCCCGGAATGCACTGGACTTGCAAGGTCTGAATCCTGCAAGATTTGAATTTTGCAGGACTTGAATCGCATATGTCTTGCATCATGTGATGGCCGCCGCAGAAGCGACAATCACATTTTTGTCGGAACGCACGAAGATCAATCGCTGCACCGCAATGGGGGAAACATGACAATGACAACGAGCTCGGACGAGCAGGGGCAGGGCTATTTCCCGCGCTGGAAGCTCAAGACCTCGGGCGTGATCATGCCGGAGGAGCGGCTGTCATGGGGCCAGACCATTGTTTCCGGTCTCCAGCATTGCGTCGCCATGTCGGGCTCGACGATCATCGCGCCGCTGCTGATGGGGTTCGATCCCAATGTTGCGGTGCTGTTCTCCGGCAGCGGCACGCTGATCTTCTTCGTCATCGTCGCAGGCCGCGTGCCGAGCTATCTCGGCTCGAGCTTCGCGTTCATCGCCGTCGTCATCGCCGCCACCGGGTATGCCGGGCAGGGGCCGAACCCGAACATCTCCGTCGCGCTCGGCGGTATCGTCGGAGCCGGCGTGCTCTATGGCGTGATCGCGCTGATTGTGATGTGGTCCGGCGTCGGCTGGGTCGAGCGCCTGATGCCGCCGGCCGTCACCGGCGCCGTGGTCGCCGCGATCGGCCTCAACCTCGCGCCCGTGGCGGTCAAGGCGGTGAGCGCCAACGCGTTCGAGACCTGGATCGGGCTTGCGACCGTGCTGATGATCGGCGTGATCGCGGTTGCCGCTCCGGGCCTGTGGCGCCGCCTGCCGATCATCCTCGGCGCGATCGGCGGATATCTTCTGTACCTGCTGTTCGCGAACGGCTTCGGCTTCGGCAAGCCGATCGACTTCGCGCAACTCTCGGCCGCGCCGTGGATCGGCATGCCGCGCTTCACCACGCCGACGTTCCAGGCAGATGCGATCGTCCTGATCGCGCCGGTCGCGGTCATTCTCGTTGCCGAGAACCTCGGGCACATCAAGGCGGTCGGCGCGATGACGGGCCGCAGCCTCGATGCCTATCTCGGCCGTGCCCTGTTCGCCGACAGCCTGGCGACGATCGTCGCGGCCTGCGGCGGCGGCACCGGCGTCACCACCTATGCCGAGAACATCGGCGTCATGGCGGCGACAAAGGTCTATTCCACCCTGCTGTTCGCGTTCGCGGCGACGGTGTCGATCCTGCTCGGCTTCTCGCCGAAATTCGGCGCCCTGATCCTGTCGATCCCGGGACCCGTCATCGGTGGCCTCTCGATCGTGCTGTTCGGATTGATCGCGGCGATGGCCGGGCGGATCTGGGTCGAGAACAAGGTCGACTTTGCCAATCCCGCAAATCTCATCACCGTCGCTGTGGCGCTGACCGCGGGCGCCGGCGACCTCACGCTCAAATTCGGCGCGTTCACGATTGGCGGCATCGGCACGGCGACCTTCGGTGCCATCATCCTCTACCAGATCCTGACCTCGCCGCTCGCGCGCCGCGCGGAATGAATCCCGGCGATGCGCTGCCGGATGGAACAAAATGCCTGTTCCATCCATGATGAAATGTCCCGGAGGAAGCTCATGCCACAGACTGACCGCTCATCCACCTTTGCCTCGCGCCTGGTCGGCCAATACGCGCTGGTGACCGGTGCCTCGCAAGGTATCGGCCGCGCCGTCGCCATTCGCCTCGCCCAGGAAGGCGCGACCGTCGCCATCAATTATGTCGACCATCCCGAGAGGGCGGAGGAGTCGCTGGCGCTGGCACGAGCGGCCTCGAGCGACCGCGGCCACGGCAAGCTCGACCATATCATCGTTAAGGCCGACGTCAGCAACGAGCAGGAGGTCGCTGCGATGTTCGAAACGATTCTGGCGCGTTTCAAGCGCCTCGACTGTCTGGTCAACAATGCCGGCTTCCAGCGGGAGTCGCGGAGCGAGGCGCTCGACATCGAGACCTATCGCCGCATCATCGACGTCAATCTCAACGGCGCCGTGCTCTGCGCGCAGAAGGCGCTCGCGCATTTCGTCGCGCGCGGCGGCGGGGGCAGCATCATCAATTGCTCCAGCGTCCACCAGATCATCCCCAAACCCGGCTATCTCGCTTATTCCGTCAGCAAGGGCGGCATGGCCAATCTGACGCGCACGCTGGCGCTCGAGTTCGCCGGCCGCGGCATCCGCGTCAACGCGGTCGGCCCCGGCGCCATCGACACACCGATCAATGCGGCCTGGACCGGCGACCCCGAAAAGCGCGGCGTCGTCACCAGCCACATTCCGCTCGGTCGCGTCGGCACCCCGGAAGAGATTGCCGCCGTGTTCGCCTTCCTCGCCTCGGATGAAGCGAGCTACATCACCGGCCAGACCATCTATGCCTGCGGAGGCCTGACGCTGTTTCCGGAATTCAGGGAGAATTGGGCGAGCTAACCGCGGGCTTCGAGCAGGCCGTGGGTGATCTGGCAAAACCGGCCGGCGCAGACTACATCTGCGCCATGACGAACTCTCCGCTGGCAAATTCCCCGCTCGAACATTTCATCGGCCGGCACGAAAACCTGTTTGTGCTGACCGGCGCAGGCTGCAGCACCAATTCGGGCATCCTCGATTATCGCGACAGCCACGGCAACTGGAAGCGGACCCAGCCGGTGAACTTCCAGGCCTTCATGTCGGAACAGCACACCCGCCAGCGGTACTGGGCGCGCAGCCTGATCGGCTGGCGGCGGTTTGGCCAGGCGAAGCCGAACGATGCGCATCATGCGCTGGCCCGGCTTGAGGCGAACGGTCGCTGCGGGATGCTGCTGACCCAGAATGTCGACCGGCTGCATCAATCCGCCGGCCACCGGCAGGTGATCGATTTGCACGGCCGACTTGACTTGGTCCGCTGCATGGGCTGCGGGAGGAAGACACAGCGGAGCGAATTCCAGGACAGGCTCGGCCGCGCCAATGTCGAATGGCTGACGCTCGATGCCGCGGACGCGCCCGATGGCGACGCTGATCTGGAGCACGCCAATTTTTCGTCCTTCAGCGTGCCTCCTTGCGAAGCCTGCGGCGGCATCCTCAAGCCCGATGTCGTATTCTTCGGCGAGAACGTCCCGCGCGATGTCGTCACCGCCGCACAGGACCATCTGGCACAGGCCGACGCCATGCTGATCGTCGGCTCCTCGCTGATGGTCTATTCCGGCTTCCGCTTCGTGAAAGCGGCCGCGCAGCGCAACATTCCGATTGCCGCCGTCAATCTCGGCCGCACCCGCGCCGACGATCTCCTGACGCTCAAGGTCGAGGAGAGCTGCGAAACGGCGCTTGCATTCCTGCTCTGAACGCGCGGGCGGCGAACGCGCCTTGCCTATTGCATAGGTGCCAAGCAGAATAGCCGGGCGGGTATATCGTCCTTGCCGTCCACGGCATGGAAATTGCTGCGCTTTTGCCTCCAGTCTTGACGACCAGCACGGAGAATTTGGAATGCTTGAGGGAGCCGAGGTGCGGCTTGCCGTTGATATCGGTGGCACGTTCACCGACATCGTTCTGGACGTGGGCGAGGTGCGCAAGACCCGCAAGCTGCTGACGACGCCGCAGCGCCCCGAACAGGCCGTGCTGGACGGCATGCGGCTCATCCTCACTGACGCGCGCGCGCATATCAGCGACATCGACGTCTTCATTCACGGCACGACGCTCGCAACCAATGCCATCATCGAGCGCCGCGGCGCGAAGACCGCGCTGATCGCGACCGACGGCTTCCGCGACGTGCTCGATATCGGAACCGAGAGCCGCTACGACCAGTACGATCTCAGCATCGACAAGCCGAAACCGCTGGCGCCGCGCAATCTGCGCTTCACCGTGCCCGAGCGCATCGACGCCCACGGTGCCGTTCGCCTCCCGCTGGACGAGGAGTCGGTGCGCGCACTCGCGCCGAAATTGCGTGAGCTGAGGGTCGAGAGCGTCGCGATCGCCTTCCTGCACTCCTACGCCAATCCCGAGCACGAGCGCCGGGCGGCAGCGATCATCAGCGAGGAGCTGCCCGGAATCTCGGTGACGGTGTCATCGGCCGTGTGTCCGGAAATCCGCGAATACGAGCGCACCTCCACCGCGGTCGCGAACGCTTATGTCCAGCCTCTGATCGACGGTTATCTCGCCCGCATGGCCAATGCCTTGCAGGTCGAGCAGTTCCGCGGCGCCATCTATCTCGTCACGTCAGGCGGCGGCGTCACCTCGATCGAGACGGCGCGGCGCTTTCCGGTGCGGCTCGTCGAATCCGGGCCCGCTGGCGGCGCGATCTTCTCCGCGCAGATTGCGGCGCGGTTAGGGGAGACCAAAGTGCTGTCCTTCGACATGGGCGGCACCACCGCGAAGATCTGCCTGATCGAAAAATACCAGCCCGAGACCTCGCGCGTGTTCGAGGTCGATCGCGCCGCGCGCTTCCTGAAGGGCTCGGGCTTGCCGGTGCGCATCCCCGTGATCGAGATGGTCGAGATCGGCGCCGGCGGCGGCTCCATCGCGCATGTCGATGCGATGAAGCGCGTCACCGTCGGCCCGGAGAGCGCCTCGTCGGAGCCGGGACCGGCCTGCTATGGCCGCGGCGGCCAGCGTCCGGCGGTGACGGACGCGGACGTGGCGCTCGGCATGATCGATCCCGACGCCTTTGCGGGCGGCACGATCAAGCTCGACGCAGAACTTTCGAAACAGGCCCTGCTGCGCGATGTCGGCGAGCCGCTGGATCTGTCGGCGGAAACCGCGGCCTATGCCGTGCACGAGGTCGTCTGCGAGAACATGGCGAGCGCGGCGCGCGTGCATGCGGTCGAGCGTGGCGAGATTGTCGGCCAGCATACGCTGATCGCCTTCGGCGGTGCTGCGCCGCTGCATGCGGCGCGTGTTGCCGAGAAGATCGGCGTCTCCCGCGTGATCGTGCCGTCGAATGCCGGCGTCGGTTCTGCGGTCGGCTTCCTCGCGGCGCCCATCGCTTATGAGCTGGTGCGCAGCCGTCATGTCCGGCTCGATGATTTCGATACCGAAGCGGTCTCCGACCTGCTTCAGGAGATGGCGACCGAGGCGCGGGCGCTGGTCGAGCCCGGTGCGGCTGGTGCGCCGGTGCGCGAACGGCGGGCCGCTTTCATGCGCTATGTCGGCCAGGGTCACGAGATCTCGGTCGAGCTGCCGAACCGGCGGCTGATCACGGCCGACCTCGCGGGCCTGCGCCAGAAGTTCGAGGCCGACTACGCCGCGATGTTCGAGCGGTCGATCCCGGGCGCGGCGATCGAAGTTTTGAGCTGGTCGGTGCTGGCGACAACCGAGGCGCGCAATCCACCGCGCGTCGCGGGCGTTACGCGCAAGCCCGCCGGCAATCCGTCCGGCAGCCGCAGATTCTTCGACGGCCGTGCCGGCGAGCTGATCGAGATCCCGCTTTATCGCCGCGAGGACATGGCGCCCGGCGCGACCGTTGCCGGCCCAGCCGTGATCGCGGAGGACGAGACCTCGACCTTCGTCTCGACAAGTTTTGACGCTCATATCGACGGTGCCGGCAGCATCGTCATGGAACGGAAGGCGGCCCGATCATGAGCAAGGCAAACGGCGCGAGCCTGATCGACCTTCAGATCATGTGGCACCGGCTGATCGCCGTGGTCGAGGAGCAGGCGCAGGTGCTGCTGCGCACCGCCTTCAGCCCGATCGTGCGGGAATGCGGCGACCTCTCCGCCGGCGTATTCGACCTTAGGGGACGGATGCTGGCGCAGGCGGTGACCGGCACGCCTGGCCACGTCAACTCGATGGCGGAGTCCGTGAAGCACTTCATTGCTCATTTTCCGCTCGCGACGATGAAGGAGGGCGACGCCTACATCACCAACGATCCCTGGATGGGCACCGGTCACCTCAACGACTTTGTCGTGACCACGCCCTGCTTCAAGGACGGCAAGGTCGTCGCACTGTTCTCCTGCACCAGCCATCTCATGGACATCGGCGGTATCGGCTTCGGGCCCGATGCCACCGACGTGTTCATGGAGGGGCTCTACATCCCCATGCTGAAGCTGATCGACCAGGGCGTCGTCAACGAGACGTTGATGGCGATGATCCGCACCAATACGCGGCTGCCGATCGACACCGAAGGCGACACTTATTCGCTCGCCGGCTGCAACGACGTCGGCTGCGAGCGCCTGGTCGAGATGATGACCGAGTTCGGCATCGACACGCTCGACGAGCTCGGCGACTATATCTGCGACCGCTCGCGCGAAGCGGTGCTGGCCGAGATCGCAAAACTGCCCAAGGGCAGCTGGCGCAACACCATGATCGTCGACGGCTATGACGCGCCGGTGACGCTGGCGGCGACGCTGACGATCTCGGACGAAGGCATTCACGTCGATTTCGACGGCACCTCGGCCGCTTCGAAGTTCGGCATCAACGTGCCCCTGTCCTACACCACGGCCTACACCGTGTTCGGCCTCGGCTGTGTCGTCGCCTCGCAGATCCCGAACAATGCCGGCTCGCTCTCGCCGCTGACCGTGTCCGCGCCGGCGGGCGCGATCCTCAATGCGCCAAAACCGGCGCCGGTCGCCTCGCGCCACATCATCGGCCAGATGCTGCCCGACGTGGTGTTCGGCTGCCTGCGCCAGATCATTCCCGAGCGCGTGCCGGCGGAAGGCACCTCCTGCCTGTGGAATCTCAACGTGCGCGGCCAGACCCGGTCCGGTGCCGGCGGCAATTACGGGTTCTCGATGGCGGTGACGTCGAATGGCGGCACCGGTGCGCGCTTTGCGAAGGACGGCCTGTCCGCGACCGCCTATCCCAGCGGCGTGCGCGGCACGCCGGTCGAGATCGCGGAGACGCAGACACCGCTGATCTTCTGGCGCAAGGAGCTGCGTCCGGATTCCGGCGGGGCGGGGCGCACCCGCGGCGGCCTCGGCCAGATCATCGAAGTCGGCAGCGGTGTCGATGCGCCGTTCGACATTCTCGCGGCATTCGACCGCATCGATCATCCGCCGCGCGGCCGCGATGGCGGCCAGAACGGCGAGGCCGGCTATGTCGGCCTGAAGTCCGGCCAGAAGCTGCGTGGCAAGGGCTTTCAGCAGGTGCCGCCGGATGACCGGCTGGTGGTGATGACGCCGGGCGGCGCCGGCATCGGCCGACCCATGGAGCGAGATCGCGCCGCGGTTAGGGACGACGTCGAGAGCGGGCTGGTCTCTTCCGACAATGCGGCTGCGCTTTACGGCTATGCTCGCTGACGAAAAAGTCGTCCCGGCCTTGTCGGCCGGAACGATGCTTGACGTTACGCCGCCGCCTTCTTCCGCGCCTGCTCGGCCTTGTACAGCTCGAACTCCTCGGCGATCGCCTTGGCGATCGACGGCCGCTGGCGCAGGCGGTCGTAATAGGCCTTCACGTTCGGCCATTTCGCAAGCTCGATCGGCGGCGTTGCCATGGTCCAGTTGATCACCGTGACGAGATACGCATCCGCCACGCTGAAATGATCGAGCAGGAAGTCGCGTCCGTTCAGATAATTGTCGAGATAATCGAGCCGCGACAGGTTCTTCTCCAGCACATAGGCCTTGGCTTCCTGCGGCGCCTTGCGGTCGAGCAGGGGGATGAAGAGGCCCTTGTGCAGCTCGGTGCCGATGAAGCAGAGCCATTGGTGCAGCCGCGTGCGCTCGATGCCGGCTGTGGCGCCCAGACCGGATTGCGGAAAGCGGTCGGCGACATATTGCAGGATCGCCGCGTTCTCGGTCAGCACCACGCCCTCGTCGGTGCGCAATGTCGGCACGAGGCCGATCGGGTTGACGGTGCGGAAGTCGGTGCCGTCATTCAGCACCTTCTTGGTCGGCGGATCGACTTCGAGATAGTTCGCTTCGGCGCCGGCTTCGTACAGCGCGATGCGGCTCGCCATGGAACAGGCGAACGGCGAGAAATAGAGATCCATTGGTAGCCTCCTTGGGCAATTCCTTTTGGGTTTCGCTCAACCTGGCCAGATTGATTTTTGTACCATCTTGCATAATATGGCGCTGGTCAAGGATTAATTTGCGAAATGGTACAAAAATCGAAGCCGCCAGCTGCTGCCAATGAGCCCGAGCGCCGCGGCCAACCCGAGCGCCGCGGCCAACCCAAGCGCCGCGGCCGCCCCCGCGCCTACCAGCCGGATGTCGCGCTCGGCAAGGCACTCGACCTGTTCCGCACGCACGGCTTTGCCGCGACTTCGCTCGACGACTTAAGCGAAGCCACCGGCATGAACCGGCCGAGCCTCTATGGCGCCTTCGGCGACAAGCGCGAGCTGTACATCAAGAGCTATCAGCGCTACCGCGACGAGGCGGGCGCTTCCATGGTCGAGATCTTCCGGCAGGAGATGCCGCTGCGTCAGCGGCTGGAGCGCATCTACGCTTCAGCGCTGGATATTTATCTGTCCGGCGACACCGGCCCGCGCGGCTGCTTCACGGTGGTGACCGCGGCGTCCGAGGCCGTGAGCGATCCCGAGATCCGCGCCATGGTGCTCGACGGGCTTGTCGGGCTCGACAAGGCTTTCACGAACTGCTTCCGCCGTGCCAAGGAGAAGGGCGAGCTGCCGAAGAGTGCCGATCCCGTCGCGCTGGCGCAGATCGCCTCCGCCACCGTCCACACCATCGCCATCCGCTCCCGCGCCCACGTGCCGCGCAAGGAGCTCGAGGCGATCGTGAAGGGCGCGATCGATGTGATGGTGGGAGTTAAAGAGTAGCTCTACGCCGCGCGGATATGCGCAAGGAACCGGTCGACCTCGTCGCGCAGCCGCTGCGACTGCTTCGACAGCTCGATCGCCGAGCCCAGCACTTCTTCCGCCGCGGTGCCGGTCGCCGCGATGCCGGCGGTGACGCCGGCGATGTTCTGCGAGACCTCACCGGTGCGGGCCGCGGCCTGCTGGACGTTCTGCGCGATCTCCTGCGTCGCCGTGCCCTGCTGGCCGACGGCCGCTGCGATCGCGGCGGAGATTTCGTCGACTTGCTGGATCGTCGCGCAGATCGACTGGATGCCGTCCACTGCGCCGGTGGTCTCGCCCTGTACCGCCGTGACCTGCGCGCCGATCTCTTCGGTCGCTTTCGCGGTCTGGGTCGCCAGCGCCTTCACTTCGGAAGCAACCACGGCAAAGCCGCGGCCGGCTTCGCCGGCGCGCGCCGCTTCGATCGTCGCGTTGAGCGCGAGCAGATTGGTCTGGCCTGCGATGCCGTTGATGAAGGAGACGACATCGCCAATCTTTTGCGCGGCGTCCGCAAGGCTCTGCACCCGCGCATTCGACTGCCGGCCGTCGCTGGCGGCCTTGCCCACCACTTCGGTCGCATGCGCGAGGCGGCGGCTGATCTCGGTCATCGACGAGGACAATTCCTCCGCGGCGGCCGCAACCGTCTGCACGTTCTCCGAGGCCAGCGCCGACGCCGACGATACGTTGCGGGTCTGCTGCCGCGACTGCTCGACAATATCGGACATCGAGCGCGCGGTCTGCTCCATCTCGACCGCGGCCGCGGACACCGTGGTGACGACGTCACGGATCGACGCCTCGAAATTATCGGCAAGCGCGGCAAAGGCACGCCGTTTCTCCGCCTCGGACTGCGTCTTGGCCTCGAGCTGATCGGCCTGGAGCTTGCTGAAGTTCACGGCATTGTCGCGGAACACCGCGACCGCCTTTACCATGGCGCCGACTTCGTCATTCGCTCGGCTTTCGGGAACGTTGACATCGAGCCGGCCGTCCGCGAGCTCGCGCATCACGCTGGTGATGGAGAGGATCGGGCGCGAGATGCTGCGGGCGATCAGATAGCCGACGATCGCCGCCAGCGCGAGCCCGAGCGCGGCGATGCCGAGCGAAAGCCACCACGCGCGATCGGCGGAAGCGACATAGTCGGCATTGTCCATCACCAGCTCGACCGCGCCGAGCGGCTTGCCGGAAAAGTCCCTGATCGGGCCGAGCAGGGCGGCGACCGGCGTGCTGGCGAGCGTGCCCTGCCGCACCGTGAAATCGCCGCCGGCGGCGCGGCCGTAATCGGCCGCATCGAAGAAGCTCTTGCCCTTCAGCGTGCCACCGAACAGCTTGAAGCTGGAGCCGTCGGCGAGATGGAAGGCGATGTCGACATGGCGGTTCGTCTTGAAATCGTCGAGGAAGGACTGGCCGAAGGTCAGACCGAACTCGACGCTGCCGAGATGCTTGCCGGCTTGCGCGATCGGCACCACGCCGCGGATGCCGAGCCCGGCGACGCCGCCTTCGAGGCCGACCACGACCTTGCGCTCCTGGTTGGCGATGAGAACCGTCTTGCGGAAGCCGGAGAGGTCGTCCCCGAATTTCGCCGGCTGGTGCACGCGCAGGAACGAGGTCGCCGGCGCCACATGGAATTGGAACTGCTCGACGCCATACTCCGATTTGGTGGCGGCAAAGACCGGCCCGAACAGACCGATCAGGGCGTTGCGGTCCTGCTTCGCCATTGCATCCTGCGTCGCCGGCATCGCGGCCACCACCGTGCTCATGGCGGCGGCGCGATGGGACTCTTCCGCGATCCGCGACAGAAGTGCATCATAATGGCTGCGCAGCTCGCGCTGGTCGGCGCGGTCGATGATCCCACCGATGATCCACATCGCGCCCAGCACGGCAAACAGCGCAGTCGCTGCCGCCGTCACCGCCAGCGCAACCGTGATCCGCATCCTGAGGCCGAGGCTCGCGCGCATGTCTCTCTCGTTCTTGACCGTTGGTTAAGAACGACTATCAAATTCTCGCTAAGAGAGGGTGAACGTGGCAGGGGGCGATGGCGGTGGGGACGGATTGTTATGTGCCCGGGGCAGCCCGCCAAAACAACGGCGTCGTCCCTGCGAACGCAGGGACCCATAACCGCAGGGAGAAGTTTGACGAAGGTTTGTCGTTCAGTACTACGACTATCCGCAACGATAAATCACGCGGTATGGGTCCCCGCGTTCGCGGGGACGACACTGAATATGGCGCACCAGCGCTCGCGAAAATCTCGGCGGCCTAATACCCCCGCGTCCGATCCACTACGTTCTCCAACGCGCCGCCGGCTTCGAACTGCGCGATCTGCTCGGCGACATAGGCCGAGATCGCATCGGCGTCGGTATCGGCCGCATTGTGCGGGGTCAGCACCACCTTGGGATGGGTCCAGAACCGGCTGTCCGCCGGCTGCGGCTCCTGCACGAAGACGTCGAGCGAGGCGGCGCCCAGCGTGCCATCGTCGAGGCAGGCGAGAATATCGGCCTCGTTCTGAAGGCCGCCGCGGCCGGCATTGATCAGCACCGGTGCGCCGAGCGGGCTTTTGCGGTTGAGCTTGGTGAAGACGTCACGGTTGAGAATGCCGTGAGTATCAGGAGTCAGCGGCAGCAGGCTGACCAGGATATCGGTCTTGCGCAGGAATGCATCCATTCCGTCCGTGCCATGGAAGCACTCGACACCCCCGATGGTGCGCGGGCTGCGGCTCCAGCCGGTGACGCGGAAGCCGAGCCGGCGCAACACATTGGCAGCGTCTGCGCCGAGCGTGCCCAGGCCCATGACGCCTACCGTCACGGCGCTCGCCGGCCACTGATATTTCGGCTCCCAGCGTTTTGCGCGCTGCGAGTCCCGCAGATAAAGCTCCTGCCGGTGGTGCATCAGCACGTGCAGCACGACATATTCGGTCATGCGGTTGGTGAGATCAGGCACGGCGACGCGAACCAGCGGCACGTCGGGCAGGCTCTTGTCCGCCATCAGCGCATCGACGCCGGCGCCGAGATTGAAGATCGCTCGCAGATTGGGGAAGGAGCCGAGGTCGCCGGGCACCGGCTTCCACACTGCGGCATAGTGCACCTCGGCCGGATCGAGGCCGGCATCCGGCAGCAGCACCACGCGGCGGCCGCCGCAGACGGAATCGAACCGGGCCTTCCAGCGCTCCGGCAGCCAGTTCTGCTGCGTGCTGTTGATCAAGACGGCCAGTGTGCCCAGGGTCATTCGAAGTGCCTCGTCGGGTTCCGGTAAAGATGGCCCTCCTTGGCACGATCCGTCGGGTTTTTCTCGCAAATTTTTTCCGCAGCCCTGTCGGGGCGATGCATAGTGGATCGTCTTCAAAACAAGCGCTCAGGAAGGTACTGCCCATGCTTTATGCGATCCTTTGCTATCACGACGAGGACTTCGTCGGCTCCTGGAGCAAGGACCAGGATGAGGCCGTGATGAAGAAGCTCGCGGTGGTGCAGGAGAAGCTCACGAGCCAGGGTCGGCTCGGTCCGGTGGCGCGGCTGCTGCCGACCACCGCGGCGGCGACGCTGCGCAAGGAGGACCCGCCGCTGGTGCTCGACGGCCCCTATGCCGAGACCAAGGAGCAGCTGCTCGGCTTCTACATCGTCGACTGCAAGAACCTCGACGACGCGCTGGACGTCGCGCGCGACCTCGGCGCGGCCAATCCCGGCGGCGCCTATGAGGTGCGTCCCGTCGGCGTGTTCCGGCCCGGAGGAATCTCGGCGTGAGCGAGACCGACACCGCCTGGATCGAGACTGCGCTGACCTCGGCGCGCCCCCAGGCGGTCGGCGCGCTGCTGCGCTATTTCCGCGATCTCGACACCGCCGAGGAAGCCTTCCAGAACGCCTGCCTGCGCGCGTTGAAGAGCTGGCCGCAGAATGGGCCGCCGCGCGATCCCGCCGCCTGGCTGATTATGGTCGGACGCAACGTCGCGATCGACGAGGTTCGCCGCACCCGCAAGCAGCAGCCGCTGCCCGAGGACGACCAGGCGATCTCCGATCTCGACGATGCCGAAGGCGCGCTCGCCGAGCGGCTCGACGGCTCGCACTATCGCGACGATATTTTGCGGCTGATGTTCATCTGCTGCCATCCGGGGCTGCCGGCGACGCAGCAGATCGCGCTGGCGCTGCGCATCGTCTCCGGCCTGACGGTGAAGCAGATCGCGCGTGCCTTCCTGGTCTCGGAGGCGGCGATGGAGCAGCGCATCACGCGCGCCAAGGCCAAGGTCGCGGACGCGGGCGTGCCCTTCGAGGCGCCCGGCGCGATCGAGCGTTCCGAGCGGCTCGCCGGCGTCGCGGCGATGATCTATTTGATCTTCAACGAAGGCTATTCGGCCAGCGGCGACACCGCGGAGTTGCGCAAGCCGCTGTGCGAGGAGGCGATCCGGCTGGCGCGGCTGTTGCTGCGGCTGTTCCAGAGCGAGCCCGAGATCATGGGGCTCACGGCGCTGCTGTTGCTGCAGCATGCGCGCAGCGCCGCGCGCCTTGCTGCGGACGGCTCGCTGATCCTGCTCGACGACCAGGACCGCTCGTTGTGGAATGGCACCATGATCGCGGAAGGCCTCGCCTTGATCGACAAGGCGATGCGCCATCGCCGCAGCGGGCCCTACCAGATCCAGGCCGCGATCGCCGCGCTGCATGCGCGTGCGGCGACGCCGGAGGAAACCGACTGGACCCAGATCGACCTGCTCTATGGCGCGCTCGAAGTGATTCAGCCCTCGCCGGTGGTGACGCTCAACCGTGCGGTCGCGGTCTCGAAGGTGCGCGGGCCGGAGGCCGCGCTCGACCTGATCGAGCCGCTGGCGCCGAAGCTTGCCAACTACTTCCATTTCCACGGCGTGCGGGGCGCCTTCCTGATGCAGCTCGGCCGCAACGACGAAGCCCGCGTCGCCTTCGACCGCGCCATCGCGCTCGCCAACACATCGGCCGAGGCCGCCCACATCCGCATGCATCTCGATCGCCTGATCCGCGACAGCCAACCGAAGGGCGGCAATGGCAGCCTCAGGCAGGGCGCGAAAGTGAAGTGACGGAAAAAATCGTTCCGTCACTTGTCGGCCCCAGTCCGGCTCCTTCGTCTTAACTCCGTATCCACGGAGCCACTCATGCTGAAAGCTGCTGCCATCACCGCCATCGTGCTTGCGGTCGGAATCGCGGGCATCCTCGTCTTCGCCCTGACCAAACCGGACACCTTCCGCGTCGAGCGCTCGCTCGCGGTGAAGGCGCCGGCCGCTGCGATCTATCCGCTGGTTGCCGATTTTCATTTCTGGACCGGCTGGTCGCCTTACGAGAACCGCGATCCCGCCATGAAGCGTACCTATGGTGGAACTGCACAGGGCAAGGGCGCGACCTACGCCTGGGACGGCAACAACAATGTCGGCGCCGGCCATATGGAGATCCTCGAGGCGAACACGCCGTCAAAGCTCCGCATCAAGCTCGATTTCGAGCGCCCGTTCGAAGGTCACAACACCGCCGAGTTCACCTTTGTGCCGCAAGGCGATGCCACACTGGTCACATGGGCGATGTATGGTCCCGCCCCGTTCATGTCGAAGCTCATGCAGGTCTTCATCAACATGGACAACATGATCGGCAAGGACTTCGAGGCTGGGCTTGCCAGCCTGAAGAAGCTCACCGAGAAGTAGCGCCGTCAAGCAAGCGAAGAAGAGGAGAGAAACGATGCTCAATCCCTATCTGTTCTATCAGGACAATTGCGAAGCTGCGTTCAGCTACTATGCCAAGGTTCTCGGCGGCAAGATCGACGCGATGATGCGCGCCTCCGATGCGCCGCCGGACATGCCCGCCGCGCCCGGCCGCGAGAAGACGATCATGCATGCCCGGATGTCGCTGCCCGACGGCAGCGTGTTGATGGCCTCCGACGCCCCGCCCGACCATGCCCAGAAGCCGCAGGGATTCTCGATCTCGCTCACGGTCGCGGATCCCGCGGACGGCGAGCGCAAGTTCAATGCGCTGGCCGACGGCGGCTCGGTCACCATGCCCTTCAGCAAGACGTTCTGGGCCAAGGGTTTTGGCATGTGTGTCGACAAGTTCGGCATTCCCTGGATGGTAAATTGTCCCGCCGAAGGCATGTAAGCGCGCGCGGCCGCTCGATGCGGTGAGCGAAAGCTGGGTCCGCGCGATCACCTCGCGCGGACCGCAGCGCACAACAACTGGCGCAAGATTGAGCTTGTCATCTTCGTGACAAAATCGCTAATCCTGGTTCACAAGAGTCGACAACCGGGATGAACGGACTTGGAAGGGGAGCGACCGATGGCGACGGCGCTGCAGATCAATTTTGCTCTTTGGGGGATGCTCATCTGCGCAAGCTTGAAGCTGGCGCCATTGATCCAGACTCTGTTTTAAAACAGGGGCGATGCGTGCTGCTGCTCTCTGTGCGAGCAGCTGGAACCGGCCGCGAAAGCCTCACCGGCAGCGTGGGTAGATCGCGGCGAGATCGCGTCCTTTCAGCAAGAGCAGCCGCGAGGTGAGGCCGCCGCGCCGGCTGATCCAGTCGCGCACCGGGCCGGGATAAGCTTGGAGCACCACGTCGGACGCTTCCGGCTCGTCATAGAAGCGCCCGAGCCGATCGACCGAGCGTGCCGCATGGAAGCCGAGCACGGCGCGTTTCGTGACACAGATGCGCTCGCGCGGAACGATGCTCAGCACCAGCGTGCAGGCTGACAGGCACGGACCATCGATCACCACGCGCTCGCCGCTCTCGCGCACCTTCTCGAACAGATCGAGGAACGGCCCGACCTGCCCGCCGGGCGACTGGATGATGCGGATCTCGGCTGCGGCCGGCGCCGCGGCGAGCAGCGCAGATGCGAGCATCAGGGCTTTGAGGGCGGCAATGCGTCGCATGAAGCACTCCACGAATCCGGTGCCGTAGGGCTAACCCGCCCTGCAAGCCTCTACCCGTTGCGCCGCTGCCCGCGCAGCGTCGGCAGGCCGATGCCGGCCGCATCGAAGCCGCCATCAACGGCCAAAATTTGGCCGGTGATGTAGCTCGCGCGTTCCGAGCACAGGAAGTAGATCGCCTCCGCAAGTTCCTCTTCCAGGCCGTAGCGGTTGAGCGGGATGGCGTCGTGATAGTCGGCGCGGATCTCCCTGGTGTGCACCTGCTTCGCCATCGCGGTGTCGACCGGTCCCGGCGCCACCGCATTGACGCGGATGTTGAGCGAGGCAAGCTCGACCGCGAGCTGTTTGGTCAGGTGCGCTAGGCCGGCCTTGCTGGTGCCGTAGGCCGAACGCAGCGTCGAGGCGCGCACCGCCGAGATCGAGGTGATGTTGACGATCGCGCCGCCGCCCAGCTCGCGCATCAGCGGCGCGGCCGCCTTGGTGCACAGGAACGGGCCGGTGAGGTTGACCGCCATGATCCTGTTCCAGTCGGCGTCGCTGGTCTCCAGCACCGGCGCGAACACGGCGATGCCGGCATTGTTGACGAGCGCATCGAGCCGGCCAAAACGGCTCATGATTGCCGCCATTGCCGCTCCCACGGCCGCCGCGTCGGACACGTCGCAGGTGATCGCCAGCGTGTCATCGCGATTTTGCAGCGCCGCTGCCGCGCTCGCCTGAAGTTCGCCCTCGATGTCGAGCAGCGCCACGCGCCAGCCCTCGGCCAGGAACTTCCTGGCCGTCGCAAGCCCGATGCCGCGCGCGGCTCCGGTGACGAGGGCGACTTTGGCGGGAGAGGCGGTCATGATGCGGTCCTTGGCTCAGGCCCGCGGCATGACAGTTTAGCTGGTTCCGCGCAAGGGATCAGAGTTTGGGCCGACATAGACACGTCTTGGACATGTCTTGAAGCGGCTGACGTCGGATTGCCGCGCTGACGCCCTCTCGGAAAAGCGACCTCCGAGATAATTTTCGCGCACCTGTCGGTCCTATCGGGCTTCGTTCGTCTTATGGGGGCACTGCCGCCATCCCGGGGGCGCGACGTCGTTGCCCGGAATGACCGAGAGTAACGAGGATACCCCATGCGATTCATGATGTTGATGATCCCGCTCGGCTACGAGACCGCGCCGCCGGACGTGCAACTCGATCCCGAACGCGTCGCCGCGATGATGCGCTACAATGAGGCCTTAAAGGACGCCGGCGTGCTGATCACGCTCGACGGCCTGCACCCGCCGTCAATGGGCGCGCGGGTCTCGTTCGCGACCGGCGAGCCTGTCGTGACCGACGGCCCATTCGCGGAGGCCAAGGAGGTTCTCGGCGGCTATTGGATGATCGAGGTGGCCTCGCGTGCGGAGGCGATCGCCTGGGCCAAGAAGTGCCCGGCCTCCGCCAACGAAATCATCGAGATCCGGCAGGTGCAGGAAATGAGCGACTTTCCGCCCGACGTGCAGGCCGCCGCCGCCGGTTTTGGCGATCTGAAGACGTAGCGAGAGTGGCCGCGATGCAATCGCGGCTGTCGTCAATCGATCAACAAGGGAGAGAACCGATGAGCACCGAACACAAATTCCTCGCCGTCTATCTTGGCAGCATGAGCGGCGAAAAAATGAAGGCTTGGCATGCCATGCCCGAGGCCGAACGCAAGGCCAGGGAGCGTGAGGGCATGGCCGCCTGGCACGGCTGGGTCGAGAAGCACAAGGACGTCATCGTCGAGATGGGTGGCCCGCTCGGCAAGACCCGCAGGATCGACGGAAGCGGCATCGCAGAGGTCAGCAATGCGCTGACCGGCTTCACGGTGGTGCGGGCGGCCTCGCAGGAGGACGCCGCAAAGCTGTTCGAGAACCATCCGCACTTTGCGATCTTTCCGGGCGAGGCGATCGAGGTCATGCCGGTGCTGGCGATTCCGCAGATGTAGCTCCGGCTGGCTCGTTTTCGGCGGTGATGCCGGCGCGCCGGCCGGCATCACCGTGGAAGTACGGGGTTAGTCACGCCCGATTCCCGCTAGTGACCTTCAGGCGCGGCTCATGTAAAGGTCGTTCACATGAGCTGGCGCAAGGAGCAGCGCCGCGCCGAGCGCGGCTATCATCACGGCAATCTGAAGGAAGCCCTATTGCAGGCCGCCCTCGGGCTGATCGCCGAGAAGGGCGCGGCCGGCTTCACCTTCGCCGATGCCGCGCGCATGGCGGGCGTCAGTGCGGCCGCGCCCTACCGGCATTTCCGCGACCGCGACGAACTGCTGTCCTCGATCGCCCAGCGCGGTTTCGAGCAGTTCGAGCAGCGTCTCACTGCGGCCTGGGACGACGGCCGGCCCGATACTGTCACGGCGTTCGAGCGCGTCGGCAGGGCCTATCTCGCCTTCGCCCGCGAGGAGCCCGCCTTCTACAACGCGATGTTCGAATCCGGCGTGCCGGTCGATGCCAATCCGGCGCTTCAGGCTGCGAGTGAGCGCGCTTTCAACATCATTCGGGCCGCAGCCGAGCGACTTGCGGCGCTGGCCCCGCCCGGTGCGCCGCGGCCGCCGGCGATGATGATGGCGCTGCACATCTGGTCGATGGCGCACGGCGTCGCCTCGCTGTTCTCGCGCGGCGATGCCGCGCGGCGCAAGCTGCCGATGTCGCCGGATGAGCTGCTGGAAGCCGAAGTGCTGATCTATCTGCGCGGCCTCGGCTTCCCGACCGACCGCCGTCCGCCTGCGAAGGGCGCCGAGCCGCCCCCCATACCTCCGGAGGCATCCTCCGGTTCTGGCCCGCCGCCCGGCAGCGCTCCAGGCGGTCCTTGGGGCAAGCCGAAATAAAATTGCGCAAATAATTCCGCGGGCGTGCCGGGCGGCCAGCTTGACAAAATCGCGGGATGGTCTAGCTATGTAAATGTTATTTACATTCACAACGGCGCTGATGCCGTGATGGAGAAGGGAAATGGCCTACACCGCTGATGTCAATCGATGGCGCGGCCCGTCGGACCAAAACTACGAGCGCCCCCACATGCTCGATACGCCCTGGCACCCCGGCTGGATCGCCGTGACCATCCTCGGCTTCATCATCTGGTGGCCGATCGGACTTGCCCTTCTCTTTTTCACACTCGGGAGCAGAAGAATGTCGTGCTGGAGCCACCAGGATCGCTGGCAGAACAAGATGGAGCGGATGCAGTACAAGATGGATCGCATGCGTGACCGCATGGAGCGCCGCGGCTTCGGGTTTGGCTTCGGCCCGCCGTCCTCCGGCAACCGCGCCTTCGACGAATACCGCGCCGAGACGATCCAGCGGCTCGAGGAAGAGCAGCGCGAGTTCAAGGATTTCCTGACCCGTCTGCGTCACGCCAAGGACAAGGAAGAGTTCGACCAGTTCATGGCGCAGCACAAGACGCGCCCGACCCCGCCGCCGACCGACCAGCATCAGGGCTGATCTGAGCTCTCAATCTCTCAAGGCCTTCAGGCGCATGCCCCCAAAGTCCTGATGGCCCCGAGCCGCCCGTCTGCGCAACCCGCAGGCGGGCGGTTTGGCTTTTGGCCACAGCATCGGCGGGCTCGTCGCCATGGCGCAGAGGGGACAGGCCGGCTGAAACGTCCGGCTGCGATTTGCGTTCAATACGGTGGTGTGGGCCCGTCCTGCTGTCGCGCCGCGCATGCCGGGTGCGCCTCCGCGCCATACAGTCCCCTTGCACTCCTGCGAACCGAGGCCAATGATGACCAAAGCCCGCCTGCTGATCGCGTCCTCGCTCTGCGCCTGCCTTGTTGCCGTTCCCCTCGTCACTGCCATTGCCATGCAGCGCGATGAGCCCGACGCCGCCGAGCTCGGCCTGATCGCGAGCGTCGTCCAGCTTGTGCATCGCGCTTACGTCCACCCGATCGGCTCTGACGAGCTGACCAATGACGTGCTCAAGGGCATGCTCAACCGCCTCGACCCACACTCTGACTACATGGACGAAGGGGAATTCAAGCAATCCCAAGCCGATATGGCCGGCCGGTTCGGCGGGCTGGGCATTCAGATCAGCGAACAGGACGGTTTGCCGAAGGTGATTTCGCCGATCGACGGCACGCCTGCGGCGCGGGCCGGAATCGAGCCGGGCGACCAGATTCTCCTGATCAACCACGCCAGCGCACGGGGCATGCCTCTGAGCAAAGTGGTCGCGGTGCTGCGTGGCGATCCCGGTTCGAGCGTGACGCTGACGCTGCTCCGCGGCAAGCAGGAGCCGCTGGACGTCACGTTGACGCGGGAAATCATCCAGGTGGAATCGGTCAAGTCGAACCTGGAGCCGGATGGCGTCGGCTATATTCGCATCAGCCAGTTCGGCGAAGACACTTCCGCCGGATTCAAAAGCGCCATACAGAATCTCCAGCGCCAGTCCAATGGCAAGCTGAAGGGGCTTGTGCTCGATCTGCGCAACGATCCGGGCGGACTTTTGAAGGCCGCAATCGATGTCGCAGGCGACCTGCTCGACGGCGGCACGGTCGTGAGCATCCGCGGGCGGGATGCCAGCGAGAACCGGAGCTTTAGCGCACCCGCCCACGGTGACATGCTAGCCGGCGTTCCGGTTGTGGTGCTCGTCAACGGCGCTTCCGCCTCGGCCTCGGAAATCGTCGCCGGCGCTTTGCAGGATCATCATCGCGCCAAGGTGATGGGCACGCAGAGCTTTGGCAAAGGATCGGTGCAAACATTGATCCCGCTCAAGGGACATGGTGCGGTCAAGTTGACGACCGCGCTCTATTACACGCCGTCTGGACGCTCCATTCAAGATGAAGGCATTGCGCCCGATGTCGTTGCCGAGGCGCCCAAGGAGCAGCAGATCGCGGGTGGCGTCGTGCTTCGGGAGAGTTCGCTGACCGGGGCGCTTGCCAATCCTGGGTCTCTCAACGGCAACCCGGCGCAGCCGCGGGCGCAAGCTGCGCCGGCCAAGCCGATCTCTTCGCCGCCGATCAAGGCGGAGCTGATCGGTAAACCCGATGACGCCCAGCTCAAGCAGGCGCTGGCCTATCTCGATCACAGCGATCAAACGAAGGGGCAGGCGCAGTGAGGGCGGCGCGCCTTGCGAGACCCGCGGGCGCGCGCCTCGGACAGGGGCTGCTGACCCCCGCCGTGGTCAGATCACTGCGGCGACCCGCGCGCGAACCGACGCCAGGAAGTGCTCATAGGCGTGATCCACGATCTCATTGAGCGATCGCGTTCGCGCGAAGATCGCCTTGGCCTCGGCCAGAAACTCGTCCCGAGTCGGGATCGTCGGCAGATGCAGATGCGTCAGCGCGTCGACGCCTTCATGGGCCCGATCGAGGATCTCGTGCAGCGTCGGGAGTTGCAGCTGGGCCAGATCGGCGCGGCGACGCGCCGACGAGATCGCGTCCGCCAGCGTCTGTGCATCGAACCGTCCGGCCAGCTCGCGTGCCGCCCGATTGATGACCCGCGCGCCGAGCGGCTGCTCGTTGCGCAACACCTGATCGGGCGGCGATTTCATATTCCAGATCACGCCCGCCGAGCACAAGGCCTTCAGGACGTAATAGGTCGGGTCGACCTCCCACCAGTAGAAGCCTTGCCGCGCGCTGCTCTGGTAGGCGTGGTGATTGTTGTGCCAGCCCTCACCCAGGGTGAACAACGCCAGCAGCCAGTTGTTGCGCGAGTCGTCGCCGGTCACGTAGCGCTTGCGGCCGTGCACGTGGGCGAGCGAGTTGATGCAGAACGTCGCGTGATAGAGCAACACGGTGCTCCACAGGAAGCCGACGACGAGACCGGACCATCCCGCAATCAGAAAGCAGAGCACCGCAAGTGCGACGGCCGGCAGCAGCTCCAGCCGGTGCAGCCAGACCAGCTCGGGATAGGCCGCGAAATCGCCGACTTTCACGAGGTCGGTCGTGTCGTGCTGACGGTAGAAGATCCAGCCGAGATGGCTGTACAGGAAGCCTCGTTGACGCGGCGAGTGCACGTCGTTTTCGGTATCGGAATGCAGATGATGGTGTCGGTGCTTGGCCGCCCACCACAACACGCTCTTCTGGGCGGTGCTCTGCGCCAGCCAAGCCAGAATGAACTGAAACGCCCGGCTGGTCGCAAACGCCCGATGCGAGAAATAGCGGTGATAGCCCGCCCCGATCGCAAACATCCGCACGACATACAGTGAGATGCAGATCGCGACGGCCTGCCACGTGATGCCCGACCAGATCGCCGCAAAGCAGCCGAGATGGACCAGCACGAACGGCACGGCGGAGGGGTACATGATGTCGTCGTGTTCGTCGACGGCGGGCGCATTAGGCGTCATATTTCAGCGTAAACCTCGGGTGAGGGGGATCAGGGATTCGCGCCGGCAGCGCCAAAGGCGGCCGGGTACGAAAAACCCGCGGATGGCGGACCACCGCGGGAACTGGAACGAGATGCCTTGCCTGTGCATCTGCCGGCCGAAGCAGTGTCGGGCCGGAAATTTGACGGAATATATGGTCGCGGATGCCTGGCATGCAAGCACGTAACCTCACGGGGATCTGCGGCATCTTGCTCGGGTCGTCACCGATGCGGCGTGGCGCGTGGGTGACCCCGCGCCCTATATTCGACGCCTGAGACGGAACGCGCCAAAACACCGGAGAGAACGATGGCGGAAGCTGCGATCATGGCCAGCGATAGCCTCTGGCAGGCGATCCGCGCTGAGGCGCAATGTGCCGCCGCATCCGATCCCGTCTTCGCCAGGTCGCTCGCCACCGCCATTCTCGACCACGACGATTTTTCTGCCGCTCTCGCCGATCTGATCGGGCGCAGGCTTGGCAACAGTGCGACGGAGCAAACGCGTTTCACGGGCTTTTCCCGCGACGCCTTTCGCGGCTCTCCGGAGTTGATCGAAGTCGCCAGCCGCGATTTGCGGGCGATCGTGCGCAGCGATCCCGCGATCACCAACCTGCTGCCGCCGCTGCTGAATTACAAGGGTTACGTCGCGCTGCAAGCCTGGCGCGTCTCGAGCTGGCTCTGGCGTCATGACCATCGCGACGCCGCGCTGCTGTTTCAGAACGCGGCGTCGAACCTCCTGCAGGTCAGCATTCATCCGGCCGCGAGCATCGGATCGTCCGTGTATCTCGACCACGCCACCGGCATCGTGATCGGTGCCAATGTGGTGATCGGCGACGAGACCATCATCCTTCAGAACGTCAGCATCGGCCGCCGTGGCGAATTGCCGGCACGCTCGCCGCGCATCGGCCGCGGCGTCTATATCGGGGCCGGCGCGACCATCCTCGGGGACATTAGTATCGGCGATTTCGCGAAGATCGGCGCCGGCACGGTCGTGACCGAGGATGTGCCTGCCGGCTGCACGGCCGTTGGCAATCCCGCGCGGTTGACCAACTGCCCCGAGGCTGCGTTGCCCTGATGCGCCGCGCCGGCGGGGAAGAGCCGGCGGCGCCTCCCTCGTTCTCAGGCGGCGCGGCGGTGGCTCTCGCCGCCATGGTGCGGCGTGACTGGCTCGGAGCTCGTCTGGCCCGGAGCGTCCACCACCGCGACGTGATGGCGATAGACCATCTCCCAACCCTTCCATCCCGTGAACAGCAGGATGCCGACCACGATCAGGGACAGCACCACGCCCCACGGCTTGACCGCAGCCTCTGCACCTTGCGCGTAGCGGAGGTAGAAATTGATCAGAGCCAGCACGACCGCCGCAAGATTGCCGACCATGTGGTACCAGGCATCGTTCAGACGGCGGATGCGCGGCTCGCTGAAAAAGTCCGTGAAGCCGGCTATGGCGGCAAGCAGCGCCATCACGATGCCAGCGCCGATCAGCCACATGGCCGCCCTGGCCCAGAAATTGTCGCCGGTGCCGATGAACGCCAGGTCGGCGATGGGCGCGCCGACCAGGAATGCGACGGGGAACGGGATGATCATGGGGTGGAGCGGGTGATCGCCGATCGCGGCGGTCGTCTTGGGGTTGATGCTCATGGCAATGCCTCACCGAAAGTGGTTTTCGGGATAATTTTTCGGAGCGAGGGATGGTTCCTCATCGAGCTCTCGTGCCCCGACGCAGCGCAACCTCCCTTTGACGACGCGCTGCTGAGCTGGGGCCAGCTCCCCGCAGGGCCCACACGCCGCATGTTGGGTCCCGGCTCAGGGCCGCCACGCCGGAAGTTGCGGTGCGTCCGGGGCGTCAAACCTTGCCTGCCCGCAGGCCATCCCCCTGCGCTGCCTGCCTTTCCCGCGGCCAAATCCGGCCTTGGTAACCGCACGTTAACCATCGCCGGGCTCTGGTAATTGCGGACAATCACGCCCAAAGCCCGAAGTCGAGGCCTTGGGTTGAGGCCTTGGGTCGAGGCCTTGGGTCAGGGCCTTTGGGTCGAGGCCCATAGTTTTGACATCTTGGCAGGGAATGCAGGCGACCGGCTTTGGACGAGCCCCCTGCACCCAGAAAGATGAGGCTTTGAGCGGGCTTGCCGGCTGCGCCGGTTCCGGCGCGGCTATTGGGGAACCGGCAGCGATTTGCTGTCACGGACATCAGGTAACGATCGCCTTGAGAGGATACTGCTTATGAATCCGGCCGACGTGGCTCAGTCAGCCCTTCCGGTTGCCGCTTCCGCGGACGTGTCGCTGATTGCGTTGTTCTGGCAGGCTCACTGGATCGTGAAAGGGGTGATGCTGGGACTTCTGTCCTGCTCAGTCTGGGTCTGGGCGATCGCTATCGACAAGATCTTCCTGTTTTCCCGCACCCGCCGCTCGATGGACCGTTTCGAGCAGGCGTTCTGGTCCGGCGAGTCGATCGAGGAGCTCTATCGCACCCTCTCGGCCAAGCCGACCCATTCCATGGCCGCCTGCTTCGTCGCGGCCATGCGCGAGTGGAAGCGTTCCTTCGAGAGCCACGCCCGCTCGGTCGCGGGCCTTCAGATGCGCATCGACAAGGTCATGAACGTCTCGATCGCGCGGGAGGTCGAGCGGCTGGAACGCCGCCTCCTGGTGCTCGCCACCGTCGGCTCCGCCGGCCCCTTCGTCGGCCTGTTCGGCACGGTCTGGGGCATCATGTCGAGCTTCCAGTCGATCGCGGCGTCGAAAAATACCTCTCTGGCGGTGGTCGCCCCCGGTATCGCGGAAGCGCTGTTTGCGACCGCCGTCGGCCTTATCGCCGCCATTCCTGCCACTATTTTCTACAATAAGTTCACTTCCGAGGTGAACCGGCAGGCCCAGCGGCTTGAGGGCTTCGCCGATGAATTTTCAGCCATCCTGTCGCGTCAGATCGACGAGCGGGGCTGACGGACGGCATGTATACAGACGGCATGTATAGTGTGAAGGATCATTTGGGCACCAGACCATGGGCATGAACGTCGCGAGTTCGTCCGGAGGCGGCGGGCGCCGCAGCCGGCGCAAGCCGGTCATGGCCGAGATCAATGTCACCCCGATGGTCGACGTGATGCTGGTGCTGCTCATCATCTTCATGGTGTCGGCGCCGCTGCTCACGGTCGGCGTGCCGCTCGATTTGCCGCAGACTCAGGCCAAGAGCCTCGAGCAGAACGACCAGAAGCCGATCCAGATGTCGGTCGACATCAAGGGCAAGGTGTTCATCAACGACGCCGAGATCGCGCTCAACGAGCTGGTGCCGAAGCTGAAGGCGATCACGGACGCGCGCGGCGGCCTCGAGGAACGCATCTATCTGCGCGCCGACAAGAAGGCGGATTACGGCACGGTGGCCAAGGTGATGGGCCTGCTGTCGGGCGCGGGCTTCAAGAAGCTGGCGCTCGTCACGGAAGCGGATCAGGGGTCCTAGGCCGGTGAAGGTGAAGGTCGACAAGACACTCGTTGCGTCGATTGCCCTCCACGTCCTCGTGCTGGGATGGGGGCTCGTCACCTTCAGCAGCAAGGCTTTTGTCGCGCCGGAAGAGTCCCTCCCGATCGACATCATCTCCTCGGATCAGCTTGCAAAGATGATGTCGGGGCAGAAGACCGGCAAGAAGGAAGAGCCGAAGCCCAAGGTCGAGAAGATCGCGGAGGCCAAGCCTGAAGAGGACGCCGTCGGCAAGGTCACCGAGAAGAAAGAGCTGATCAAGACCAACTCGCAGCCCGAGCCGCCGCCCAAACCCGTCGAGAAGCCGGTCGAGAAGAAGCCCGAGCCGCCCAAGCCGGTCGCCGAGGCCAAGCCCAAAGAAGAGCCGAAGCCGCAGGAAAAGAAGCCAGATCCGGCCAAGGAAGATCCGATCGCCGAGCTCCAGAAGAAGCTGGAAACCAAGAAGCCGCCGCCCAAGCCGGTGGAGCAGAAGGTCGCCGCGGTGCAGCCGCAGCAGCAGCCGAAGCCCAAGGAGCGCACCTTCGACCCCGCGCAGATTGCCCGGGACCTCGACAAGCGGGCTGCGACCCGGCACGAGCTCGCGGGATCGACGCTGAATGCGTCGGCGTCATTGGGCTCAACGAGCGGAACAGCCGCAAACAACGTCGCGACCTGGCAAGGTGCATTCCAGGGCGCGGTCAAGCGCTGCTTCACGCCCACTTATAACGGGCAGGACGCCAACCAATACGAAGCCGACATCGACATTCCCATGAGGATCGACGGATCGCTCGCCGCAGAGCCCGTCATCGTCGCGGTGCGCGGACCATCGCGGTCGATCGCCCAGGCCGTCGCGGAGAGCGCCAAGCGCGCCATCGTACAGTGCCAGGTCTATTCGTTCCTGCCGAAGCAGCAATACGATAGCTGGAAGCTCATTCCGATGACTTTCGGCCTGAAAGACATGTTGTGACATCCGAACAAAAGAATTTCCGATGAATGACGTCCGATCGATGAACCGCCGCCGCTTCATGACGCTGACCGGGTCAACGCTTGCGTTGCTCGGAGGCGGACAAGCCTTCGCCCAGCAGCCGCAGCAAGGCCGTCTCCGCATCGATCCCACTGAGTTTCGTCCCATCCCGATCGCGATCACCAATTTCGTGCCGGGCTCGCCCGCCGACGGCGATGTCAGCAACGGCGTGACCCAGGTCATCACCAACAATCTGAAGCGCTCGGGCCTGTTTGCCCCGATCGACCAGGCCGCCTTCATCGAGCGCATCAGCAATATCGACGTCGCGCCGCAATTCGAGAACTGGAAGACGCTCAACGCGCAGGCCCTCGTCACCGGCCGCATGACGCGGCAGCAGGACGGCCGACTCAAGGCCGAATTCCGCCTGTGGGACGTGGTCACCGGACAGCAGCTCGCGGGACAGCAATATTTCACCTCGCCGGAATATTGGCGCCGGATCGCCCACATCATCTCGGACCAGATCTATGAAAAGATGACGGGCGAGAAGGGTTATTTCGACAGCCGCGTCGTGTTCGTGGACGAGAGCGGGCCGAAGGAGCGCCGCGTCAAGCGGCTCGCCATGATGGACCAGGACGGCGCCAATGTCCGCTACCTCACCCGCGGCTCCGATCTCGTGCTGACGCCGCGCTTCTCGCCGAACTCGCAAGAGATCACCTACATGGAGTTCGGCCAGGGCGATCCGAAGGTCTATCTCTTCAACATCGAGACCGGGCAGCGCGAGATCGTCGGCAACTTCCCCGGCATGACCTTTGCGCCGCGCTTCTCGCCGGACGGCCAACGCGTCATCATGAGCTTGCAGCAGGGCGGCAATTCCAACCTGTTCGTGATGGATCTGCGCTCGCGCTCGACCACCCGCCTCACCGACACGCCGGCGATCGACACGTCTCCCTCTTACTCGCCGGATGGCACCCGCATCTGCTTCGAATCCGATCGCGGCGGCAGGTCGCAGATCTACGTGATGGCCGCCGGCGGCGGGCCAGCGCAGCGCATCTCCTTCTCCAAGGACGATACCAACGCAACCTATTCGACGCCGGTGTGGTCGCCGCGCGGCGACTACATCGCCTTCACCAGACAGGGCGGTGGGCAGTTCTCGATCGGCGTCATGAAGCCGGACGGCTCCGGCGAGCGGTTGCTGACGTCCGGCTTCCATAATGAAGGCCCGACCTTCTCGCCGAACGGCCGCGTGCTGATGTTCTTCCGCGATCCCGGCGGCAACAGCGGACCGTCGCTCTACAGCGTCGACATCTCGGGCCGCAACGAGCTGAAGGTGCCGACGCCGGGCTTCGCCTCCGACCCGGCGTGGTCGCCGCTGCTGTCCTCGAGCGCAGGCCAGTAACGCCTGTGCGGCTAAAACATCGCGCGTTCAGACGCGCGATGTTTTCGAAAAACCGCGCCGTTTTTTTCGGGGTTCGCTGCTCAGCGCAAGCTTTGCTTTACCTTGCGCTCGGCAAGGCTTGCCTAGTTGATTGATATATCAGCAGAAATCGGCTCGCCGTTGTCGAAAAACAACTCGACTTTAACGATGTTCCCTCAGAAAGACTTCACCTGGTCTGGGTAAAACTACGCCAAACAGGACGCGCGTACAAACCAGATGCAGTTCGCAAGCCAGACCGGAGAACCCGATCGGGGACAGGCCGCGCCGAAGGTGTCGACCGCGCAGATCGATTCTCTCTTCGAAGCGCCCGGTCCGCTGCTTGCGGGGATCATCTTCGTGGCCATCGGGGCGGCCATCACCGCGTTGAGGACGGGACAGCTCCTGACCTGGGCAACGCTGGGTCTGATCATCCTGGCCGGAGCTGTCCGGTTGTTCGATCTGTGGCGATTCCTGCCGCGCAAATCGAGCCTGACCGTCGAAGAGGCCGCGCTGTGGCAGAGACGCTATCTGATCGGCGCGCTGATCCAGGCCGCTGCGATTGGCACGTGGTGCTCCGTGGCTCTGGTGAGCACGGACGACGCCGTTGCCCACATGATCGCGCTGTCCATCACCACCGGCATCGTTGGCGGAGGTGCGGGGAGGGCTTACGGCCGTCCGTCGATCTACCATCTGCAGGCGGCGCTCATGTTCGGCCCGGCGGTCGTCGCGCTGGCATGGCACGCCACGCCCTACTACATCGCAATGTCGGTCGTGAGCGCCGCATTCCTGCTGGCGATCATGCAGCTCTCCGCCAATCTGCACAAAATATTCATGCGGGCGGTCGTGGCGCGCGAGCGCGAAGCGGCGCTCGCCGGCCAGTTCGATACCGCCCTCAACAACATGCCGCACGGCCTGTGCATGTTCGGCGTCGACAGGCAGCTCGCGGTGATGAACCATCGGTTCAGCGAGATGCTGGATCTGCCCGGCACGCTGGTTCGGAACGGCGTCAACGCGCGCGATATCGTGGAGGCGTGCGTCAGTTCCGGTGCGATATCGGCTGCGAGCGGCGAGGCGATCATCGCCGAGATCGAGAGCTCGCAGGCAAAGGAGATCGTCACCGACGATCCTGACGCGGAGCGCAACCGGTCATTGTCCTGGACCGTCCAGCCGATGGCCGACGGAGGCGCGGTGGTGCTGCTCGAGGACGTCACCGAGCGGCGCAACGCCGAGGAAAAGATCACCCATCTCGCTCGCTACGACGAGCTGACGGCGCTCCCCAACCGCGTTCATTTCCGTAACGAGATTGAACGCCTGCTGGCGGCCTCGCACTCTGCCGAGCGGTTGTCGGCGCTGCTGTTCATCGATCTCGATCAGTTCAAGCAGGTCAACGACACGCTGGGCCATCCCTGCGGCGACCAGCTGCTCTGCGCGGTCGCCAATCGCCTGCGCGAGATGCTGCGGCCGGAGGATTTCGTCGCGCGCTTCGGCGGCGACGAATTCGTCGTGTTCCAGCAGAACATCGGTGCGGCGGAGGATGCCGCCGCGCTCGCGCGCCGGATCGTCGAACGCCTGAGCGAGCGCTACCGCATCGACAATCATCTGGTCGAGATCGGCGCCAGCGTCGGCATCGCGCTGACCTCGCCGGAGGGCGTCAGCGCCGATACCCTGCTCAAGAACGCCGACATGGCGCTGTACCGCGCCAAGGCCGACGGCCGCGGCACCTTCTGCTTCTTCCGCGACGAGATGGCGGCGACCGTCGAGGCCCGCCGCATCCTCGAGCTCGACTTGCGCAAGGCGCTGGCCAACGAGGAGTTCGAGCTGTTCTACCAACCGCTGGTCAATCTCAAGTCCGGCAAGATCACCACCTGCGAGGCGCTGCTGCGCTGGAATCATCCGGTGCGCGGCACGGTCTCGCCGGTCGACATCATCCCGGTCGCCGAGGACATGGGCCTGATCGTCGATCTCGGCCGCTGGATCCTGCGCCGCGCCTGCCTGGAATGCATGAAGTGGCCGGACGGCGTCAGCGTCGCCGTCAACTTCTCGCCGCAGCAATTCCACCAGCGCGACGTGCTCAGCGAAATCCGCTATGCGCTGGAGGTCTCAGGGCTGCCGGCGCACCGGCTCGAGATCGAGATCACCGAGTCCTCGCTGCTGCGTAACACCCAGCTCACCCATGACATCCTCTCGCAGCTGCATGCGCTCGGCGTGCGCATCTCGCTCGACGATTTCGGCACCGGCTATTCCAGCCTCAGCTATCTGCATAATTTCCCGATGCAGAAGGTCAAGATCGACCGCTCCTTCCTCGAGGGCATCGACACCGACCGGCCGCTCACGCTGCTGCGCGGCGTGGCGCGGCTGTCCGCCGATCTCGGCATGGCGGTCGTGGTCGAGGGCATCGAGACCAATGAGCAGCTCGAGCTGATCAGCTCGGACGGTACCGTCTCCGAAGGACAGGGCTATCTGTTCAGCCGGCCCGTGCCGGCGGTGCGGATCCGTCAGCTGCTCGACGCTTCGCATGGCCGCCGCATCGCGGACGCCCAGATCGTCGCGATCTCGTCGCGCTCGTTCGCCTAGCTGCGCGCGCAGCGCTTCTGTTTCTCCTGTGTTTCCAGCGGTTTTCCTGCGCCTCCCCGGAGTTTTGCGGGGCCTGAAAGTTAACCGTAAAGGTCCGAAGCCTTTGCAATCTTATTAAGGAGTCATTAATCTTCGTCCACACTCGCAGAAGTTGCTTGGAGTGTCGGGAGTACCAGATGAAGTCAGGAGCCGAACCGCGTGCGCCGCTGGAAATGCGGGGGGCAGGGCTGTTTGACCGCGTCGACTACCGGTTGATCGAAACTCCCGAGGAGCGAGATCAGGTCTATGAGATGCGCTACCGGGCCTATCTGCACGGCGGACTGATCTCGCCGTCGGCCTCTCATCGGATCGTCGACAGCTACGATGAATCGCCCAACGCCTGGATCTTCGGCATCTATCTCGACGGCGAGCTCTGCAGCTCGCTCCGCCTTCACGTCCTGACGCCGGAGCAGCGGATGTCCTATACATCCGAATTGTTCGGCGATGTCCTTCACCCTCGGCTCGATCGCGGCGAGGTTTTCGTCGATCCGGCGCGGTTTGCCGCGGACCCGGAAAAGAGCCAGCGCTTTCACGAGCTGCCTTATCTGACGCTGCGCCTGGCCTATCTGGCCTGCGACCACTTCAAGGCCGATCTCGGCCTCGCGATGGTGCGCACGGACCATCAGGCGTTCTACCGCCGCGTCTTCCTGCACGAGACCCTCACCGAGCCGCGGCCGTTTCCGGGCTGGCATTCAAGGCAGGTGGTCCTGATGGCCTCCGATTTCGCCAAGCTCCGCGAACGGGTCCTGACCCGCTTTCCGATCATGCGCTCGAGCGCTTTCGAGCGCCGGATGCTGTTCGATCGCGTCGGCCAGCGCCAGGCTGCGTCGCGGCCGACGCTCGTTGCGGCGCCCCTCAGTCCCGCCTGAGGCGGCCGTCGGCTCCCCGCAGGTTCCTCCCGTCGCGGCGTCCGGCAACACGGCCGAAAATTCCAGCAAGAACGGCGTTTTCGCCGGCCAGCGCGGGCTTGCCTTCACCCTCGCGCCACATTTACAACCCATTAACCATGACGATTGCTTTTCGCTGGTTGGGGGCATTTGACCGGCTGAGGCAAGGTTCCATCAAGGTTGACGGAACGTTCGCTTAACCAACCCCCTGTAGACCGGAACGAGTGGACGAACGTGAGCGTGGAGGCTCCGGAATGAAATATCCTATGCGTATCCTCCAGGGATTGAAGCTGGCTGCGCTGGTTGCAATTGCGCTGTCGATGGGGGCCTGCGCCAAGCAGAACGGTCCGACCGATGCGATGGCCAATGCGGCGACGCCGGGCAGCCAGCAGGACTTCGTCGTCAATGTCGGCGACCGTGTGTTCTTCGAGAGCGACCAGACCGATCTGACCCCGCAGGCGATCGTGACCCTGGAGAAGCAGGCGCAGTGGCTCCAGAGCTATCCGCGCTACTCCTTCACCATTGAAGGCCACGCCGACGAGCGCGGCACCCGCGAATACAACATCGCGCTCGGCGCCCGGAGAGCCCAGTCGGTGCGCTCGTTCCTCGCCTCGCGCGGCATCGACCCGAACCGCATGCGCACGATCTCCTACGGCAAGGAGCGTCCGGTGGCCGTCTGCAACGACATCTCCTGCTGGTCGCAGAACCGCCGCGCCGTGACCGTGCTGAACGCGAGTTCGTAACTATCAGTCAGCTGCAGTTCAGCTTCAGAGACAGATCATGCCGGCGCCCTCACGGGCGCCGGTTTCGTTTCAGCGATCTGTGACAGAAACCCCTTTGTAGCAGTCACATTTTTGGCGTACTCCCCTTCAATGTGTGGCGCGTCGAAGTTCCGTCGCAGGCCATTTCGCTTTCGTCGTCAGGGCAAGATGTCATCCATATTGAAGGTTTTTACCGGCACCGTGGCGACCGCCGCGCTGCTCTCCCTGTGCTCGCCCGGATTCGCCCAGACGGATGATGATCCCGAGATGCGGATCGAGCGGCTGGAGAACCAGCTGCGCCAGCTCACCGGCCAGAACGAAGAGCTGCAATACCGCAACCGCCAGCTCGAACAGCGCCTGCGGGCGCTCGAAGGCGGCGCGCAGGCCGCCCCCGGACAGGTGCCGGTCCAGCCCAGTGTCTCCGCCGCGCCGCCTGCGCAAATCGGTCCCTATCGCCAGCAGCAGCAGGCTGCGCAGCCGAATTACGAGCAGCCGCAGATCGCGGCGCCCGCGCCGATCGTTCAGGAGCAGGCTGCGCCCGGCGCACCCGGCAGCCGCCGCCGCGGCGATGCGTTCGATCCGAACCAGAACCCGAATGCGCCCGGCGCGCCGCGCGCGCTCGGTGGCGGACAGCAGCCGTTGCCGGCAGGTAACCAGCAGGTGGGCGCGCCTGGCGGGCGCGGCTATGGCGAGCCGCTCGATCTCTCCAACAACAGCCCGCGCTATCAGCCGCAGGCCGCGCCTCCGGCGGCCCAGCCCGGCTACCCGCCGGCGCAGCAAGGCCATCCGGCGCAGTCCGGCGGCGTCGGCCTGACCACGCTGCCGCCCTCGGCCACGCCGCGCGACGAGTTCGACCTCGGCATCGGCTACATGCAGCGCAAGGACTATGCGCTCGCCGAGCAGACCATGAAGAACTTTGCGCAGAAATATCCGAACGACCCGCTGCTCGGCGACGCGCAATACTGGCTCGGCGAAAGCTACTATCAACGCCAGCAATATCGCGACTCCGCCGAAGCCTTCCTCGCCGTCACCACCAAATACGACAAATCGGCCAAAGCGCCCGACGCGTTGCTGCGGCTCGGCCAGTCGCTGGCCGCGCTGAAGGAGAAGGAGGCCGCCTGCGCCGCCTTCGGCGAGGTCGGCCGCAAATATCCGCGCGCCTCCGCCGGTGTCAAAGCCGCGGTCGATCGCGAGCAGAAGCGGGTGAAGTGCTGATCCGCTGACAAAGCGGATGGCGTTGCGCTAAACAGTCGATCCATCCGCGGACGATTGCAGCGTCATGTCAGAGGACGACAATTCACCAATCTCGGCGCGCGCGGCGAAGCAGCTGTTCGCCGAGCTGAAAAGCGCACCCGCGCTGGTGCTCGCGGTGTCCGGCGGCCCCGACTCCGTCGCGCTGATGTGGCTCGCCGCACGCTGGCAGCGTGGGCTGGCGCGTGGGCCGCGGCTCACCGTCGTCACCGTCGACCACGGCCTGCGCCCGGAAGCCGCGCGCGAGGCGCGCGAGGTCAAGCGGCTGGCCGCCGGGCTCGGCTTGCCGCACCGGACCTTGCGTTGGCGCGGCGCCAAGCCGAAGACGGGGCTGCCCGCGGCCGCGCGCGAGGCCCGTTACCGTCTTCTGGTGCAAGCCGCGCGTGCCGCCGGCGCAAGCCATGTGCTGACCGCCCACACCCGCGACGATCAGGCCGAGACGCTGTTGATGCGCATGCTCCGCGGCAGCGGACTTGCCGGGCTGTCGGCGATGGCGCGGCTTTCGGAGCGCGACGGCATCGTGCTGGCGCGGCCGCTGCTCGACGTTCCGAAGTCGCAGCTGATGGCAACCCTGAAGCGGGCCGGAATCGGCTTTGCCGACGATCCCACCAACCGTGATGCGAATTTTACCCGGCCGCGGCTGCGCGCGTTGCTGCCGCAGCTCGCTGCGGAGGGCGGCGATGCCCGCAGCCTGGCGCGGCTGGCCGCACGCCTCGCCCGCGCCAATGCGGCGGTTGAGGTGCTGGCGGACGGCGCCGAGCGCTTCCTCCGTTTGCGGGATCGCGGCGATGCGTCGCACGCCGGCACTCGCAGCTTCGAAGCCTCAGCCTTCGCCCTGCTTCCCGAGGAGGTCCGGCTGCGGCTCCTGCTGCGAGCGATCAATGCGCTCGGCCGTGAGGGACCGGCGGAACTCGGCAAGGTCGAAACCCTTCTGGCCGCGCTCGATCAGGCCCTTGCGACCGGTCCGACCGCGAGGCGCCGTGCCGGCGCAAATGGCCGTGCGATCCTGAAGCAGACCCTTGCGGGAGCCTTGATCAGCCTTGCCGGGGGGCGTATCCACATCGCGCCAGCGCCGGCACGGCGGTCCAAGGGCGGGCAAAAGGCGGGTAAGGGCAGGTAAGGGCGGACGAGAGCGGACCATGACACCGGCCGTTCCCGATGCACCGCGTCAGGACACCTTAACCAGGCAGCAAAAACCCCCGGCCCCATCGTCATTATTTCAGCGGGAATCGGGCTAAGATGGGATAAATAGTCCCACCTCGTTCCCTTGGCAGCGACCGGGGCGGCACCTAAATTGTATCCGTCTAACCGAGAGGATTCCTTGGGGATTTCCTCACCTTGCCCAAATAGCTTGGCCCAAGTAGCTAGGTCGAGTGACTGGGCCCGATAACTCCCGAAGGATCAGGCCGCGATCCGCGCGACCACGAAGGAAGATCGATGAACGCCAATCTGCGCAATTTCGCCCTCTGGGTCATCATTGTCTTGCTGCTGTTGGCGTTGTTCACGCTCTTCCAGAATCCGGGTCAGCGCGCCTCCTCGCAGGACATCGCCTTCTCCCAGCTCCTGAGCGAAGTCGACCGCGGCAATGTGCGCGACGTCGTGATCCAGGGTCCGGAGATCCATGGCACCTTCACCAACGGCTCGAGCTTCCAGACCTATGCGCCGAGCGACCCGACGCTGGTCAAGCGCCTCTATGACAGCAAGGTCCAGATCACCGCGAAGCCGCCCGGCGACAACGTGCCGTGGTTCGTCTCGCTGCTGGTCTCCTGGCTGCCCTTCATCGCGCTGATCGGCGTGTGGATCTTCCTGTCGCGCCAGATGCAGGGCGGCGCCGGCAAGGCGATGGGTTTTGGCAAGTCGCGCGCCAAGATGCTGACGGAGGCCCATGGCCGCGTCACCTTCGAGGATGTCGCTGGCGTCGACGAAGCCAAGCAGGACCTCCAGGAAATCGTCGAGTTCCTGCGCGACCCCGGCAAATTCCAGCGCCTCGGCGGCCGCATTCCGCGCGGCGTGCTGCTGGTCGGCCCTCCCGGCACCGGTAAGACCCTGATCGCGCGCGCGGTCGCAGGCGAAGCCAACGTGCCCTTCTTCACCATTTCGGGTTCTGACTTCGTCGAGATGTTCGTCGGCGTCGGCGCCTCTCGTGTGCGCGACATGTTCGAGCAGGCCAAGAAGAACGCGCCCTGCATCATCTTCATCGACGAAATCGACGCGGTCGGTCGTCATCGCGGCGCCGGTCTCGGCGGCGGCAATGACGAGCGCGAGCAGACGCTGAACCAGTTGCTGGTCGAGATGGACGGCTTCGAGGCCAACGAGGGCGTGATCCTGATCGCGGCCACCAACCGCCCGGACGTGCTCGATCCCGCGCTCTTGCGTCCCGGCCGCTTCGACCGCCAGGTCGTGGTGCCGAACCCTGATGTCGTCGGCCGCGAGCAGATCCTCAAGGTTCATGTCCGTAAAGTTCCGCTGGCGCCCGATATCAACCTCAAGACCATCGCGCGCGGCACCCCGGGCTTCTCCGGTGCCGACCTGATGAACCTCGTCAACGAAGCCGCGCTCACCGCGGCGCGCCGCAACAAGCGGATGGTGACGCAGGCCGAGTTCGAGGAAGCCAAAGACAAGGTGATGATGGGCGCCGAGCGCAAGTCGCTCGTCATGACCGAGGAAGAGAAGCTCTTGACGGCCTATCACGAGGGCGGCCACGCCATCGTCGGCCTCAACGTGCCCGCGACGGATCCGATTCACAAGGCGACGATCATTCCGCGCGGCCGAGCGCTCGGCATGGTCATGCAGCTGCCCGAACGCGACAAGCTGTCGATGTCGCTGGAGCAGATGACTTCGCGCCTCGCCATCATGATGGGCGGCCGCGTTGCCGAAGAGCTGATCTTCGGCCGCGAGAAGGTGACCTCAGGTGCCGCCTCCGACATCGAGCAGGCCACCCGCCTCGCCCGCATGATGGTGACGCGCTGGGGCCTGTCCGAAGAGCTCGGCACAGTCTCCTACGGCGAGAACCAGGACGAGGTGTTCTTGGGCATGTCGGTGTCGCGGACGCAGAACGCGTCGGAAGCGACGGTCCAGAAGATCGACTCCGAGATCAAGCGCCTGGTCGAGGAAGGCTACAAGGAAGCGACCCGCATCCTCACCGAGAAGCGCGCCGACCTCGAAGCCCTGGCCAAGGGCCTGCTCGAGTTCGAAACGCTGACCGGCGACGAGATCGTCGACCTGCTCAAGGGCAAGAAGCCGAACCGCGAGTCCGTGCTCGAGCCGACCACCCCGCGCGCCTCCGCCGTGCCCCCGGCCGGCAAGCCGCGCCCGCGGCCCGATCCGGATCCCGGCCTGGAGCCGCAGCCGCAGGCGTAACGCAAGCGGCAGAGTGGATTGAAAAACGCGGCGGCAACGCCGCGTTTTTTGTTGGCTTGAACTCAGCTTTCGTGCCCCGGACGCAGCGCACCGGGTCGCCTTTGCGGCGCGGTGCGCTGCAGAGCCGGGGCCCACGTCTCAGCATCCTCCCGTGTTGCCTTCTGGGTCCCGGCTCTGCGCAGCAGCGTTGCACGCTGCAGCGCGTCCGGGGCACGAGAGGCGCGTGTGTGGTCACGCCGAAGCCTCGCCAGGTGGGCAAAGGCGCTCCTGCGCCGTGCCCCACGATCTCTCGGCAGCCGCGATAGAACTGGTGGACACGCTTCGCTTTGCCCGGCCTACGGTCTACGATCACTACAATCCGGCCGCGATAGGGATTGGACTGCGCCGGACGCCATGGCATGCTCCTTCAAACAAAGGTGCGGCACGACCGCATCGAGAAATGGGAGGGGAAGCCGATGCGCCTGACGGCGGCATTGGGCGCGCTTGGCGCCGTTTCGTTCCTGCTGTTGCCCGCGGCTTCGCGCGCCGCCGAGATGCGCGGCGTCACCGCGACCGAAATCAGGATCGGCCAGACCATGCCCTATAGTGGCCCGGTGTCGGCCTTCGGCGCACTCGGCAAGGGCGAGGTCGGCTATTTCAGGATGCTGAACGAGAAGGGCGGCATCAACGGTCGCAAGGTCAATCTGATCTCGCTCGACGACAGCTACGCCCCGCCGAAATCGGTCGAGCAGACGCGAAGGCTTGTCGAGAGCGACGAAGTCGCGCTGATCTTCTCCTCGATCGGCACGGCCCACAACACGGCGATCGCAAAGTATCTCCAGTCCAAGAACGTGCCGCAGCTGTTCATCGGCTCCGGCGCCTCGAAATTCGCCGACATCGCGCAATATCCGCAGGCGACGATGGGCGTGCAGGCGCCGTTCCGCTACGAGGCGCGGCTCTATGCGCGCTATGCGCTGGCGAAAAATCCCGGCGCGAAATTCGCCGTCATCTCGCAGAATGACGATTACGGCCGCGACTATCTCGCCGGCCTCAAGGACGTGCTCGGCGAGAAATACGATTCCATTGTCACCAGTGCGACCTACGAGATCCAGGACCCGACCATCGATTCCCAGATCGTGAAATTGAAAGCATCCGGCGCCGACGTGTTCGTGATCGCGGCGACGCCGAAATTCGCCGCCCAGGCGATCCGCAAGTCCTTCGAGATCGGCTGGCGTCCGATGACGTTCCTCTCCAATGTCGCGGTGTGGGTCTCGACCGTGATGGAGCCTGCGGGCCTGGAGGCCGGCACCGGCATTCTCTCCACGGCCTATGTGAAGGACCCTGACGATCCCGCCTGGAAGGACGATCCCGGCGTGAAGGGCTGGCGCGACTTCATGACGAAGTATGTGCCGGAGGCCGACCAGCACGACACCAACTACGTCAACGCCTACAATAGCGCGATGGCGCTGGAGGCGGTGCTGAAGGCCTGCGGCGACGACCTCTCGACCGAGAACATCCTGAAGCAGGCCTACGCGATCCGCGATCTCGAACTGCCGATGCTTTTGCCCGGCATCAAGGTCAACACTGGCACGGCCGACCACGTCCCCGTGGACCAGATGCAGTTCATGCGCTTCAACGGCAAGAGCTGGGGGCGCTTTGGCGAACTGCAGACGGGGAATTGATAGCTAAGCGCGGGATGGTTTTGGTTGAATCAATGCGCGCCCAAACTCGGATCGGCCTAGGAGGCGCCATGCCCTTCAAGACTTTTTCCATGATTTGCTTGCTGCTTGCCGCTCCAGCGGCCGTCTGGGCGCAGGACAAAGTCTGAGACAACATCTACCGCCGAGATGCAGAAGCGCTTCTCGGAAGCTTACAATCGCGGCGATGTCGATGCCATGGCGGCCGCGTTCACTGAGGATGCCGTGCGAGTAACTCCCAGCGGAGTCTTCGAGGGACGCGATGCCATTCGGGGCAGCTTTCAAGAAGCGCTCAAGCTCGGTCTGCACGACCACTCGGCTAAAATTCTCATCTCCCGTTCGGAAGGAGCCTTCCTCCTTAACGCTGGAACTTGGCAGGCTAAGCTCGGTGATCAACCCTTCCATGGATATTACAGCGCAATTATCGTCCAGCGGGATGGTCAGCCCAAGATATTGGAAGAGACGGTTACGGTCGCTGCACCCTGAGGAGTGTGAAAAGCGTCACTCTCTTCTGCGGGCCACCTTCCACGTCAAACGAGCTGCCACCAGAAGCGACACGGAGCAGAATGCAACCGCACCCCAAATGCGGACATCACGACGCGGCTCGTTGAGCCACACCAGAGCGGCCAGGCAGAGGACTGCCGGGACAACGCAAGCCTGTGTCGCGATATACCGGCGCCTCAACGCTTGCGGTGCGCGGGCACTCCAGATGAATTCGTCGACTTGAAATTTACGAGAAATCGCGTCCACCGGTTGAACGCCCGACCTGTCGAGTTCTGCCACGGCGGATAGAAATCCCCATGCGGCAATGCTCAAAAAAGCAGCGCTGGCCAAGCATAGAAGCAGCGACATCGCGCACATTTACCAGCTTCAACACAGCTACGCGAAACCTATTCGCTGCGGACAAGTGGCGGCACTGCCGGTGCGCTGCGCGAGGCTGCTGCACATCTGGGAGGCGGGCATCTCACGAGCACGGGCAGGGAGCTTCGCCCTTTACTTCGGCGGCACCGCCGCCGCCGCGCCGTCCGCATTCTCCCGCACATGCACCACCGCGATGTCGTCCGCATAGATCCGCTTCCAGCCTTTGAGCTGGTCGAGGATCTGCGGGCCGGGTGCGTCGGCGACCAAAATCGTCGCGTCGATCTTGGACTCCTCGAGCAGGCGCGGCAGCAGCTCGGGCTTCTTGCCTTCGGTCGCCTTGAAGAAGTCGATGACGAATTTCTCGCCATAGAGCTCGGCGCGGCCGTCGATATAGACGGGGATGTCGCGCGAGATCAGATAGCCGCCGAACTGATAGGCGTTGAAGATGCGCTTGGCCCCAAGTTTCTCGAGCAGGTCCGCAGCCGCAACCGGCGTCTGCGTCATCGTGAAGGTGAAGCGGTGGTGGTTCATGTAGAGCGCGGTCGTGGTCCAGCTCGCGGCCAGGATCATCAGCGCGCCTGTTACGGTGACATAGCGGGCGGGCCAGCGGTCGGCGCCGGCGGCGTCGGGCTGCTGGCGCGGAAACATCTCGCCAAGCGGCTTTGCCAGCACCAGCGGCACCAGGAAGGCGAAGGCTTCGATGCTCCGGACATGGGTCAGTGCGCTCCAGGTCAGGAACAGGATCAGGAAGATCCGGGGTGCCGACAGCGTGAGGCCGCGGTAATAGCCGAGCGCGATCAGGCCGAGCAGGGCGCCTTCGAACGCGGTGAAGCTGGCAAAGTTCGCGGGCATCCATTCGAAGATCAGCGTCAGCAATTCGCCGAGGCCGAGGATGTTAGTTGCGCCCATCAGCGTGCGCCAGCCGTAGGGCGTGCCGCAGCTCGCGACCAGCGCGGCGATGCCGAACAGCACCCAGCGCACGAACAGCGAAAGCCGCTGTCCCTTCTCGGCATGCTCGACCGCTTCGAGCGAGATCGGGCCGATCAGAGCGAGGCCCAGCACGAAGCCGCCATGCAGATTGGCCCACAGCGCGATCAGCGGCAGCCAGGTCCAGGACGGCGCCGCCCTACGGTCGGCCGCCGACATCAACAGGCCGACCCACGCCACCATGACCGGCAGCGCCAGGATATGCGGACGCGCCAGCACGTGATGGATCGACAGCAGCAGCGCCAGCATCGCGAACAGCACCGCGCGGGGTGCCTCGATCTGCGCATCGAGCAGATAGACGAAGACCGCAGCCGTGAGCGCCATCCCGATCGCGGTGAGCATCACCGGGCCGGCCCAGTCCCATTGCGCATAGGAGAAGGCGAACAGAACCTGCGACAGCCACGACGTCGAGATCCAGGACGCGCCTGTCCGCGTGAAGGAATAGAAATCGGTGTACGGCAGCGCGCCGTGATCGAGGATCCATTGCCCGATCTTGATCTGCCAGAACGAGTCGGAGTCCTGAAGCAGCGTGTCGCCGACATAGAGAAAGAACAGATAGGTGCCGGCACCGGCGCACAGCGGGACCAGGGCGCGCGCGCGGCTCTGCGCCGCGATGCTGTTGGCAAAGGAAAGGGACATGCCGCCTCGTTGTCCTGCTTGTTCTTGTCGGGTTGGCCGAGCGGACGGCATTGGACCATGGCCGGTCATAACTTGGGGTAAATCTGCGAGGCCGGCTTCGCGGCGAATACCGACGACTTAACCGATTGTTTTCAATTTCCCTTTACCATCGGCGAATACACGCAAACCGCTCCGTGTTTGCGCAGCCGAGTTAACTGCGACGCAAGTCTTTGCCGCTACGTTTCGGTTCCATGGTCGGGCGGCGCTGGGAAGCCGAAAAGACCAGATCAGTTGTAGCCTCGTGTACTCCTTGGAGCAGTCTATGAAGAACCTCGTTTCGCGTTTCGTGAAGGACGAATCCGGCGCCACCGCGATTGAATACGGCCTGATCGCTGCGGGCATCGCGCTCGCGATCATCACCGTCATCAACAACCTCGGCAGCACGCTGAACAGCAAGTTCGGCTCGATCTCGTCCAGCCTGAAGTAAGTTCGGACGATCTGAGAATTTGAGAGCCCCGTCCTCGACGGGGCTCTTTTCTTTTGTGGGCAGAGTCAGCCGCTGGCCGTTCGGCGGCGGCCGAGCGCGCCTCGTCCTTCGAGACGACCGCTCCGCGGCCTCCTCGGGATGAGGCTAAGTGGCGTCGCGGCCCGTTGAATCTGCTGCCGCGCACTCCGTCCTCATCCTGAGGAACCCGCCTAAAGCGGGCGCCTCGAAGGATGGCCGAAGAAAAAGCTGTCTTCAAATGCTCTGCCCGCAAGCGGGAGGGGGAGCCCAGCGCCGATGCCGCCGCATCGAGAGCTGGCGTTGTCTCGATTCACCTTGCTTCAGTAGGAAGCTGCGCCGGCGCGTCGTTGCGGACGTGAACCACGGCGACATCATCGGTATGGATCCGCTTCCAGCCCGGCAGATGGTCCATGATTTGCGCGGCCGGCGTGGTAGTGTTCAGCAGCGTCGCGTCGATCCGGTAGGTCTCGAGCAGACGCAACAGAGTCTCCACGCTCTTGCCGTCGATGGCATCGTAGTAGTCGAGCACAAACTGCTCTCCATACAGCTCGGCGCGACCATCGATGAAGGTCTTGATGTTGCGGGTGATCAGATAGCCTCCGATCGGAGCGGTGCTGAAAATCCGCTGCGCATGCCGCTGTTCAAGCAGGTCGACTGCAGCCGCAGGAGTCACATTGCGGATGAAGGCATACCGGTCGGGCGTGGCGTAAGAGCGTGTGATACCCCAACCGGCTGCGACGATCGCGAGCGCCGCCATTGCTGTCATTGCGAGGGAGTACCGCGCCTCTTGCGCCACAGCTCTGGTCAAGCCCAATTGTTCGGCGATCGGCTTCGCAACCACAAGCGGCGTCAAGAGCGCGAAGACCTCGATGTTTCTGAAGTGGGAGAGTGCCGCCCAGGTCAGGCCGAGCAGCAGGAGGATACGGGTCCACGGCAGCACCAATCCGCTGCAATAACCGAGGGCGATCAGACCGAGCAGGGTGGCTCCAAACAGGTTGAATGAGCTGAAATTGGCCGGCATCCACTCCGGGATCAACAAGAGCAGCTTGCCAAGGCTGAGGATCCGCGTGGCTCCGAGCAGCGTCTCCCAGCCATAGGGCGTGCAGCAACTTGCGGCCAGCGCAGCCAGCCCGAACAAGGCCCAGCGCAGCGCCAGCGCAAATCGGACTTCGCGATCGGCGCCCGCGATCGCATCGAGGCCAATGGGTCCGATCAGCGCCAGTCCCATGACGAAGCCGCCGTGAAGATTGGCCCACAACGCCATCAAAGGCAGCAACAGCCAGGCGGGTGCGGCACGCCGGTCGGCGGCTGCCAGCAGCCCGCCGACAAAGGCCAGCATGACAGGCAGAGCCAGCATGTGTGGTCGCGCGAAGAAGTGGCCTGCCGACATCGCGAGGAGCGGCGTGAGCAGCAGGAAGGCGTGCGCGGGTGCCAGATAGGGCGCGAGCAGGTAGACGAAAATCGCCGCGGTCGCACCGATCGCAAGCGATGTCAGGATAACCGGGCCGGACCAGTTCGACGGCTCGTAAGCAAGCGCGAACAGGATTTGCGACAGCCACGAACTCGAGATCCAGGCTTCACCGGCTCGCGTGAACGAAAAAATGTCACTGTAGGGCAGCGCGCGGTGTTCCAGGATCCATTGCCCGACCGTGATCTGCCACGGCGTATCGGGGTCGCGCAGCATCATGTCGCCCATGCCCAGAAAGAACACGTAGACAATCGTGCCGATGCAGAACGGCATGAGCCAGCGTGCAACGCCGCGGACGGGAACGCTGCTTGTTATCGAAATCGACATTGGACTCTCGGAACTGAACGGCGCCGCGGAAAAGCGCCGGCATCTGAGCATCATCGCCTTTAAGTTGCGGTAAACCGGACCGCCTCGCCCCAGCCGTGGGGTGCAGGGATGCGTTTACGATTTGCTCGTGTGCCGGTCCAAGCTGCATGGCGCCTCCGTCCGTCCCGCGCGACGCTCCACGCATTTGCATCTTGTCATCCCCTCTGAATAGTTGTTCAGTCCTTGCGGGGCGATTTGCATCTTTTAAAGTGACGAAGCGTTTGGCCGCGGCGTGCGGCAGGCGTGTGGGACAGGAAGCGCGCCATGGTTTATCGGCGGACGCATCAAGTGGTTAAGCGCCTGGCGGCCCGGCGCAGTGCGATACTGGCGGCGGCGCGCGAGGCGGCGGCGGAGGGCGGCATGGCGGCGGTGCAGATCGCGCCGGTTGCGGTCCGGGCCAATGTCGCGGCGGGGACGGTCTACCGCTACTTTCCCTCCAAAGCCGAGCTGATCTCCGAACTGATCGCCGAGGTGTCGCGGGACGAACTCGCGGCGATCCGGCGGGCGGCTGACGCGGCGCCCGGCCCGTCGTCGGCGCTGGCCGCCGCCGTCACGACCGTGGCGGTCCATACCCTGTCGCAGCGCCGCCTCGCCTGGGGCATTTTGGCCGAGCCGGTCGATGTCGATGTCAGCGCCTCCCGCCTTGCCAGCCGGCGCGAGATTGCGGGCGAGATTGCCTCCAGGATTGATGCCGCCGTCCGCGCCGGTCATCTCCCGGCGCAGGATACCGCGCTCGCCGCAACGGCGCTGCTCGGTGCGCTGCATGAGGCGCTGGTCGGGCCGCTCGCGCCTGACAATCTCGATGATACCGCCAGGATGCGCGATGCGGTCCAGACCGTGACCCTGCTGGCGCTGCGCGCGGTCGGCGTCATGGACGCCCGCGCCCGCGGTCTCGTGGTGCAGCAGACGTTGCTGCCGACCACCAAGGCGCTGGTCGGGGCTTAGACCGCCGCTGCTGCAGGGGCGGACGCCTGATCGCGCTCAGGCTGTTGCCCGCGCACGTCTTTTCGCAAAACCCGAGCACAGCAGCGGGACCGGCCGGCTACTGTGGATGAGGTTGTTTTCACCATTTTTGATGTGGCCGCCCTTCGGGGCCTACATGTTCGCGTCGCCCTCGGGGCCGACCGAGGCGATGCGCACCATGTTGGTGGTGCCGGGAATGCCGAGCGGCACGCCGGCGACGATGATGACGCGCTGGCCGGCACGGACGAATCCGTCCCGGAACGCGATCTGGCCGGCACGGCCCACCATGTCGTCCTGGTCGCGCGCGTCCTCCGCCACGACGCAGTGCACGCCCCAGACCACGGCAAGCCGGCGGCCGGCGGTGATGTTGGGCGTGATCGCCACGATCGGCGGCTTCGGCCGCTCGCGCGCGACGCGCACGGCGGTCGAGCCCGAACTGGTCCAGCAGATCAGGGCGGGTAGGTCGAGCGTCTCGGCGATCTGGCGCGCGGCGTCGGCGATGGCATCGCCGGCGGTGGATTCCGGCGCGGGGCGCTGGGCCATGATCACGGAGCGGTAAGTCGGGTCGCGCTCGACCTCCTCGCCGATACGGTTCATGGTCGAGACCGCCTCGACCGGGAATTTGCCGGCCGCCGATTCCGCCGACAGCATGATGGCGTCGGCGCCCTCATACACGGCGGTGGCGACGTCGGAGACTTCGGCGCGGGTCGGCACCGGCGACTGGATCATCGATTCCAGCATCTGGGTCGCGATCACCACCGGCTTGCCGGCCCGGCGCGCCATGCGCGTCATCTGCTTCTGCAGGCTCGGCACCCGCTCCAGCGGCAATTCGACGCCGAGGTCGCCGCGCGCCACCATCAGCGCGTCGGAGGCCTCGATGATGTCGGCGAGGCGGTCGATCGCCTGCGGCTTCTCGATCTTGGCCATGACCGCTGCGCGGCCGCGGATCATCTTCTTGGCCTCGAGCACGTCATCGGCGCGCTGCACGAAGGACAGCGCGATCCAGTCGACGCCGGTGACCAAAGCGGCCTCGAGGTCGGCCTTGTCCTTCGATGTCATGGCCGAGACCGGCAGGTCGGTGTCGGGCAGGCTGACGCCCTTGCGGTCACTCATCTTGCCGCCGACCACGACACGCGTCACCGCGTGCTCCTTCGAGGTCTCCTCGGCGATCAGCCGCACCTTGCCGTCGTCGAGCAGCAGCGCATGGCCGGGCCGTAGCGCCGCCAGGATCTCGGGATGCGGAAGGTTGACGCGGGTGGTATCGCCCGGCGCCTTATCAGAATCGAGTGTGAAGGTCTGGCCGTTCTGGAGCTGCACCGCGCCCTCGGCGAAGGCACCGAGCCGGAGCTTGGGGCCCTGGAGGTCGACCAGGATGCCGATCGGCCGCCCGTAGCTCGATTCGACGTTGCGGATCGTCGCCACCAGCTCCCGCATCTTGTCATGCGGGGTGTGGCTCATGTTGATGCGGAAAATGTCGGCGCCGGCCTCGAACAGGCGGCGGATCATCGCGAGATCCGACGAGGCAGGTCCGAGGGTCGCGAGAATCTTGATACGGCGAAGACGCCTCATGGCTTGTTTCCAGACGGTGGCGGGGAAGCTGGCGGGAGGCCAGGCGCGGCGGGGGGCGTACCACCGGGCGGACTATTGGGCAAACCCGGAACGCCGCCACCCGGGCCGACCGAGCCGGGCAGGCCAGGCACGCGCTGCTGCTGGGACGGCTGCTCGTTGGCGTCGGTAAGCTGCACGGTCCAGGCCCGCTGCTCGCCGGTGTCGACCTCGAAATAGCCGGTCCGGTCATAGCCGCGCGCCAGGCAATCCTCGGTGCCGCGGATGGTGAATTCCTTGTCGCGCGAGCACATGAAGGCCTGCCCCGACCATTCGCCGCCGCGGTCATAGTCGATCGCGTAGATGTAATAGTAGCGGGCGACCAGCGTTCCCCGCAGCAGGGTTTCGCAGGAGCGGGAGGAGATGTTCCACCAGCCCTCGGTGGTCCAGCCATCGGCATCCTTGTAGCCGAGCGCTATGCCGACCCGGCTCGAGGTGTTGTTGCAGAGGCGGAAATCGGCGGCGGCCGGGCTGGCCCAGAGGCACAGCAGGCCAACCGCCAGCACCGGGACCAACCGGGCGAGCAGACGGAGGGGGGAGCGGGAAGATTCGGCGATCATTGTCGCGGAACGTATACCAGATGATTGACGATTTGGCGTAGGGCCGCGGGAACCGCCGCAAGCCGGGTTCGGGGCCGTTTGCTCCGCGATATGGCAAAATCTGTGACAGGCCCCACCTGATCCCGTAAGGGTGACCCCGATCAGGGTCAGCGCCAGTTCAGGGATCCAGCCATGGCAATCGACGACAAAACCAGAACGGAGCTTGAGGCGGCCGCTTTCCGGCGCCTGGTTGATCATCTGCGTGAGCGGACGGACGTTCAGAACATCGACCTGATGAACCTGGCGGGCTTCTGCCGCAACTGCCTGTCCAACTGGCTCAAGGATGCCGCGGACGCACAAGGGGTGAGCTTAAGCAAGGACGAGAGCCGGGAGGCCGTCTACGGCATGCCCTACGAGACCTGGAAGGCGAAGTATCAGGGCGCGGCCACGGCCGAGCAGATCGAGGCGATGAAGAAGGCTCATCCCCACGGGCACTGACGGGCTCGTTCGCCGCCCTTGAGTCGCATCACACAACAGCTTTCTTCAGCTCCCCTTAGGAAGGTGTGGGCGCGCTGTGGACGAGCGCGATGCTTGCTTGAATGCAAGTGGTGCGAACCCTAAGGATTTGCCAGCACGCGCGGTGACAATGCCGGCGTCACCTCGTTTTGCCAGTTCCATTTGGAGTACCAAGATGGCCACCACCGCCGCCGTCCGCGACGACGAGCCCGCGACGAAATTCGCCAAGGACCAGCTCAAATCCATCATCGAGCGCATCGAGCGGCTGGAGGAAGAGAAAAAGGCGATCTCCGACGACATCCGCGACGTCTATGCCGAGAGCAAGGGCAACGGCTACGACGTCAAGGCGCTGCGCACCATCGTGCGCCTGCGCAAGCAGGACCCGAACGAGCGCGCCGAGGCCGAGACCATTCTCGAGACCTACATGCAGGCGCTGGGCATGATCTGAGGCGTTTCGCCTCGCGCACATCCGAGCTACAAATCCGGCGTGTTGCACTTCGTTTGTGAAGGGAGACCGCCGTGCCTGCGCCGAAGCCGCCGCATGAGATCAGCCGTGCCTTCGGCGCTCTTCCAGCGCCAATTGCCAAGCGGCTGCTTCAGGTGCGCGAGTTGATCTTCGCGACTGCCGCTGAGCATGAGGACGTCGGCCGGCTAACCGAAACGTTGAAATGGGGCGAGCCCGCTTACCTGACGGATGAGTCCGGCAGCGGCTCCACGATCCGTCTTGGCCGTCTGAAGCACTCCGAGCACGCCGCCATTCTCTTTAACTGCAAGACGACGCTGGTCGACACTTTTCGCGAGCGCTTTCCGGATCAATTCGAGTACCGGCAGACGCGTGCGTTGCTGTTGCCGGTGGCCGGCAAGCTGCCGAAGCAGGAGCTATCCGTGTGTCTGTCGCTGGCGCTGACGTATCACCTGGACCGGCGGGCAAGGAGAGCGCGGTAGCGGGATACGAGATCAACGTGTTGGAAACGGCGGAGGCTACCAGCCTCAGCGCAGCGCCGCTGTCCGCATCACGAACGACGTCGTCTCGAGCTTCGCGGTGGCGCTGCCGGTAAAGCTGTCGCAGGACAGGCCCTGCATGGGATCGTCGACAAAGCCCATCGCGATCACGGCGTGCGGCTTGACGAAATAGCTGCGCAGCGCCGCCGTATCGAGCTCGCCCATCAGCGTCACCGACATCGCGCGGCTGGCGCTCGGTGACAGCATCACGATCTTGAGCCAGATGCTCTCGCCCTTGGCTGCGGAGAGCCGGGTCGCGGTGGCGACCAGGCCATCGACGCGCTTGCCGACCACACTATTGATCTCGGTCGCCTGGGCAACGCTGCGGGACGCGGGGCGGGCGGCGCGCGGGATCGGCGCAGAGGCGGCGACGACATTGGCGCGGTCGACCGGGGACGCGGATGCCGGCGCATAGGCCAGCGCCTGATAGGCCGCATTGGAGACGCTTGCGGTTGCTTGCGGATCGGTCGCGGCGGCGAGCGCCTGGCGTGCCTTCAGCGCGGCCACTTGCGCCGGAGTTGCCTGATGCGGCGCAGCCGGGACGTCATCCCAGAAGCCGCGGGCGTTGATGATGTCGGCCGGGGTCTCCGGCTTGGCGTCGGCTGATTTGCCGGCCGCCGGCTTCTCAGCGAACGGCGCGGGCTTCGGCTTGGGCGGGGCGACCAGCTGCGCATCGGCCGAGGCGAGCTGGAGCGCAGCTGCGACCTGCGGCTTGGCGCGCGGCGTCGGCACCGGATCGACGGACTTGGCTGCGGCGGCGACCACGGTGGGCTTGGCGGCGACCGCAGGCGCGCCCTCGTCGTCCTCGTCACTGCTCGGGGCGGCCGGCGCCGACTTGCCCTTGAACAAGGCCGCAAAGAAGCTCGGCTTGCTACCGGCATCATCGCCGCTGCCGCGGCGCTCGATCTCGGCCTTGGCGAACTCATAGCCCTTCAGCGGCACGCCGTCGGTCGGCAGATGCACCGTCTTTCCGTCCGGGAAGACGCGGGCGAGCTGGTCATGCGTCATGCGCGGCCAGTGCCGGATGCTGCCGGTGTCCAGATGCACGAAGGGGGAGCCGGAGGTCGGGTAGAAGCCGACACCGCCGCGCTGCAGGCGCAGGCCGGCGAAGCGGATCTGCTCCAGCGGCACGCCGGGAATATAGAAATCCATCGCATGCCCCAGCATGTGCTGGCTGAAGCGTGCCACGCCGGAGGAGCGGCGGCGGAGCATGGCGTTGGTAGCGGGGGAGCGGTAGGAGGAGATGATCTGGATCGGCTGCTTGCCGTCGACGTCGCGATAGACTTCCCAGAGGATGTCGAACAGGTGACGGTCCATCACCGTCTCATCCTGGGTGCGCCAGTCGCGCAGGAAATGGTTGAGCTGCTTCAGCGCGGCTTCGTCGTAGCGGCCATCGCGCTTGAAGGTAACGGTGAGGTCTTCGCCGGAATGGGTGTGGTGGAACGAGAGCGTCTTGGTCTCGTTCAGCGCGGCGGCGTCATGAACCGAGCCGGCGGCAGCAAGCAGCACCACGCAAGCAAGGCCGATCCGGGATCCGGCCTTCACTCCCGCATGGGACAACGACAGCACAGCGAATTGGCGTGCGAGACCAGTCAGCACGTATGAGCCCACCCAGTCGACGAGCGTTCAAAATGGACTCTCCCGCCAACCCCGTTAGCGCGCGAAAGAGGATGAACGCTTTCTTAAAGCGAGAAGGTTAATTCGACGTTGACCTTCCCGCCCCCAAACCAAGTCAGAATACAAACCTAAACGGTTGACTGTGGCAAAAAAACGCCCACTGCCCGAGGCCGGGTTGGAGAATGGTTAACGTTAAACGACCCCGTCCATAGGACGGGGTCGCTGATTTCATTGCAGATTTCAGGAAATGAGGCGCTGGGCGGAGGCTCAGCGGGTAAACACCCGCTGAGGCCGGCGGCCGACCGGAGCCGGCGGCGGGGTCGGCGCCCCGAACAGCCGCTCGAAGAAGTTCGGACCCGACGAGCCGAAGCCGCCGCCATTGTTGGCCACCGCGACGCCCGAGGGCAGCGTCGTCGCCGGACGCGAATAGCTCGGCTGCGAGTGCGCGACGACGGTCTCGAGATCCTTGCCGCGGCCGTTCTTCAGGATGTTGAGCATGGTCGCGTCACGGCCATAGACGTCCTTGCGGAATTGCAGCTTGCCGGCCTCGTCCACGAACGCGGTCTGATAGGTGATGTTGACCGGGATCGGCGTCGGGAATTTCAAGTCGATCTCGCTCTTGCCGTACATGCTGCGGATCCGCTCCGGCGTGTATTTCTCGTTCGGCATGGCGATGTTGAGCAGCACGGAGGCGTACTGATCCGGGTTCTGCACGCGCATGCAGCCGTGGCTGAAGGCGCGCTCCTCCTTGGCGAACAGGTATTTGTCCGGCGTGTCGTGCTGATAGACCAGGAACTTGTTCGGGAAGTTGAAGCGGATGCGGCCGAGCGCGTTGGCTTCGCCGGGCGGCTGCGAGATGTGCACCGAGCCGTCGCGGTTCTGTTCGAGCTTGAGGCCCATGCGCTGGAGCACGGTCGGGTCCTGCTGAAGCGCCGGCAGATATTCGTTGTAGACGATCGACGGCGGCACGTTCCAGGTCGGGTTGACCGTGATGTACTTCATCGTCTCGGTCAGCAGGGGCGTGGCGTGCTGACCCGGCTTGCCGGTGACGACGCGGGTGGTCCAGACCTGCTGGCCGTGCTGCATCACCTTCAACGTGTAGTCGGGGATGTTGAGGATGACATAGGCATCGCCCAGCGCCGGCACGCCGAGGTCGCGCGGCAGCCAGCGCCAGCGCTCCATGTTCACCAGCACCACGTCGATCTGCTTGTCGCGCTTCGGGGTGTTGAGCGCCTTGACCGTCCTGTCGTCGAGAATGCCGGTCGGCTTCATCTCGATGCCATTCTGGAATTTTCGCACGGCCTCGGCGACCGTGGCGTCATAGCGGGTGTCGCTGGCGTTCTCGGTGAGGCCGAGCTTGGCGCGCAGCTGCGGCACGCGCGCATCGTCCACGACGATCTCGGCCTGCTTCTTGCTGGCCGGCGTGTACTTCAGCGTCGGACCTTCGGCGATCTCGATTGCCGGGCCGTTGCCCTGGCCGCGGAGCTCCGCAAGCTTCGCCTTCAGCTCCTTGTAGAGCTTCTGCGGCGGATTGTAGCTCTCGAGCGCCGCGGAAGCGTCCGCCGCGGTCGTGATCTTCGTCAGCACCTCGTTCGGATCGACCGGATGCTCGGGATAGAGGATGTCGGCGCTGACCTGCGACCAGTGCATGCGGCCGCTCTGGGCCTGGCGCGCATAGTCGAACATACTGGCGGTGAGCTTCAGCTCGGCATCCGCGAGCGCATCGGGCGTCGTGGCCGCGGCGAAATCCGGCACCGGATAATCGGCCGGGTTGAGGCCGTCGGAGGCGGCGTCCTTCAGCCGCGCGATCACGCCCTTGGCCGCAGCGGTCAGGCTGCCGGCTTGGGTCCAGACCGGCGCGAAGTCGCGCGCGCTGTAAAACTTCTCGACCGCGGCGCGCTCGTTCTTGCGCTCGAAATGGCGCGAGGCCTTGGCGCCGATAAGGTCCTTGAGCTTGTCGGCGACCGGCTGGTCGGCGGCGGGCACGTTGCTTGCGGCCTTGACCGGCTCGGCCGGAGCCGCAGCGGGCGCTGCCGACGCAGCCGGTGTTGCCGTCGCGGTATCGGCCTTGGCGGGTTCGGTCTTTGTAGCTTCTGTCTTTGTAGCTTCTGTCTTGGCAGGCTCGGTTTGCGCAGGTTCCGATTTAGCAGTGTCGCTCTTCGGCGCCTCGGGCGCCGGCGTGGTGGCGACGTCGGAAGGTTTGGTCTCGACCTTCTCCGGGGCTGGCGCGGGAGCAGCTTCAGTCTTCACGGGTTCTTTGGTCGGCTCTTTGGCGGAGTCCTGAACCGTCGCCGTGGTGTCGAGCTTGATGTCGGAAGCGGTTGGGGGCGGGACATTGGCGGGCTCGGGGCGCGGAATCGCGGCTTCGATCGCGAGCTCGGCGGCGCTGCTGCGGGCCTGATCCTGCGCCAGGGCCGAGCTGGCCGACACCGTGAGGAAGGTTGCCGCGACCGTCATCAAGACACGGTCAAAACCTGCACGGTGGTTCAAACAGTCTCGCATTGTGTTGCACCCCTCGGGTGAACTGTTCCTCGTGGAACAGCTTCGTTATCGTTCAAATGAGCTTCGGCCAAACCGCGCCGGCCTCGCGAAAGTTGCACGCCTGCACGCAACGATTCTGACGCAGACGATATACAGGCCCCGGTTTTTCAGCCAGCGCTACACGGGACAACTCACCACAAACTGACTTCAAGGAAGCCTGTTTGCAACGGATTGTGCGCTTCCGCGACGCGCTTTTCCCTGTGTCTGTCACTTCCAAGTCACGGTTCAGATTGCAATCAGATTCCGCCATCCTGCGAACGGCTTACGACCAGTCCGCGCCACGGCAGCTACGGTTCACATGCGGCTCAGTGCGTCTCCTCGCCGCTTTTGCCGCCATGGCCGGGAACCCCGGCTTCGTCGAGTTTGCGGTAGAGGGTGGACCGCCCGATTTTGAGGCGGCGGGCGACCTCGGACATCTGCCCGCGGTAATGCGAAATCGCGAAGCGGATGATCTCGTTCTCCATGTCCTCCAGCGCACGGACGTCGCCGGTCGGGGTCAGCATGGAGAGAGATCCCGCCAGCGGCAGAGGCGCGATCGGTATTTCACTACCCGATACCACGGAAGGCGCAGCAATCGGCTCGATCATCAACGGCGCGGTCGGAATCTCCGTTGCGGTATGCGGCTGCGACGTCAGCAGGGGAAAATCACCGAGCCCGAGCTGGTCGCCCTCGCTCATCACCACGGCGCGATAGACCGCGTTCTCGAGCTGGCGGATGTTGCCGGGCCAGTCGAGCTGGGCGAGATGCGCGACCGCCTCGCCGCTGATGCCGGTGATGGGGCGGTTCTCCTCGGCGGCAAAGCGCGCCAGGAAATGTCGCAGCAGATGCGGAATGTCTTCGCGGCGAGTGCGCAGCGAGGGGATCGTCAGCGGCAGCACATGCAGGCGGTAGAACAGGTCTTCGCGGAAATGGCCCTGCTTCACCCGCTCCAAGAGCTTGCGGTTGGTTGCCGAGATGATGCGGACGTCGACCTTCACAGGCTTGCGGCCGCCGACCGCCTCGACCGCGCCTTCCTGGAGCGCACGCAGCAGCTTGACCTGCGCGCTCAGCGGCAGCTCACTGACCTCGTCCAGGAACAGCGTGCCGCCATGGGCCTCGACGAACTTGCCGGTATGGCGTTCGGTGGCGCCGGTGAAGGCGCCCTTCTCATGGCCGAACAGGATGGATTCGACGAGATTGTCGGGGATCGCGCCGCAATTGACCGCGACGAACGGTTTGGCCTTGCGCTCGCCGCTGCCATGGATGGCGCGCGCAAACATCTCCTTGCCAACGCCGGACTCGCCCTCGATCAGCACGGGGATCGAGGAGTTCGCCGCCTTCTGCGCGGCGCGCATCACGCCTGTCATCGCCTCGGCGCGAGTGATGATGTCGGAGAAGGTCAGCCGTCCCTCGCGGCTGTGACGGATGCGCTGCAACTCGCCCTTCAGAGCCGAGGCGTTGAGCGCGTTGCGAAGCGAGACCTGGAGGCGCTCCACGCCGACCGGCTTGACGACGAAATCGGCCGCACCTGCGCGCATCGCCGAGATCACGTTATCGATGCCGCCATGGGCGGTCTGCACGATGACAGGGACGCTGAGGCCGACGTCGCGAATTTTCGCCAGCACGCCCATGCCATCGAGGCCGGGCATGACGAGATCGAGGATGACGGCGTCGATGGCTAATGCATCGGGAGCGGTGAGGGCGGCGATCGCGGCGTCGCCGGAGTCCACGACGACCGTCTCATAGCCGCATTTCTGCACCATGTTCTCGACCAGCCGGCGGGCTACAGCGTCGTCGTCGGCGATCAAAATACAGGCAGCCATGGTGTTCCCCGCACGCTACTACTATCTGTCTCGAATCGGGTCACTCTGGCCGAAGCCGATTAACGCACTCTTAAACCTTGATGCCCCCGCTCGCAGTCGCGATTGTTGAACACAGGTTTCCCACACAATGAATTCGCGCTCCAAATCTGCCTTGAACAAGTCTGCTCTCAAAAAGCCGGCAGCCAAGCCCGATCTCCGCAAGCCAAGCACCAAAAAAGCCGTCGACAAGGCAAAGCCCTCCAAAGCTGCGAGCAAGACCGGCAAGCTTCCCGAGTGGAACCTCGCCGATCTCTATTCCGGGATCGATGCGCCGGAAGTGGCGCGCGATCTCGACAAGATGGATGCCGATTGCGTCGCGTTCGAGACCGACTACAAGGGCAAGCTCGCGACAGGGACAGCAAACGAAGATGGCGGAAAATGGCTCGCCGAGGCCGTGCGGCGCTATGAGGCGATCGACGATCTCGCCGGCCGTCTCGGCTCCTATGCCGGCCTCGTGCATGCCGGCGACAGCGTGGACCCCAAGATTTCAAAGTTTTACGGCGACGTCTCGGAGCGGCTGACGGCGGCGTCCACGCATCTGCTATTCTTCGCGCTCGAGCTCAATCGCATCGATGACGATGTTTTGAACGGCGCGATGCAGGCCCCGGAGCTGGCGCATTACCGCCCGTGGATCGAGGATTTGCGCAAGGAGAAGCCGTATCAGCTCGACGACAAGCTCGAGCAGCTTTTTCTGGAGAAGGCGCAGACCGGCTATTCCGCCTTCAACCGGCTGTTCGACCAGACCATTTCCGCCCTGCGCTTCAAGGTCGGCGCAAAGGAGCTCGCGATCGAGCCGACGCTCAACCTGCTGCAGGACCGCGACGGCGCCAAGCGCAAAGCCGCGGCTGAAGCGCTGGCGAAGACCTTCAAGGCCAATGAGCGCACCTTCGCGCTGATCACCAACACGCTCGCCAAGGACAAGGACATCTCCGACCGCTGGCGCGGTTTTCAGGACGTTGCGGATTCCCGCCATCTGAACAACCGCGTCGAGCGCGAGGTCGTGGATGCGCTGGTCGCCTCCGTGCGCGCCGCCTATCCAAAGCTGTCGCATCGCTATTATGCGCTGAAGGCGAAGTGGTTCGGCAAGAAGCGGCTCGCCTATTGGGACCGCAACGCGCCGCTGCCGTTTGCCGCGACCGACGTGATCGGCTGGCCCGATGCGCGCAACATGGTGCTGACTGCCTATCGCGGCTTCTCGCCTGACATGGCTGACATCGCCGAGCGCTTCTTCACCGACCGCTGGATCGACGCGCCGGTGCGTCCGGGCAAGGCGCCGGGCGCGTTCTCGCATCCGACCACGCCGTCGGCGCATCCTTACGTGCTGATGAACTACCAGGGCAAGCCGCGCGACGTGATGACGCTTGCGCATGAGCTCGGTCATGGCGTGCACCAGGTGCTCGCTGCGAAGAACGGCGCGCTGATGGCGCCGACTCCGCTGACGCTGGCCGAGACCGCGAGCGTGTTCGGCGAGATGCTGACCTTCCGGCGGCTGCTGGCGCAGACCAAGAGCGCCAAGCAGCGCCAGGCGCTGCTCGCGGGCAAGGTCGAGGACATGATCAACACGGTGGTGCGGCAGATCGCGTTCTATTCCTTTGAGCGCGCGGTCCACACCGAGCGCAAGAACGGCGAGCTGACCGCGACGCGGCTCGGCGAGCTCTGGCTGTCGGTGCAGGGCGAGAGCCTGGGGCCGGCAATCGAGATCAAGGCGGGCTACGAGAACTACTGGATGTACATCCCGCACTTCATCCACTCGCCGTTCTACGTCTACGCCTACGCGTTCGGCGATTGCCTCGTGAACTCGCTCTATGCCGTCTATGAGCACGCGGCGGAAGGCTTTGCCGAGCGCTATCTCGACATGCTCGCGGCCGGCGGCACCAAGCATTATTCCGAGCTGCTGCGGCCGTTCGGCCTCGATGCCAAGGATCCGAAGTTTTGGGAGGGCGGGCTCAGCGTCATCGCCGGCATGATCGACGAACTGGAGGCGATGGGCTGAGGCGATGCGGGTCGCGCCTTAGTTTATTTAAGGTCACGTAAAACACCTGTTGAACCCTTGTTAGGCTTACGTTATACATATGTATAACGTAGCGGTTGGCGGAAAAAGCCATGAAGATCGAAATTAAGAAGATCGGCAACTCAGATGGTCTGTTGCTCCCTCGCGAGCTGATGCAGCGGCTCGATCTCAAGCGCGGGCAGCAATTGCACATCGTGGAATTGCCGGGCGGTGGATTCCAGCTGTTGCCCTACGATCCCGATTTCGAGCGGACGATGGAAATCGCCGACGAGGTGATGGACAAGTATCGCGATACGCTCGCGGCGCTTGCGAAATAGTCGGCCATGCAATGAGCGATCCTCAGGAGCCGCTCTGGATCACTTACGAGCAGGCCGTCGCCATTCACAGCCGGCAACTCCGACGCTTCGGAGGCGCGCCTGGTCTGCGTGACGAAGGCATGTTGCGGTCGGCGCTTGATCGCCCGATCAACAAGTGGCGCTACGAGCAGGCGTCGCTGGACGAGCTTGCCGCCGCCTATGCATTCGGGCTCGCGAAGAACCATGCATTCGTCGATGGAAACAAACGCATCGCCTTTATGGCGATGATAGTCTTCCTCCACAAGAACGGCGTAGCCTTCAGCCCTGATCCTGCGGAAGCAACGACCATGATCCTCTCTCTCGCGGCGGGCGACGTCAGCGAGCCGAGCCTCGTTCGCTGGATCCGCGACAATTGGGATTCCAAATGACCTGATTTGCGGCGAAACCACGTCCGCCTGCCGTTGCCCTGCCCGAAGCTTTGCGGTATCCCAGCCCAAGAATTGGACTTTCGACTGGGGACATCCATGGCAGATCATAGCGAAGTTGCGTACAGCACCGCCGACGGCAACGATTACGTTGCGCACGAGCAGACCTATGAGGGCTTCATCAAGCTGGTGAAATACGGCACCGCCTCGGTCGCGCTCATCGTGATCCTGATGGCGATCTTCCTGACCTGATTCCTTCGGCAGCTGCACACGCCAGCGGCAGCAGCTGCTCATAATATTTGCATCCAAGCCGGTCACAAAACCGGTAACGAACGCCGCGGGAGTAAACGCTTAAGTTTGCGCGTGCGCTGTCCCGCGCCGCCGGAGGGCCTATGAAGATCGCCGTTGCCAAGGAAATCGATCCGTCGGAGCCGCGCGTTGCGGCCTCGCCTGATACGGTGAAAAAATTCAAGGCGCTCGGCGCCGAGATCGCCGTCGAGCCGGGCGCCGGGATCAAATCGGGCCTGCCGGATTCCGAGTTCACCGCGGTGGGCGCCACCGTCAGTGCCGACGCGCTCAAGGACGCCGACATCATCATCAAAGTGAAGCGGCCCGAGGCCTCCGAGCTTTCGCAGTACAAGCGCGGCGCGCTCGTCATCGCCATCATGGATCCCTACGGCAACGAGGCCGCCCTGAAGACGATCGCCGATGCCGGCGTTTCCGCCTTCGCGATGGAATTGATGCCGCGCATTACCCGCGCGCAGGTGATGGACGTGCTGTCCTCGCAGGCCAACCTTGCCGGTTACCGCGCCGTCATCGAGGGCGCCGAAGCGTTCGGCCGCGCCTTCCCGATGATGATGACCGCGGCCGGCACCGTGCCTGCCGCAAAGGTGTTCGTGATGGGCGTCGGCGTCGCCGGCCTCCAGGCGATCGCGACCGCGCGCCGCTTAGGTGCCGTCGTCACCGCGACGGACGTGCGCCCCGCGACCAAGGAGCAGGTGGAATCGCTCGGCGCGAAATTCCTCGCGGTCGAGGACGAGGAATTCAAGAACGCGCAGACCGCCGGCGGCTACGCCAAGGAGATGTCGAAAGAGTACCAGGCCAAGCAGGCCGCGCTCACCGCCGAGCACATCAAGAAGCAGGACATCGTGATCACGACCGCGCTGATTCCGGGGCGGCCGGCGCCGAAGCTCGTCAGCGCCGACATGGTCAAGTCGATGAAGCCGGGCTCGGTGCTGGTCGATCTCGCCGTCGAGCGCGGCGGCAATGTCGAGGGCGCAAGGCCCGGCGAGGTCGTCGACCTCGATGGCATCAAGATCGTCGGCTACACCAATGTCGCCGGCCGCGTCGCGGCCTCGGCCTCCAGCCTCTATGCCCGCAATCTGTTCTCGTTCATCGAGACCATGGTGGACAAGAACGAGAAGAAGCTCGCCGTGAACTGGGACGACGAGCTCGTCAAGGCCACCGCCCTGACCAGGGACGGCGCCGTGATCCACCCGAACTTCCAGCCGAAAGCGTAAGGAGAGCCGCCATGGAGCATGCTGCACAGGTCGTCGATCCCTTCATCTTCCGGCTGTCGATCTTCGTCCTCGCCGTCTTCGTCGGCTATTTCGTGGTGTGGTCGGTGACGCCGGCGCTGCACACGCCGCTGATGAGCGTCACCAACGCGATCTCCTCGGTGATCGTGGTCGGCGCGCTGCTCGCGGTCGGCGTCGGCATGATTTCGAGCGGCTCGGGCTGGGCGCGCGGCTTCGGCTTCGTCGCGCTGGTCTTCGCCTGCGTCAACATCTTTGGCGGCTTCCTTGTCACCCAGCGCATGCTGGCGATGTACAAGAAGAAGTCGAAGTAAGCGGCCACCTCGGGCTGATGGGATAATGGGGACCTGAGATGAGCGCCAACCTCTCTGCATTTTTGTATCTCGTGGCGGGAGTGCTGTTCATCCTGTCGCTGCGCGGGCTGTCGAGCCCGGCGTCGTCGCGCCAGGGCAATCTGTTCGGCATGATCGGCATGGGGATCGCGGTCGCGACCACGCTCGCCAGCCATCCACCGGCGGACGGCGTCGCCTGGCTGCTGGTGATATCAGGTATCGCGATCGGCGGGGCGATCGGCGCGGTGATCGCCCGCCGCGTGCCGATGACCTCGATGCCGGAACTGGTCGCCGCCTTCCATTCGCTGGTCGGCATGGCCGCGGTGCTGGTCGCCGCCGGCGCGTTCTACGCGCCCGAAGCCTTCGACATCGGCACATCCGGCAACATCCATCCGCAGAGCCTGGTCGAGATGTCGCTCGGCGTCGCCATCGGCGCGCTGACCTTCACCGGTTCGGTGATCGCGTTCCTGAAGTTGTCGGCGCGGATGAGCGGCGCGCCGATCATCCTGCCCGCCCGCCACATCATCAACATCGCGCTCGCCGTCGCGCTGGTGTTCTTCATCGTCCGGCTGGTCCTGACCGGCGGCGCGCTCGACTTCTGGCTGATCGTCATCCTGGCGCTGGCGCTCGGCGTGCTGATGATCATCCCGATCGGCGGCGCCGACATGCCGGTCGTGATCTCGATGCTGAACTCCTACTCTGGCTGGGCTGCGGCGGGCATCGGCTTCACGCTCGGCAATTCCGCGCTGATCATCACTGGCGCGCTGGTCGGCTCCTCCGGCGCGATCCTGTCCTACATCATGTGCCACGCGATGAACCGGTCCTTCATCTCGGTCATCCTCGGCGGCTTTGGCGGCGAGACCGCTGCGGCCGGCGGTGGCGGCGGCGAGCAGAAGCCGGCCAAGCTCGGCTCGGCCGACGATGCCGCCTTCATCATGAAGAACGCGTCCAAGGTGATCATCGTGCCCGGCTACGGCATGGCGGTGGCGCAGGCCCAGCACGCGTTGCGCGAGATGGGCGACATCCTGAAAAAGGAAGGCGTCGAGGTGAAATACGCCATTCACCCGGTCGCCGGCCGCATGCCCGGCCACATGAACGTGCTGCTGGCCGAGGCCAATGTGCCCTATGACGAGGTGTTCGAGCTCGAGGACATCAACTCCGAGTTCGCGCAAGCCGACATCGCCTTCGTGATCGGCGCCAACGACGTCACCAACCCGGCCGCCGAGGAGGACAAGACCTCGCCGATCTACGGCATGCCGGTGCTGCAGGTCTGGAAGGCCGGCACCGTGATGTTCATCAAGCGCTCGCTGGCCTCGGGCTATGCCGGCATCGACAATCCGCTGTTCTATCGCGACAACACCATGATGCTGCTCGGCGACGCCAAGAAGGTCACCGAGAATATCGTCAAGGCGATGTAGTCCGGGAGCGGACCGTGGCCTGAACGTGCCCGCGAGCATCCGGCTCGATGTCATGGAATTGCGGCGGGGCCGTCGCAGGTGCTGAGCCGGAGACCGGCCACGTGATCATGACCATCGTCAAGTGGATCGCCATCCTGCTCTTGACCGTCTATTGCGCCGGTCTCGTCGTGCTGTATGTCCGGCAGCGCGAGATGCTGTTTCCGATCCCGCCCGTCGGTCGCACCGCCCCGGACGCCGCCGGCCTGCCCGAGGCCGAAGAGCATGTCCTGCCCACCTCCGACGGCGAGAAGGTCATCGTCTGGCACGTGCCGGCCAAGCCGGGCCGTCCTGTCATCCTTTATTTCCCGGGCAACGGCGATTTTCTCGCCGGCTGCGTCAGCCGCTTCAGGGCGATGACCGCTGACGGTACCGGTCTCGTCGCGCTATCCTATCGCGGCTATGCCGGCTCGACCGGCGCGCCGAGCGAGGAGGGGCTCCTGCGCGATGCCGCCGTCGCGTACGCCTTCACCACGGCGCACTATGCGGCGGAACGGATCGTCGCCTGGGGCTTTTCGCTTGGGACGGGCGTGGCCGTCGCGGTCGCCTCCGAGCATCCCGTCGGCAAGCTGATCCTGGAGGCTCCCTACACTTCCACGGCCGACCTCGCCGCCACGGCGTTCCGCTTCGTCCCGGTCCGCCTGCTGATGCGTGATCAGTTTCGCTCCGACGAGCGAATCGTGCGCGTCAGGGTGCCGCTGCTGGTGATGCATGGCACCAATGACCTTGCCATTTCGATCGTGTTCGGAGAGCGTCTGTTCGCGCTCGGGCATGAACCAAAGCAGTTCGTGCGCTTCGCCGGTGGTGGACACGACAATCTCGATGCTTTTGGTGCGATCGAAACAGCGAAGCGCTTCATGGCTTCCTAGACGGCTCTTGATGCGGCACGGTGGCGCGCCCATCGCCGCACTCCTTGCGTTGCTGCCGCAGCCCGCATGGGCTGCGGCCGGGCTCGATGGCGCGGCGATGCGCTGGCCCTATGCGCTGCCTTTTGGCGGTCTCCTGCTGTCGATCGCGCTCGGGCCGCTGCTGTTCCCGAAATTCTGGCATCACCATTACGGCAAGATCGCCGCGGCCTGGTCGCTGCTGACGCTTGGCTCGCTCGTCTGGCTCTTTGGCGGCATGATGACGCTTGCCGCGCTTGTCCATGCCATGCTCGCCGAATATCTCGGCTTCATCGTGCTGCTGTTCTCGCTCTATGTCGTGGCCGGCGGCATCCTCATCAGCGGCGACATCAAGGCGACGCCGGCGGCGAATGCCGCCATCCTCGCGCTCGGCACGCTGATGGCGAGCATCGTCGGCACCACGGGCGCCGCCATGATCCTGATCCGTCCGCTGATCCGCGCCAACCGGCCGCGGCGCCACAACGCCCATGTCGTCGTCTTCTTCATCATCCTGGTCGCCAATGTTGGCGGCGCGCTGAGCCCCCTCGGCGATCCGCCGCTGTTCGTCGGCTTCCTGCACGGCGTCGACTTTTTCTGGACCACGCGGAATATCTGGTTCCAGACCACGATCGTTGCCGGCGCGTTGCTCGCCATCTTCATCGCCGTCGACGTCTGGCGTTTCCGCAGCGAACCGTTACCCGGCGTCAAAGATCCCGCGGAGCCGGTGCGGATCCGCGGGATCGTCAACCTGGTGCTGATCGCAGCGATCGTCGCCGGCCTGCTCGCCTCGGCGACATGGAAGTCCGGCATCGCCTTCGACATTCTCGGCACCCGGCTGGAGCTGGAAGACGTCATCCGCAACGCGACGCTGCTCGCCATTGCCGCGCTGTCGGTGTGGCTGACGCCGGACGAGCACAGGCAGGCCAACGGCTTCACTTGGGAGCCGATCCGCGAGGTCGCGAAACTGTTTGCGGGCATCTTTGTCGCCATCATCCCGGTCATTGCCATGCTCGATGCCGGCCATCGCGGCGTCTTCGCCTGGTTGCTATCGGCGGTCACGACGCCGGACGGCGCGCCGCGCGAGGTCGCCTATTTCTGGTTGACCGGGCTGATGTCGGCCTTCCTCGACAATGCGCCAACCTATCTGCTGTTCTTCGAGCTCGCCGGCGGCGACCCGCAGGTCCTGATGCATGGGCTGTCCGGCACGCTCGCCTCCATTTCCATGGGCGCGGTCTACATGGGAGCGCTCACCTATGTCGGCAATGCGCCGAACTTCATGGTGAGCAGCATCGCCAGCGAGAACGGCATCGAGATGCCGGGCTTCTTCGGCTATCTCCTGCGCGCAGGCGCCGTGCTGATCCCGCTGTTCCTGCTGCTGACCTTGCTGCCGGTCGCGCCGTTGCTGGAGTGGCATTGAATCTGCCGGCCGATTTGCTACTGCTCGCGGCGGGTGCAACGGATTTTCATTGCACCTCGGGCCTTTCGAGCGAGCATGATCTTTCGGACAGCCGCGACACACTTTCCCGGATCATGCCCGAAGTAACTGGAGCCGATGGATGAGCGCGCATGATCCGATGCCCCGGTCGGCCTGGGTCTTTCCGGCGCTGGCGGTGCTGCTGTTCGTGGCCGTCGCCGCGACCGGCTACGTCTTCACGCTTTCGCCGGGCGGGCTCGTCTTCGCCACCATCCTTCTGGTCATCCTGTTCGGCACGGTGTTCGCCGCCGTGCATCATGCCGAGGTGATCGCCGAACGGGTCGGTGAACCCTATGGTACGCTGGTGCTGACGCTCTCGGTGACCATCATCGAGGTGGCCCTGATCACCACGATCATGCTGGGCGACAAGCCTGCCCCGGAACTGGCGCGCGACACCGTGTTCGCCGTGGTCATGATCGTCTGCAACGGTCTCGTCGGGCTCTGCATCTTCATCGGCGGCCTGCGCTATCGCGAGCAGGGTTTTCAGCTCTCCGGGGCCAACGTCTATCTCAGTGTGCTGTTCGCGCTCGCCACGATCACGCTGATCATGCCGAACTACACGACCACCACGCCGGGCCCGGCCTACTCGGCGGTTCAGCTCGGCTTCGTCGATGTGGTGACGCTCGCGCTCTATGCGGTGTTTCTCTACACCCAGACCGTCCTGCACAAGGATTACTTCGTCCACGAACGGGCGGAAGGCGAGGGAGGGGAGACACACCTGTCGGTCGGAGCGCTTGCGCTCACCGCCGGGCTGCTCCTGATCTCGCTCCTGGCGGTCGTGCTGCTCGCCAAGAAGTTCTCGCTCGTGGTCGACGCCGTGGCCGCCAAGATCGGCGCGCCACCGGCCTTTGCCGGGCTTCTGGTCGCGCTCCTGATCCTGATGCCCGAAGGCGTCGCGGCGATTGCGGCGGCCCGCAGGAATGATCTCCAGAAGAGCATCAATCTCGCCCTCGGGTCCTCGCTCGCGACCATCGGCCTCACCATTCCCGCCGTCGGCGTTGCAACCTACGCGTTCGACAAGGAGCTCGAACTCGGGCTCAGCGCCCAGGGCAGCGTCCTTCTGCTGCTCACCTTCTTCCTGAGCATGCTGACCTTCGGCACGGGCAGAACCAATGTCCTGTTCGGTCTGGTCCATATGGTGGTATTTGCCGTCTACGTGTTCATGGTTTTCGTGCCCTGAAGCGCCGTCGCGTTCCAGGCTGTCGTTCGAGCATGATCTTTTCGGGACAAGCGCTCAGCACTTTGCGCTCACGCGAGCTCCCGGGTCCAGATCATGCTTCAAGGAGTTCCCGATGCTCGCCGCCAAATCCGAGGTTCAGATCGACAACGACCAGGTCCGGGTGACCGAATGGCGGCTCGCGCCGGGCAGCGCAACCGGGCATCACACCCACGGGATGGACTATGTGATTGTTCCCGTGGTCGGCGGCGAGATGACGATCGTGGTGCCCACCGGCGAGCGGTCCAAGGCGCAGCTTGCGGCCGGAAAGTCCTACTTTCGCAAGGCCGGCGTCCAACACGACGTACTTAACGAAACCTCAACCGAGATCGTATTTCTTGAGATTGAGCTGAAGCCTTAAGGCTGGCATGACTATTTGCCATCGATCCGTCGCAGTTGATCCCTTACAATGCCCCAAAGTTCCCGCATCAGATCGCGCGGGGAGTGGCCGAGAAATGCTGAAATACCTCGCTAAAATCTCGATGGATATCTTCCCCTCGGTGCTCGCGACGATCATCGGGGCCTACATCGTTAATCACTACATCAACGCCAAGCCGGCCGACGCCCCCGCGGCCGTAGTCGCCCCCGGCGATGCCGGCAAGAGCGGCAATAAGCCCGCTGACGTGGCCAACCTCCCGGCGCCCGGCATCAAGGCCAAGGGCGTATCCGAGAAGAGCGTCTCCGAGAAGACCGCGGCGGACAAGGCCGAGAAGCCTGCCGATAAGTCCGAAACCAAGGCCGCCGATACTAAGGCCGCTGAGACCAAGGCCGCGGACACCAAGGCTGCGGACGTCACTCCCGCCGAGACCGCTTCGCACGGCCGCCCGCCAGCACGCGAGAAGGCGGCCGCCAAGTCGACTCCGGCAGCCGCAGCTCCTGTGGTGGAAGCCAATTCGGCGCCGGCCGCGGCGTCCCAGGCGGCCACGCCCGATGCCAACGATCTGGCGCGCGCTGCCATCGAGCGTCTGCGCAAGTCGCCCGAGGGCCGATCTTCTGAAGCGAAGGCCGCTGAGGCCAAATCTGCCGAGACCAAGCCGGTCGAGCGGACGCCCGAGCCCGCGGTGCGCGAAGCCATCCGCACCCCGGAGGCTCCGCGCGTCATCGCTACCGAGCCGTCCACGATCCGTCCGCTGCCGCCGCCGATCACGGTGTCCGCGCCCTCGCCGGACGCCTATGGCAACGGCACCTCGTCGCCGTCTTACACGTCGTCGGTTGGCGACGACGACCCGAATCGAATCACGCCGCCGGCTGACATCCCCGTGCCCGTGATCGCGCCGCCGCTCGATCTGCGGGCCGATGCCGGCGCCTCCATGCCGCGGCCGAAGAAGACCAACGTTGCGGACGAGATGCTGTCGGGCATGAAGTCGATGTTCCACTCCGTCCTGCCGAAGAGCTCCACTCCGGACTAAAGCGCGATGAGACAAGGACGAATCGCGATCGCGCTTTAGGTTATTGTTTGAGCATGATCTTATCGGAGAACTGCTACACACTTTTCCGGATCACGCTCTAGCTGGTCTCCATGTAGTTGCGGTCCACGACCTCCAGCGTCCGCCGCACCATGCCGTCGAGAATTGTCACCGACTCGCTCGGACGTACATGGATTGCCGTGGACTTGAGCAGCCACGGCAAAACCGCCTGTTCAAGCCGCTCCTCATAGGCGCGGCGCATCATTTCAAATGCCTGTAGGCCGGCGCCCGCCAGGATGACATGGTTCGGGCGCAGCACCGATATCGTCACGGCGACCGCCTCGGCAAGCGCGTGGCCTGCTTGGTGGAACAAGTGCTCGAGGCGGGGATCACCGGCCGAGGCTCGCTCGCGCAGCAGAGCCATCTGCGCGTCCGATGGCTGCTGCGATGGCGCCGGCGGCAGGTCGAGGAAGGTGCGGGCATCCCGGTAGAGCGCGTAGTCGGCGAGATGGGCCTCGATGCAGCCGCGCTGCCCGCAGCGGCATTGTGGACCGTTCGGCGCCAGCTTGACATGGCCGATCTCGCTGCCGGCGCCGGTGCCCCAGCGCGCCTCGCCGTCGACGACGACGCCCATCCCGACGCCGTGGCCGACCATGATCGTGGCCGACAGGCCCTGCGTCAGTGCCGGCTCCGCGGCGGCGATGGCCAGTGCAACCGCGACTGCATCATTCGCCATCGCGACCTCGACCCCGAATGCCTGCCGGATCGGCTTCGCCAGATCGACGTCGGTGACCGAGAGCGCAGGACTCCACAGGTGCCGCCCGGTGTCGGCGTTGACGATGCCCTGCAGCGCAATCCCGATACCAAGCAGCCGATGGCGCGGCGTGGCCGTCGCCTCGAGCATCGCTTCGATCTGCGCGATGACGAGCTCGCACAGCGCGGCCGAATCGAGCGCCCGGGTCGCGAGAGCGAGTCGCGATTGCGCCAGATCGGAGCCGCTGAAATCCGCGATCAGCGTCTCGATCTGGTTCATGCGCAGCGAGACCGCAATGATGCGGCCAAACGCCGGATTCAGGGTCAGCAGCACCGCCGGCCGGCCGCGGCGCCTGCCGTTCAGCCCGTCCGCATCCTCTTCGTCGGTATCGTTGGGCCACGACGTCGCCGCGCCGGTCTCGGTTTCGGCCTCGCACAGCAGCTCATCCGCGATCAGTCGCGACGTCAGGGCTGAAATGGCCGGGAAGCTCAGCCCCGTGCTGCGCGCGAGCTCCACCCGCGGCGATGGCCCCTGGCGTCGCAAGGCTTCGACCAGACGGCCGCGGTTCGATCCGCGAGCCACGCCTGAATTACGTTTCGGGGGCTCGGGTTGCTGATCCATGCCGCCGGCTTTTAATTCGTTCGCGAAGTTAATCAATGCCGGGAACCTTAAATTCGATTTTGGAAATTAATCGACTGGATGACTTCAGCAAAGAAGGAAAAGTGGTGCCAAAATGTCGCACTTCCATACCTAAATGCTACTGGTGCGTGAGGGTTACAACAGGAACAGCCTTGACCAGAGAGCTTTCTCCAGTAATTTATTCATCGCGTAAATAAAATAAGACGCAGAAGCGTCGCACGCACCGCCTCATGTGGGGTGATTCAAAGGGAGGATGCCGTGAAGGACTCAGTGAAGAAATTGATCGTCCCGTTGTTGGCGAGTGCCGCCGCGCTCGCGATGGCCACCGGGGTGGCGCAGGCGCAGCAGAAAAAGACCATCGCGCTTGTGACCAACGTTGCGGCCGACTTCTGGACCATCGCCGGACGCGGGCTCGAGAAAGCCCAGAAAGAACACCCGGACTACAACATCGAGTTGATCGTCACCAACGAAGGCACGGCCGCAGGCCAGCGGCGCGAGCTGGACGACCTGCTGGTGCGCGGCGTCGCCGGCATCTCGATCTCCGTCGACGATGCGCCGCATGCAACCGAACAACTCAACAAGGTTGCGGCGAAGACCGTGTTGATCACGACGGACAGCGATGCGCCGCAGAGCAAGCGTCTCGCCTATATCGGCACCGACAACGTCGCAGCCGGCCGGCAGGCGGGCGAGGAGATCAAGAAAGCGCTGCCGAACGGCGGCAAGATCGCGCTATTTGTCGGCACGATGGACGCCGACAACGCCCGCGAGCGGGTCCAGGGAATCAAGGACGCGATCGCCGGTACCAAGGTCGAACTGGTCGACGTGTTCACCGATCAGGTGGACTTCGCCAAGGCCAAGGCGAACATGGAGAACGTCCTCGTCAAATATCCCGACATTGCGCTGTTGTCCGGCCTGTGGAGCTACGAGACACCGCTGATCTATGACGCGGTGAAGGCGGCGGGCAAGGCCGGCAAGGTGAAGATCGTCGGCTTCGACGAGGATCAGCGTACGCTGCGGGGCATTTCCGACGGCACGATCGAATCCACGGTCGTGCAGCAGCCGTACGAGTTCGGCTATCTCTCCGCCACCAACATCATCAAGACGCTGAACGGCGACAAGTCCTGGATCCCGGCGGACGGCAAGCTGATCGTGCCGACCAAGGTGATCAGCAAGTCCAACGTCGCGGAGTTCACTGCATACCTGAAGGACCTGCTGAAGAAATAGCTTCGGTGTGTTTCACGCCCGGCGGCCACAGACCGCCGGGTGTGACGCGGGGGAACGCGGAATGACGGATATGCTGCTGGAGCTTGCCGGGATCAGCAAGACTTATCCCGGTGTCAGGGCCCTCGACGATGTCAGCCTGCGTGTGTACCGCGGCGAGGTATTGGGCCTGATCGGCGAGAACGGCGCCGGCAAATCGACGCTGATGCGCGTGCTGGGCGGCGTGATCGCGCCGAGCGAAGGCGTGATCCGCATCGGCGGCGACGACCACGCGCGGATGACGGTGAGCGAGGCGACGCGGGCCGGCATCGCCTTCGTGCACCAGGAACTGAACCTGTTCGAGAACCTCGACGTCGCCGCGAACGTCTTCATCGGGCGCGAGAAACTCTTCGGCGGTCCGCTGAAGCTGGTGGACGACGCGCAGATGCGCGCCCGCGTGGCGCCGCTGCTGGAGCGCCTCGGCGCCGATTTCAGTCCGGACACGCCGGTCGAAAATCTGTCCATCGCCGAGCGTCAGATGGTGGAGATCGCCAAGGCGCTCTCGATCGACGCCCGCGTGATCATCATGGACGAGCCGACCTCCAGCCTCACGATTTCCGAGACCGAGCGGCTGCTGGCGGTGATTGCCGACCTGAAGGCGCACGGCATTTCGGTGATCTATATCTCTCACCGGCTCGGCGAGATCATGACCTGCGCGGACCGCGTGGTCGTGCTGCGCGACGGGCGCACGGTGGGAGAGTTGGCGCGGGACGAGCTGAGTCACGCCGCCATGATCCGGCTGATGATCGGCCGCGACCTCAAGTCGCTGTACACGCCGCCGAAGCGGTCGCCGCAACCGGGCGGCTGCGATATCGCCGGCCTCGTGACGTCGGCGTTTCCCGACCGGCAGATCGATCTTTCCGTGCGCCGCGGGGAGATCCTCGGCCTGGCAGGGCTCGTAGGCGCCGGCCGCACCTCACTCGCTCGCACCGCCTTCGGCATCGACCCGCTGCTGGGTGGCGAGATCAGGATCGACAACGCGCCGGTCGCCGTCGCCTCGCCGCGGGACGCGATCGGGCAGGGCATCTATCTGGTGCCGGAAGACCGCAAGAAATCCGGGCTCGTGCTGGAGCTGCCGATCCGGGAGAACGTCACGCTCGCGAACTTGCTGAACTATGCGTGGATGTCGCTGGTCAACGGCGCGGCCGAACGCAAGGTCGCGAACGAGCAGGCGAGGCGCCTGTCCATCAAGGCGCCGAGCATCGATATGGAAGTCGTGACGCTCTCCGGCGGCAACCAGCAGAAGGTCGTGCTGGGCAAATGGCTTTCCATGCAGCCGCGCGTGATGTTCTTCGACGAGCCGACCCGAGGCATCGATGTCGGGGCCAAGAGCGAGATCTATGCGCTGATGCGCGATCTCGCCGACCAGGGCGTCGCGATCGTGATGATTTCCTCGGACATGGAGGAGGTCATCGGCGTCTCGGACCGGGTGGCCGTGATGCATGAAGGCCGTGTCAGCGGCGTCCTCGAACGCGAACAGTTCAGCGAATACAACGTGTTGCGGCTGGCGATCGGCCAAGCGCCGGAAACCATGGAAGCCGCTGCGCCATGACGAAGAAAGAGCTCGGCCTGTTCCTGCTGCTTGCGGTGATCTCCGCCGTCACCGGCGCGATCAATCCGGCCTTCCTGTCGCTGGTGAATCTGCTGAACATGGCCAACCTGATCGGTCTGTTCGGCGTGTTCGCGCTGGGCGAGGGGCTCGTGATCATCACCGGCGGCATCGACCTTTCGCTCGGCTCGATGTTCGCGCTGCTCGGCGTCGTCTTCATCGACCTTCTGACGACCTATCAGGTTCCCTGGCCCATCGCGCTGCTGGCCGTATTGCTGGGCGGGCTGGCGCTGGGAGGCATCCAGGGCTTCCTGATCACGCGCCTCAAGATGCAGCCCTTCATCGTGACGCTGTGCGGGCTCCTGATCTATCGCGGCGCCGCCCGCTACTATACCAGCGATTCGACACGCGGCTTCGGCTACGGCGACGAGGCCGCGACACTGAGCAACATCGCCTCCGGCAATGTGGCGGGCATCCCGAACACCTTCATCTTCCTCATCGTCCTCGCGCTGGTTCTCGGGGTGCTGTTGCACCGCTCGGTCTACGGGCGCTGGCTCTATGCGGTCGGCAAGAACGAGGAAGCGGCGCGCTTCTCCGGCATCAGCACAAATGTCGTGATCGCAACCGCCTACATCATCAGCGGCGGACTCGCCGGCGTTTCGACCGTGTTGTTCGTGTTCTACACCAACTCGGTCTCGCCGAGCTCGTTCGGCAATTTCTACGAACTCTACGCGATCGCGGCTGCCGTGCTGGGCGGGTGCAGCCTGCGCGGCGGCGAGGGCTCCATCCTCGGTATCGTGTTGGGGACGGGGCTGCTGCAGGTGCTGCAGAACCTCGTCAATATCCTGGGAATCCCCAATTCCCTGAACTTCGCAGTGATGGGGACGGTCATTCTGATCGGCGTGCTGGCCGATCAGCAATTGCAGGCCCGGCGGCGGCGCAAGATGGCGCTGGCCGGCGTCGCCACCACGGCGCCGAGATCGAAACCTGTGCAGGCAAAACAGGGCGCCTCACCGCACAGCCAGGCTGTGTTGCCGGCGAGAACGGGCGATCAAGCATGACAGAGATCCAGCCTCCAGCTGACATCACGCTGCTTCGTCGGCGGCTGCTGGGGAAGGACCACGTTCGGGGCTCGAGGGCTTTGGGCAAGGGCGTGAGGAAGAGACAAAGCCTGAGACGGCGGGAGGACGAAATGTTGCGTAGATATGTGAACACCGCATGGGCATGCGGTGCGGCGATTGCTTTGTCATCGCTCTTGAGCGGTGGAGCATATGCGGCCGATCTTCCGACGAAGGCGCCGCCTGTCCCTTATGCGGCCGCTGACGATTTCTGGACGAGGCCGTATCTGTTCGGCGATCTCGGCAGGACCAGGCTGAAGGAGCAGGGCATCGATCTGGGCCTGACGCTGGGCAATGAATCCGTCGGCAATCTGTCGGGCGGAAGCAGGAACACCGCAGCCAACGCCGGACAACTGTGGTTCGGGGCCAAGCTCGACATGGGCAAGCTTGCCGGCATCCAGGGCGGCACGATCGGCCTCACGCTGGTTGACCGCTTCGGCGATAATCTGAACAGCGAAGCGGGCATTCCCGCCCTGCAGCTGACCAACGAAGTCTACGGCCGCGGCAATATTCTGCGCCTGACGCAGCTCTACTACTCGCAGAAGCTGTTCGATGACCGCCTCGAACTGAAGGGCGGCCGTCTTCCCGTCGGCTCCGACTTCTTCTTCGGTCTGTGCGAGTTCATCAACCTGACCTTCTGCGGCGGCCAACCCGGCAACATCCAGGGTGGATACATCTACAACTGGCCGGTAAGCCAGTGGGCCGGCGTCGTCCACTACAAGCTGACTCCGGAATTCACGGTTTCGGTCGGCGTCTACGATGCCAATCCGAATTATCTGACGACCTCGGAGCCCAGCATCTACTTCCTGCCGGGCGTCCCGTCCTCCAGCCCCGCCAGTGGCGTGCTGGTGCCGGTCGAGTTGGTCTGGACTCCGAAGGGTCCCTTGACCGGGACCTGGAGATTGGGCGGCTGGTATGACAGCGCGTCGACCATCGATGGGGGTCTCCCGGGCATCATCAGCACCATCCCGGGCGTTGGTGGCGTCCCCGATCAGAATCTCGGAGATCAAAGAGGCCGCTACGGCATCTACGAGTCGATCCTGCAGCGCTTGACCGTTGACGGTCCCGACGCGCAGGGCTGGTACACCTTCCTCAATACGAGCTGGGCCGATCACCGGACGTCGTACCAGGATTATCAGATCGCGCTCGGCTTCAGGCATACCGGAACGTTCACCTGGCGTCCCAAGGACGAAGTCGGCTTCGCGGTCGGAACGACCCACGTCAATTCAGCTGCCCTCGGTCCCAATGCTGGCGGCAACGAGGTTCCGATCGAAGTCTGGTACGGATGGCAGGCGACCGGTTGGTTGAACCTCAAGTTCGACGCGCAATATGTCATCAATCCCGGCGGGCGCGGCTATAACGCCGCAGGCGTGAAGACCGACAATGCCGTGGTTCTCGGTATGCGCACCGAGGTCCACTTCTGATCTGGCGCCAGCCGTCCGGTTCAAAACATTGAGCCGGACGGCGGATGCGTTGACGACGGATGCTTCGATTAGCCGCCCACGCGGGCGAGCCCGCTGCGGGCGGCATCGTCGCGTGGACGCAGCGCGACCGCCTTGTTGTAAGACGCAGCCGCCTTGGCCTTGTCGCCCAGCCGCTCATAGGCCTGTCCGCGCGCGGTCCAGACCTGGGCATTGTGCGGATCGGCCTCGGAGGCCTCGTCGAGGTCGGCCGCGGCCTCCTTGACTTTGCCGATCGCAAGATAGCTGGCGGCGCGGCCGAGCAGCGGCTCGGCCTTTTGCGGGTTGAGCCCGCTCGCGGCGCTGAAATCAGCGATGGCGAAATCGTGCTGGTTATTGGCCTGATAGATCAGGGCACGGCCATAGAGCGCCTGCGCATTGTAGGGATCGAGCCCGACCGCGCGATTGAATTCATCCAGCGCTGCGGCCGTCTCGCCCGACTTGGCCAGGGCCTGGGCCTTCGCCGTGTGCGCCTGGGCCTCGGTGACATTGCCAGGGCTGACCGCGCTCTCGGCCGTCGGTGCCGCCTTGGGCGCCTCCTGCGGCTTGTCCTTCTCCGGCATCAGCGAGCCCAGGTCGAAGGAGCAGCCGCACAGTGCAATGCCCATCAAGCCGAGCGCGAGCGGCTGCTGCCAGATCCGGCGCAGCCGCGCCATTCCGCGTTCGGGGAAAGGGAAGGCCATCTACGGTTCGCTCGCGCTAAAGCATGATCCGGACCCGGAGGACCGCGTGAGCGCAAGGTGTGCCGCGGTTTTCCGAAGAGATCATGCGCAAACAACAACCTAAAGCGCGGTGACGATTCATCCAATCTCATCGCGCATTGGCGCCGCATCGGTGGTGCCCCATCCCAGCAAGGCACCGCTCACAAAACAATAACGCGGGCCAGGAGCCCGCGTTATCGAAAACTGAAGTCTGATAAATCCGGAAAGATCAGCGCGGTCCGCGCGGACCTGCACCCGGGCCGCCACGGCCGCCGCGATCACCGCCGGGACCGGCGCCGAACACCGGCTTCGGCTTCATCGGCAGCAGGCCTTCGCGCTGCAGCTTCTTGCGGGCCAGCTTGCGCGCGCGGCGCACGGCTTCGGCCTTTTCACGGGCCTTCTTCTCGGAGGGCTTCTCGTAGTGACCGCGGAGCTTCATCTCGCGGAAAATGCCCTCGCGCTGCATCTTCTTCTTCAGCGCCTTGAGGGCTTGATCGACATTGTTATCGCGAACGAGAACCTGCACGCGGCATCCTCTTTGGTGGATCGGATTTGAATTCTGGTAAGTCTAAGGGGATGGCGAAATGCGCAGGCCCTTAACCTTGAGCGCGCGGATGTATCAGACAAAACCCTGGATGTCCACCTGCCAAGCGGGTTTTCGGGCCAAGTTCAGCCATTAAATGCGGCGAAAATGCCCTATGCGGTCCTATTTTGGGGTGGTTTGGCGC